>DASTYL010000201.1:0-13855 GCA_035764975.1 Gemmatimonadaceae bacterium | reverse complement strand
CTCGAGCGCTTCCTGCAGGACTACGCCGGCACCGTCGTCGCGATCACCCACGACCGCTACTTCCTCGACAACGTCGCCAAGTGGATCCTCGAGCTCGAGCGCGGCAAGGGCTACCCGTTCGAGGGCAACTACTCGAGCTGGCTCGAGCAGAAGCGGCAGCGGCTCGCGCAGGAAGAGAAGGCGCAGAGCGCGCGGCAGCGCACCCTCGAGCGCGAGCTCGAGTGGGTCCGGATGGCGCCGCGCGCGCGCCAGGCGAAGAACAAGGCGCGTATCCAGCGCTACGAGGACCTCGCGAGCGAAGCCGCGCAGGAGCGCGTGACGCAGAACGAGATCGTCATCCCGCCGGCGCCGCGACTCGGCAACGACGTCGTGATCGCGGAGCACCTGAAGAAGGCGTTCGGCGACAAGCTCCTGTTCGACGACCTGAACTTCCGGCTGCCGCCCGGCGGCATCGTCGGCATCATCGGCCCCAACGGCGCCGGCAAGACGACGCTCTTCCGCATGATCATGGGGAAGGAGCAGCCCGACGACGGCACGCTGAAGATCGGCTCGACCGTGCAGCTCGAGTACGTGGACCAGACGCGCACGCTCGAGGGGAAGCGTACGGTGTGGGAGGAGATCTCCGGCGGCCAGGAGCAGATCATGGTCGGGAAGAAGGAGATCAACAGCCGCGCGTACCTGAGCAGCTTCAACTTCCGCGGCGCGGACCAGCAGAAGCTCGTCGCCAACCTGTCGGGCGGTGAGCGCAACCGGCTGCACCTCGCGAAGACGCTGATGCAGGGGGGCAACGTGCTGCTGCTCGACGAGCCGACGAACGACCTCGACGTGGATACGCTGCGCGCGCTCGAGGAAGCGATCGTGGACTTCGCGGGCTGTGCGGTGATCATCTCGCACGACCGCTGGTTCCTGGACCGCGTCGCGACGCACATCCTCGCGTTCGAGGGGAACAGCGAGGTGGTGTGGCACGAGGGGAACTACCAGGGCTACATCGAGGACCTGAAGAAGCGGAAGGGCGCGGATGCGGACCAGCCGCATCGGCTGGCGTACAAGAAGCTGGTGCGGACGTAGGCCCCGCTCAGCGGGAAGATTGTGCCCGTGGGGTGACGGAAGGCTCCGTCACCCCCGTATCGTATCTTCCCACGCAGGTTCGATCTCGAAGCCATTCGGATGGGTGAGCCCTGTTCCGGACCTCGACGGCGCGACGACGAGCGCTCTCCGCGAGATCCAACCCGTTCCGAGGGCGCCGGCTGGACCGTACGGCCCTCCCGCGGTACCGTTGGGCCCTTGAACCGAAGTGCGAGCGCGCGAGGGCGCCGCTTGACCGCCAGCACCCGACGCCGGGTCGCTGCCTGCACGCACTACCCAGCCCCGGACGGCGATGCCGCAGGAATGCCACGATGAGGCGCGGCAGTACGAGGAGCAGCGACGGCAGGACGTGGAGCGGAAGCGCGAGGACTGCGCGGAGACCCCGTGGTGGAACCCGATCCGCTGGCTCTGCACGGTAAGCACGTGGATCGAATCGGTCTGGGTCACTGTCATCGTCACCGTGTGGGAGACGGTCTGCGTCACCGTCGACGCGGCGGAGACCGCGGCCGCGGCCCTGCAGACGCTCGCCGATGACCTTGGCCGGAATGGTGGCTTCGTCGGTATCGTCGTCGGCGCCGTGCTCGGGGCCATCGCGGGCGCCGTCGCAGGTGCGATCGCCGGAGCAATCGTCGGATTCCTCGCCGGTGGATTGGTCGGCGCGGTTCTCGGCGCGTTCTTCGGCGCCCTCATCGGCGGCATCATGGGCGCGATCAACGGCGCGATCATCGGCGGGTTGGTCGGTCTGGTACTAGACGCGTTCTACCCCGAAATCGTCGGCTGGCTGGGCGACTCGTTCGGGCCGGGGCCGATCTCGGGCACTGCGACCCTCGGCGAAGTACCATCCACTCCCGTCCGTGTGGCCCGCGCGCACAGCTTCGTCCTGGCGACCGATCTCCGTCGCCCGAGGGACCTCCGCGATCCCTACGACGAGGAGGGCGTCCGCGTGCGCTACCTCATCGACGACGACGGGGTCGCGCACATGGCCAGGGAAGGACAACCGATGGTTCCGGTGGTGCCCGACCCCATCGACCTCCCGCCTTACGCGCAGCCGACCGGATACCCTCTGAGCGTATCCTACGACGCGCGTCGGTTGGGCACGTGGGGGCCGCCCCCCAAGTTCGACATGATCGCCGCGAGCGGCGATCGCGCCATCGCGAAGCGGGAAGAGTCCGAGGACATTTTCATCCTCCTGACGGGGATGCCGTTCGTCCACCCGGTGAACGGCACGCCGGTCCTTCTCCCGCAGAGCTACTTCAAGCTCGACCCCGAGGCGGGCCAGGCGGGTGCGCGACTCCTCGACCTGCTCGCACCGCTCGTAGTCCCCGGGGATGACGAGGTGCATCCGGCAACGGAGCGCTTCCCGCTCTTCCGCCGTGCGTATCGCCTGGGCGCGGCCCGGCTCGGGCTCCTGCAGGCCGACGTGCTCTTACCGCCACGCGTCTGGCAGCTCATCGACGCACGCCCCAACCGGGACACCGCCGACCCGCCGAAAACCCGGTTCCCCACCTACACCCACGTCACCTACGCGTCGAACGCGGTGCCGTTCTCGGGCCGCGCACGCAAGTCAGTCCGCTACACGGCCGTACTGGGACTCGGGGTGGGGCTGTCACATCTCCACGAGCAGTACGACGCGCGCTTCGGCGGCGAGATCGACGCGCTGACCTCGAGCAGCCTGGCTTTGACGTCGACCGCTTGGCTCACGGGACTGGCCGACTACGAGGATGCGTTTCAGCTCGCAAACGGTCCCGTAGCTGACTATGGCGGGTGGGTGGACGGGACGTGCATCTACTACCAGCTCGTGCAGCTTCTGACGCGCGAAGAGCTCGAGCAGCGCACGCGCGACGGCGCCTCGCTCGCTGACGCATTTGCAATCCTCTGGAGCGACGAGCAGTTCGCGTTCACCGAGCGGTGGCGCGTCCTCCATCCCGACGACCACGACTTCAAGGTCAAGTTCGGGCCGGGAGTGATGGCCGTCGCTGATCGCCCGGGCGACTACTATCCCGAGCTCCCTTTCCAGCGGGACCGCTTCTGGTGCCCGATGCAGGCGGGGCACCTGATGCCGTGGAGCCGCATGGGCGTCGCGCGGCAGATCGTCGTGGTCTCGGGCCACGACCCGGCGGCCACGGGGGGAGCACGCCGCGAGCTGTATTCGATCCACTGGTCGTGGCCGACGCTCGATCGCAGTTGGCGCTGGCGCCCGTTTCCGCAGGGTGCCGTGGTGCGGCTGTCAACCGACTCCGAGCACGATGGACCGGAGCTGGTGGCGTACGCCGACGACGTCGTGGCCCGCGAGGACTCGAGCATCGTGCTGCGCGGTGACTATCGCGATGGCGCGGAACGCGTGCGGGGGCGCTGGTTCCAGCGCTACCTGCCGGCGGACGGGCAGGAGCAGCCGTCTGCTGGCGAACTGGCCGCGAGCGCCGGCGGAAAGCCCGCGCGCGGCTACGATCATCCGTGGTCCTTCGTGCGCGCCGACGTCTACGAGCACATGGACCGCTTCAGCCACCTCGGCGTGTACGAGCCCGTGCGGTCGCGCGTGCAATTTTATGAGGTGTTGCTGGAACCGCACGAGAGCCTCACGGACGAAATGATCGCCGCCGCCGTATGGGAGGACCGGGGGAAGGTCCTGGAAATCAAGCACCGCAGGGTGGACTGGAAGGCGACAGCGGACCTCCTCGGCCCGAATCTTGGCGCCGCGCCGCTGGCGATCGTGGAGCCAAAGCACCCATCGATCTACAACGACCCACACGTCTTTCACGTCGTGTTCCGGCCGGGGCTGGGATGGATCCTCCACCATGCCGACAAGCGCGACGACAAGCTGATCTCGTTCACGAACCCGCCCGGTGCCAAGGTCACGCTGACCGATCGCGACGATTCTCGGAACGAGATCACGGTCACCGTGAGTGGTTGGCGGCGCGATCCGCGCGATCGGCACGGACGCGACGTGCGGGAGGAGCTCGACACAGTCTCGCCGCCGCAGGTGCGGAGGGTCGAGGTCACACTGCGCCGATCCCGCGGTGGCGAGGCGTTCGCGATTGATGTGGATGTGGAACTGGCTCGGGCCCCCGAAGCCGCCAATCCGTACATCGACCGCGACGACTCGGACCCGTTGGCAGGCTATGCCCGGTGGGTGGCGATGAATATCTGGCAGGTGAAGATCGCCGCCTTGGATCCGGCGACGGGCGACGTTCTGTGGATCGCGTCGCTCGACCGGGCGGAGCATTTCAAGACCGGCAGCGTGCCGACGACGCTCGTCGCGCGGGGAGCACCGCTCCGGAACTCGATCCTGTCCAACGACCGCCTCGAGGTGCTCCTCTCGCCGACTGGCCAGCGGAACTTCGGGACAAGCGTCTGGTTTGTCGGAGCAACAGGGCTCGCCGCATGCGCCGACGAGACGGTTCTCGCCGTGGCGCCGCGCTGACCGCGGTTCCCCCCGGGCGCCCCTCGCCCCCGTCGTCGTCTGCGGCCGCGCCGCATGCTGTTAATGAACGACGGCGAAATCCGTGACAATGGGGCGTGTCACGGCAAATGCCGATGACAGGGACGAACTACACGAGGTAACCGGTTCCTCCCTCTGAAATAGCACCCTGGAACGACTGAACAACGCTTCACCAAGCGTAGTCCGAGCGGAACTACCAGGGCTACATCGAGGACCTGAAGAAGCGGAAGGGAGCGGATGCGGACCAGCCGCACCGGCTGGCGTACAAGAAGCTGGTGCGGAGCTAGTCGGGCAGGGCAGCATCGTCCGATGCCTCACGCAGATCCAACCGGGAGTGCCCGACGCCCTGCGGCTTCGTGCACTCCCGGGAGATGCTGCGGGATCACACCAAGATGAACGCCGATTCGCGTGACGGCGTCCACGAACTGACCGGTCGCCAGCGCGCCGCCGGTCAGTTCGTGCTGATAGCGATGAAGCGGGTGTCCTCCTTGGCCATCGCCCGGAGCCAGGCGGTGAGCTCTGGCAGCCGGGAGGGCGCGTACACCCCTCGGGCGCCAACGGTGCGGCGGGTAATCACGAGCTCGCGGCCGTTCTGCTCGTAGATCGCGTGGAACTCCCCGAAGGGGCTGGTCGCGCGCACGCCCGCGGGGAGCTGCGCCTTCCACCCTGCGGGCAGGGTCATGCGGATGACGGTCTCCCGGAGGGTGGGACCGGCCACCGCCTCCGCGTTGATGGTGAACCGACGCGGCTCCGTCTCGAGCTGGTCGGCGTGCGCCGCCATCGACTCCATGTTGCCGAGCGGCAGGCTGAGGATGATCGAGGGGCCGGCCTTCGTCGCCGCGCGGCCGCCGCGCACCCGCAGTGCGATGCGCGGGGTCGCCTGGAGGTCCTTGCCCACGAACACCGCGAGGCTGTCACCCGTCATCGTCGGGTAGATGCTCGTCGCGAGCCCGCGCGTGACCTCGTCGCGGCGTGTCGAGTCGAGTGGGGCGGACAGCGCATCGCGGAGGCGCCCCTGCTCGATCCCGCTCGCGCCCTGCTCGTACCATCCGCTGAACACGCCGGCCGTGTCGAGTGCGCCGGCGATGTGCACCCACGACCGGTTGCTCTCCACCGGCTCGCGCGGGATGGTCACCTCGTCCACGCGATCGTCGTCGCGCACGACGAGGGCGAACTCCCCCTGCGGGCCGTACGGGAGCTCGCCCCACGGGGTGAACGCGGCGGTGAGGTCGGTGTAGCGGTAGCCGTCCGCCGTCTCGATCGCCGCGATCGCGTGGTTGAACTGCAGGAGCGACGGCAGCCGGCGGTCCACCGTGGCGGTGCGCAGGATCACGGGGTGCGCGCGGATCCCCCACGAGCGCAGCGCCGCGACGAACAGGGTCGCCTTGTCCTTGCAGTCCCCAAATCCGGTCGTCACGACCTCCTCCGGCAACCGCGGCACGTAGCCTCCGTTGCCGAGGGAGACGGAGACGTAGCGGATATCCTGCGCGACGAGCTTGTGCAGCAGGCGCAGCGAGTCCTCGCGCGAGGCGGCGCCGCGCACCGCCTCGGCGATCCGCGCGCGCGCCGTCTCGCCGAGCGTGTAGCGGTCTTTCGACGCGGCGCCGTACCACCGCCCCACGTCGGCCCAGGTGCGCGGCAGCGCGTACGCCAGGTGCATGTACACGTCGTTGGAATCGGCGGCGTACTGCTCCGGCTTCACGCGCGGGACGTCCGCGGCTGCCCAGGTGTACACCCGCCGGCCCTTGGCGACGGATTCGCTGCGCTTGAAGTTCAGGTTCGTCTCGACGATCGTCGGCGCGAGGTTCGTCGGCACGTCGAGGATCAGCCGCGAGCGCTTCACCGGCGATCCCATGCTGACGCTCCACGTCGCGTAGTGATCATTCGGCGGATACGGCTTCGTGTCGATGATCGTGAAGCTGAAGTCCACGATGGTGCCGATCGCCACCCCGGCGAGCGACATGCGCCGCACGCGCCGGTCGGAGTAGACCGGGTCGCGCAGCTCGGCGGGTACGTCGGAATCCTGCACCTGCGCCGGCTCGGCGCTGATGACGGTACCGTCCGGCCGCACCACGCGCAGCCAGTTGATACGGATCTGCTGTCGGCCAGGCACCCAGGAGATCGACTGCTCCTGCATGTTCTCGACGGCGTCCTCGGTGAGCGCCTGGATGATCTGCCGGTACGTGCTCGTCGCCCGGCCGTCCGGCTCGAGGCGGACGATGCCGTCGTCGAGGAGCACGAGCGACTGGAGGTCGGGGTTCGCCTCCGGCGTGCTCGCGAGACGGTAGATGGAATCGGCACGGACCGAGGGGTCGCCCTTGGGTGTCACGACGGGCGACTGCGCGGCCAGCGCCGGGGCGAGCACGATGCTCGCCGCACCCGTGAGGGCGAAGACGCGGTGGCGGATCGACATGGGAGGAAGGCGGCGGGGACGGGAGGTACGGGACGACCGGCTGGGGGCACCGGCCGCTCGTGCGCCTATATCTGGCTGCGCGTGTACCGAGCGCAAGAGGCGTTCACACGGGCGGTAACGTGGCGTGACGCCACGCTGCCACAAGTCCGGGTGGACGGGGCGTCCATGTTCGAGGGGAACTACCAGTCGTACATCGAGGACGTGAAGAGCGGACGCCGACCAGCCGGGAGCGGCCGGGAACTCTTCCCGGCCGCTCGTCGCATCCCCAATCGCGCGCAGGTGCACCCTCAGGGACGCCAGCGTGGGCTGTCCATCGCTCCCTGGGCTCTCGCGACCTCGGTCAGGCCGGTGCCGTCCGGGCGGATCGTGTACAGGCCGGTGGAATACGTCGTGCCGGCAGGATCGTCCGTCGCCCGCCCGAACGCGATCACTGCGCCGTCACGCGACCACGCCGCCTCGGCGTCATAGAGGTGATTGGCCGGCACGTCGCTGGTGAGCAGCCGGTCGCCCGTCCCGTCCACGTTGATGATGAAGAGACGTGGCCGCCCCTCCCGCCACCCATGGTAGACGAGCCGCGACCCGTCGGGGGACCAGTCGGGCCCCAGATCGTCGGTCTGATTCGCGGTGAGTGACCGTGCGCCCGTCCCGTCGGCGTTCATCACCGCGATCTCCATCGACCAGTGGGAAGCACTCTGCACGGAGTACGCGATCCGCGACCCGTCCGGAGACCATCTCGGAGTGCCGGACTGGGAGGTGCTGAGCTGCGTGAGATTCCTGCCGTCCGGATCGATCGCGAAGACGCGCGAGGCACCGTCGAGAACGCGGGTGAACACGAGGCGCTTCCCATCCGGAGACCAGTCCACCTCCCTGTCGAACGCCGCGCCGGGCGTGGAGACCGGCGTGACGCCGGTACCGTCGGCATTCATGATGTAGATGCGGTCGTTTACGCCGTTGTCCGGCCGACCCGTGAATGCGATCCTGCGGCCGTCCGGCGACCAGGCGGCATCCATTGCCGCCGCCTGGGCGAAGAGGGTCTTCTGCGCGGTGTTCTCCAGGTTGACAAGGGTGAGCGCACTGCCCTGGAGACTCACCAGGAGCTGCTGGCGGGCGGTGGCCGCGACGAGGGTATGGACCGAATCCGCGCCGACGACCGAGGCCCGCATCTGCTGCGCTCCTGTGCGTGGGCCAAGCGTCCAGCGAACGTGAACAGTACCCTGGGCATCAGCATTGATCCGCTGCGCCGACAGGAGGCCATCGCCGGCGACGATCGTCAACGCCACTGCAGCATCGGGGATGGCGCCACCGTCGCCGTCCAGCACGCGGATCGTCACGTCGTGCTGCAGCGCTTCCAGCGGATTGCCGACTTGATCCCCGCCGGCGACTAGCCGCAGCTCGGCAGCGACCGGTCGCGACGGAGTACCCGCCGGTTCGCTGCACGCGGATGACGCCAGGACGAGGACCACGGCAAGCGGGCGAAGGATGTGTGAGTTTCGCATATCACGCACAAAGCAGTGTTCGGATGGGTGTTGGGCAGCGGATGCCGCGGTGCGCGGGCAACCGGCTGCCTGAGCGGCGTAATAGTGCGATCCGAAGGTTGGGCTGGATAGAGGCTTGCCACCGTCTCTCCGCCATCCGGGGATCCACTGTCTACAGATCGAACGCCGAGCGTCACGCCACGTAACGCGGAATCGGACAGGCGATGCTGCTGACCAGCAGGCGTACAAGAAGCTGGTGCGGACGTAAGCATTTCCGCCGGGCGAGAGAGCGCGCGGACCTTCAACAGTCCTCGCGCTCTCTTTTTCGCGGGGTTCTCCGCGTTCTCCGCGGTTCATGCTTTGACACGGCTTGAACCGCGGAGGACGCGGAGAAACAGCTACCCCTGACATGCGACGCGCCTCACCTGGCGGCGTCCGCACCCTCGACGGGGGAGCACGGTTGATTTCAAGCGGCGTCGGCAGTCATACGGTTCGACCGCCGGCTCGAATACGTGGTCGCGCTCGCCCCTCCGCTCAAGGACCCCCTACGCCGCCTTCCCCGCTTCCCTGACGCGCGGCCATCGCATCGCCGCCATCGTCCGGCACTGACGACGCCCCGCCACTTCACGACGCCGACGTGGAGCGCGGGGGTGCACGGCGGATCGGCGACAGGAGGCGACGATGTCGCGCACTTCACGCCGCAGACGATCGGGGCTGCGGTCGCTGATCGGGGCTGCGCTGGGCGCCGCCCTCGTTCTCGGCGCCAGTCGGGCCCCCGCCCAGCAAGTTGCGGCCACGACACGCGCCGCGGACTCCGCCGCGGCACCCGCGTTCACTGTCGACGGCCGGATCGCGCTGCACGCGCTCACGGCGCTGAGCGACGCGCACATGCAGAAGCTGGCCGACATCCTCGCGGCGCTCGCCACGTCGGATGCCGTGCGCTCGGGCGACTGGGAGCGCATACGCGCCCCGCTGGCCGCCGCGGCCCGGGTGAACGTCCCCGCCGCGCTGTGGTACGCCGAGCCGGACGGGGGCTACTGGACGACGGCGCAGGGGCGCGCGCCGGCGAATCTCGCCGACCGCCCGTATTTCTCCCGCGTGCTCGCCGGGCGCACGATCGTCGGCGACCTCGTCGTGAGCCGCAGCACCCGGCGGAACACTGCGATCGTGGCGGTCCCCGTTCGCGGCCGCGACAGCGCGGTGGTCGGGGTGCTTGGCGGCTCCGTGCACCTGGACAGCCTCAGCGCGCTCCTCCGCCGGGAGATGGGCGGCCTCGACGACGGGCTCTTCTTCTTCGCCGTGGACACCCAGCCGTTGGGCGCGATCCACTCCGATTCCACGCTGATCTTCACCGAGCCGATGCGACTCGGCGACGCGGGGATGCGGCGCGCATTCACCGAGATACTCGCCGGTCGCGAGGGGGTCGTGACGTACGAGTTCCGCGGCGGCCGCCGCACGGTGCTCTATCGCAGGTCGCAGATCAGCGGCTGGTGGTACGGCCTCGGAAGCACGCACGCATCGACCGCAAACCGCGACCGCTGACGTCCTGAGCGGCAGCTGCCGCCATCACCCATACCGCACGCGGAGGTGCTCCGTGCCGAACATCCGACTGCCGCGACGCATGTGGCCCATGTTGACCGCGCTGGCTGCGCTCGCCGGCATCGCGCTCACCCCCTTGACCGCCTGCACAGAGTCCACCGCCCCTCCACGCGGGCGCGTGGTGCTTCTCGGCGGCCTGTTCGACCTCACCGGCAACTGGTCCACGCTTGGAGAGGCGAGCAAGGCCGCGATGGAGCTCGCCGTGGAGGACGTGAACCAGTACCTCGCGGGCAACGCTGCCGACCTGGAATTCGCCGCTGCCGTCGAGAACACGCGACTCGATCCCGACACCGCGCTCCAGAAGGCGCAGGCGCTGCGCGCGCGAGGGATACAGCTGCTGATCGGCCCGCAGTCGAGCGCGGAGGTGGCGCGGCTCAAGCCATTCGTCGACGCGAACGGGTTGCTGCTGGTGAGCCAATCGAGCACGGCCGGCTCGCTCGCGATCGCGGGAGACAACGTGTTCCGCTTCACGCCGACCGATAGCATGGAGGGCGTCGCGATCTCGGCGCTGATGTGGGACGACGGCGTGCGAGTGGTCGTCCCCGTCTGGCGCGACGACCCCGGCAATGCAGGGCTGGTGACGGCGGTCCGCGCCCGCTTCGCCGCGCTTGGCGGCACGGTGCTCGAAGGTCTGGCGTACGACGCCCACACGACCGACTTCACCGCCACCGCCGACAATCTCGCCGACCAGGTGGACGCCGCCATCCGCCAGCACGGCAGGGGCGCCGTCGCGGTCTACCTCGCCGCCTTCGATGAGGTGGTGGCGCTCTTTGGTGCCGCCACGCCTCATCCCATTCTCGGGTCGGTCGCCTGGTACGGCAGCGACGGGGTGGCGAACAGCGCCGCATTAGTAGGTGATCGTACCGCATCCGAGTTCGCCGTCCGCGTCGGCTATCCCTCGCCCGCGTTCGCCGTCGAGGAGGGCGCGCGCGACATCTGGCAGCCACTGGCCGAGCGGATTCGTGCGCGCACCGGCCGCGATCCGGATGCGTACGCGCTCACCGTGTACGACGCGGTGTGGGTGATCGCCAGGGGCTACGTGGCATCGGGCGCGACGAGCGACATCGAGAAGCTCAAGCACGCGTTCACGACGGCTGCGTCCACGCATTACGGAGCGACGGGGTGGTGCGTGCTCAACGCGGCGGGCGATCGCAAGTACGGCGACTTCGCCTACTGGGCCATTCGCATGGACGGCGGTGCGCCGCACTGGGAGCGCGTGGCGCACTACGAGTCCCGTACGGGACGACTGGTCCGCCTGCCCGCACCGACGCAGACGACTTCACTCAGGGGTGAACCATGACGACGCAATCGCCCGCCGCGGCGGGCGTGCACATGCCGTCCACCGCCACACTCGCGCAGCGCTATGAGCACCCGGAGACGCGCGAGCTCGTCGCGCTCGTGAACGACGCGACGGAGCTCGTTCGTACCGCGGGGGAAGCGGCGTTCGACGAGCTCCGCGTGCCCGGCGGCCGCTGGCGTCGGGGCGAGACGTATGTCTTCGTGCTCGCGCCGAATGGGCGCATGCTCGTGCATCCCGACGCGGAGCTCGAAGGCCGCAACGTGATGGACCTGAAGGACATCGCCGGGAAGCCGATCATCCGGGGGCTGATCGACGCCGCCACGGCGGTCCCCGAAAAGCCCGAGGGCTGGTATCACTACCAGTGGCTCGTGCCGGGCGGGCTGCTGCCGCGCTGGAAGAGCAGCTACGTGCGACTCGTGCAGGCGCCGTCCGGCGAGCGCTATGTGGTCGGCAGCGGCGTCTACAACGACGCCATGGAGCGCGCGTTCGTGATGGACATGGTCGCCGGCGCCGTCGCGGCGCTCGAGGCGCGGGGCGAGGCGGCGTTCCCCGCATTCCGGGATCCGACAGGCCCGTTCCGCGCGAAGGACGCATACATCTTCGTGTTCGGCGCGGACGACGGCATCGAAGTCGTCAACCCGGCCTTCCCGGGCATGGAAGGGCGTGCAGTGCTGGACATGATCGACACGCACGGGAACTACAAGCATCGCGAGATGGTTGACGTCGTCCGGACGCGCGGCGCGGGGTGGGTGGACTACCTGTGGCCGAAGCCGGGCGAGAGCGTCGCCACGCAGAAGTCCGCCTACGTGCATGCCGCGAAAGTCGGCGGACAGCTCATGGTGGTCGGGTGCGGCGTGTACCTCGCCGATGCGCCGAAGGACGCCCGACCCGTCACGACGATGACCGCGCCGGAACTGATGCAGCTCGTCGGCGAGGCCGCGGCGCTGCTGGCGGCGCGTGGCGAGCAGGCGTACCCCGAGCTCCGGACGAAGGGCTCGAAGTGGTTCCACGACGACGTCTACTTCTTCGTGGTCGCGATGGACGGGCGCCGCACCTTCGTCGCGACGGAGCCCGAGAACGAGGGGCTGGACGCGAGCGGCCGCAAGGACGTGCTGGGGCGGCCCTTCGGCCGCATGATCCTCGACGCCGGTGCGAGCGCCTCCGGCGAGGGCTGGGTCCACTACATGTATCCCCTGCCCGATACGGTCTTCCCGGCCTGGAAGTCGGCGTTCGTGAAGCGCGTGACGTTCCCGTCGGGCACCCCGCACATCGTCGGCTGCGGCATCTACAACTTGCGCATGGACAAGGCCTTCGTCGAGGACGTGGTGAACCGCGCGGCGACGCTCATCGCCGAGCGGGGCACGGCGGCGTTCGACGTGCTCCGCGACCGCACGGGGCCGTTCGTGTTCATGGACACGTACGTGTTCGTCCAGGGCACCGATGGCGTGGAGCTGGTGAACGCGGCGCAGCCGAGCCTCGAGGGGCGGAACCTCATGGACCTGCATGACTTGACCGGCAGGGCGCTCATACGCGACCAGATCGACCTGGCGCTGCAGCACGGCAGCGCGTGGCTGGACGTCTACTGGTACAAGCCCGGCACCAACACGCCCGGGCGCAAGCGGACGTTCGTCCGGCGGGTCCAGCACGGGTCCGAGGCCTACATCGTCGGGTCGGGCATCTACCTGGATTAGGCGCCGCGAGTCGAATGCGAGCGTGCGGCCGCAGGCGAGAGCGCGGGGACCTTCAGGGGTCCTCGCGCTCTTCGCTTTCGTGGGGTACTCCGCGTTCTCCGCGTTCTCCGCGGTTCGAGCTGTCGTCAAGAGCCTGAACCGCGGAGAACGCGGAGCGAACGGCAGCATACAAGCAGCTGATGCGGAGCTGGTCCAGCTCGTTCTCGTCGGACATCGGGCGCATCGTCACAAGCCTTTATTCTTTGTTCTTCTCCGCGCTCTCCGCGTTCTCCGCGGTTCGAGCTGTCGTCAAGAGCCTGAACCGCGGAGCACGCGGAGAACGCGGAGCGACGGCTAGATCTGGTTCACGATGCGCTTCATCCCGTCCGTCAGCCGATAGGAATGGAAGTTCAGCAGCAATCCAAGACTGATACCGCCAAGCTTGAGGTAGGACAGCAGTTGCGCATCGTGGATCGGCATGAGCTTCGCGACGCACTTCAGCTCGACGATGAGTTGCCGCTCGATGATCAAGTCCACGCGATAGCCGATGTCGAGGCGCATTCGTTCGTATTCGATCGGAAATGGGACCTCCGTCTCGACGAACAGGCCGGCCTCACGAAGCTCGTACGTGAGACAAGCCCGATAGGCACTCTCCAGGAGGCCGGGGCCCAGGCACTGGTGCACCCCGCGCCGGCGGCATTCTCCGCGTTCTCCGCGTTCTCCGCGGTTCAGGCTTTTCAGCACAGCCTGAACTGCGGAGAACGCGGAGGGAAGCAAGAGCTCCCCGAGTGGATCAGTTCCGATCAGCGAGCAGGATCGCGCTGAGCGGCGCACCACCACCGGGCGCGTCCACCGCGACCGCCGTGCGCACCT
>DASTYL010000200.1:0-2973 GCA_035764975.1 Gemmatimonadaceae bacterium | reverse complement strand
TGGGGTGCGGGGTGCGGGGTGCGGGATGCGGGATGCGGGATGCGGGATGCGGGAGGCGGGAACAGGACGGGGAGAAGTTCGGCAGGGTGGTGGGGTGGAAGGGGGAACGCGAACGGTGGGTGGAGGCGCGCAGCTCGGGGTTGCCGCCTTCATCCACCGTTCGCGTTCCCGTCGGTCCGGCTGCCCGTCGTTAGTCCGCGGTCCGCAGTCGCGGGTGGTCCGCATTCCGCATCCCGCATCCCGCATCCGGTCCGCATCCCGTATCCGGTCCGCATCCCCCATCCGGTATATTTCCCCCCGTCCGCCCCCCTTCCCAGCCAGTACCCAGTCCCCCAGTGAAGACTCCACAGCAGTTGGCCATAGATGTGATCCGTACCCTGTCCATGGACGCCGTGCAGCAGGCCGATTCCGGCCACCCCGGCACCCCCATGGCCCTCGCCCCCCTCGGCTACGCGCTCTACGCGCGCCACATGCGGCACGACCCCGCCGCGCCGGGCTGGTGGGATCGCGACCGCTTCGTCCTCTCGTGCGGCCACGCGTCGATGCTGCTCTACAGCTGCCTCCACATGAGCGGCTACGACGTCACCCTCGAGGACCTCAAGCAGTTCCGCCAGTGGGAGAGCCGCACCCCTGGCCACCCCGAATACGGCTACACCGAGGGCGTCGAGACCACCACCGGCCCCCTCGGCCAGGGGATCGGCAACGCCATCGGGATGGCGCTCGCGGAGAAGCACCTCGCCGCCGTGTTCAACCGCCCCGGCCACGACGTCGTCGACCACTGGACGTACTTCATCTGCTCCGACGGCGACATCATGGAAGGCGTGTCGCACGAGGCCGCGAGCTTCGCCGGGCATTTCGGGCTCGGGAAGCTCATCGGCTTCTACGACGACAACAAGATCACGATCGACGGCAGCACCGACCTCTCGTTCAGCGACGACACCGCGAAGCGCTTCGAGAGCTACGGCTGGCAGGTGCTCCACCTCGACGACGTGAACGACGTCGACGCCATCGCGCAGGTGATCGCTCAGGCGAAGTCGGACCGGGCGCGTCCCACGCTGGTCGTCACGAAGACGCACATCGGCTGGGGCAGCCCCAACAAGCAGGACACCGCGAAGGCGCACGGCGAGCCCCTCGGCAAGGACGAGATCGCGCTCACGAAGCAAGCCTACGGCTGGCCGAGCACCGAGCCCTTTCACGTGCCCGCCGAGGCGACGCGGCACTGGGAGGAGCAGGTCGGCGAGCGCGCGAAGGCGCACGCGGAGTGGAGCACGCGGTGGAGCGCGTACGAGGCCGCCCACCCCGAGCTGGCGAAGGAGCTCGAGCGCCGCATGAACGGCGAGCTGCCCGCGGGCTGGGAGGAGGCGATCCCCTCCTTCAGCAACTCCAACGGCAACGTCGCGAGCCGCGCCGCGAGCGGCGTGGTGCTCAACGCCCTCGCGACGGTGATCCCCGAGCTCGTCGGCGGTTCGGCGGACCTCTCGGGCTCCAACAACACGACGCTCAAGGGCGCCGCGCTCTTCTCGAAGAGCGAGCCCGCGGGGCGCTACGTGCACTTCGGCATCCGCGAGTTCGGCATGGGCGCCGTCATGAACGGCATGGCGCTGCACGACGGCGTCATCCCCTTCGGCGGGACCTTCCTCGTCTTCTCGGACTACATCCGCCCCGCGGTGCGCCTCGCCGCGCTGATGCACCAGCGCGTGATCTACGTCTTCACGCACGACTCCATCGGCCTCGGCGAGGACGGCCCGACGCACCAGCCGGTCGAGCAGCTCGCCGCGCTGCGCGCGATCCCGAACCTCGCGGTCATCCGCCCGGCCGACGCCAGCGAGACCGCCGAAGCGTGGCGCGCCGCGCTGTCGCGCACCGACGGCCCCACCGCCCTCGTGCTCACGCGGCAGAAGCTCGGCTACATCGACCGCTCGGTGTACGGGCCCGCCGCCGGCGTCGCGAAGGGCGCATACGTGCTCGCGGACCCCGCCGACGGCGCGAAGCCGCACGTGGTGCTGATGTCGAGCGGCTCCGAAGTCGCGCTCGTCCTGGCCGCGCAGCAGAAGCTCGCCGCGCGTGGCATCGCGGCGCGCGCGGTGTCGGTGCCCTCGATGGAGCTGTTCGCCGAGCAGGATGCTGCGTACCGCGACTCGGTGCTGCCGCGCGGCGTGAAGCGCATCGCCGTGGAAGCCGCGCATCCGATGCCATGGTACCGCCTCGTCGGGCACGACGGCGTCGTCATGGGGATCGAGCGGTTCGGGGCGAGCGCGCCGTACGAGAGAGTGTACGAGGAGCTCGGGCTGACGGTGGATGAGCTGGTGAAGGTGGCGGGGGGGTAAGCTCTCCTCCGCAAGACGAGCAAGGCGGGGGCGCTGAAGAGCGCCCCCGCCTTTGCTTTATCCGACCGGACGACGATCCGTGCTGCGTGGAGAGCTTACCAGCGCGGCAGCACCGGCTCGAAGCGCAGCGAGAACGTCCCGTTGCGCACATCGCCGATGTTTTTCCCCGGGCACGACGGCTGGCGCGGGGAGAAGAACGGGTTGTACCGCGTCCCGGTGAGGTAGGACAGGGCGATGCTGCCGAAGCGTGAATTCACGCTCGCCCGTCCGCCGCCCATCATCGAGACGTCATGCTCGCACCAGCCTCCACTGGGGTAGTTGATCCGCTCGGCCTGGACATCATTCTGCCAGCGGATGCGAGCGATCGTACCTTCGAGCTGCCATGCGTCGGCAACGTAGCCGATCGCAACGTGCTGGCTGGAGGAGCCCGGGCCGATGGCAGCACCGAGCACCTGGCCCTGGTGCGTGTAGCCCTGCTCCGCCGCGCGGCTGGTGTACCACGTTGCCGCCGGTCGCGTGCGGAACGTCGGGCTCATCTCGAGGTTCGCCAGCTCGCCGCGAGCGCGGAATCGGCCGGCCCACACGGGCTTTCCGAGCCATTGCATGCCGACGGTGTAAGCCTGCGTGTGATTCGGCTCGACGAGGA
>DASTYL010000199.1:0-32278 GCA_035764975.1 Gemmatimonadaceae bacterium | reverse complement strand
GGCAGGGCGAGGCCGCGGCGAAACCGACGATCCAGTGCGACGGCACCGGCAAGGGGAAGCGCGCGCTCGCCGAGTTCCGCGAGCCGCCCTCGACGGAGCAGTGGCTCGACGTCCGCGAGCTCGAGCCGCCCGAGCCGATGGTGCGCACGCTCGCCGCGCTCGAGGCGCTCCCCGACGGGCACATGCTCGTGCAGGTCAACGCACGTGTGCCGCAGTTCCTCCTCCCGATCCTCACGGAGCGAGGCTTCACTTTCACCATCGACGAGTCGCAGCAGGACCGCGTGCTCGTGCGCATTCGCAAACCTTCAGGAGAACGCCCTGTGTCTTCGTCCCCCGCCGTAGAGCTCGACGTCCGCGTCATCCAGCCGCGCGAGAAGCACCCCACGATCTTCCGCACCTTCGACGGCCTCAAGTCCGGCGAGTCGATGGTGATCATCAACGACCACGACCCGCGCCCGCTCCGCTACCAGCTCATGGCCGAGCGCCCGGATTCGTTCGAATGGACGTACGAGGCCGAGGGGCCCGAGACGTGGCGGGTCCGGATCGACCGGAAGTGACCTGACGGCGCCAGGGGGCGCGGCCTCGTCCGCGCCCCTCTGGCCGCACGTCCCGGCGGGGGCCATCTTCCCCGGATGGACCTCCGCGATCGAGTTCAGTCCTCGCTGACGGGGACGTATACGCTCGAGCACGAGCTCGGTGGCGGCGGAATGGCCCGGGTGTTCGTGGCCAACGAGCACCGCTTCGGCCGCCGCGTCGTGGTGAAGGTGCTGGCGCCGGAGCTCGCCGCCGCGCTGTCCGCCGAGCGCTTCGAGCGCGAGATCGTGCTGGCGGCGTCGCTCCAACAGGCCAACATCGTTCCGGTGCTGTCCGCCGGCGAGACGGCCGGGCTCCCCTACTACACGATGCCGTTCGTCGAGGGGGAAAGCCTTCGCGCGCGGCTGCGACGCGGCCCGGTGCCGATCGGCGAGGCGATCGCCATCCTCCGCGACGTCGCAAAGGCCCTCGCCTACGCGCACGAGCGCGGGGTCGTGCACCGGGACATCAAGCCGGACAACATCCTGCTCTCCGGCGGCACCGCGGTCGTGACCGACTTCGGGATCGCCAAGGCGATCGCGGCGGCACAGGAGCCTGCCCCGGGTGCGACGCTGACGCAGCTCGGCACCGCGGTCGGCACGCCCGCCTACATGGCGCCCGAGCAGGCCGCCGGAGATCCGGCGACCGATCATCGCGCCGACATCTATTCGTTCGGCTGTACCGCCTACGAGCTGATCGCCGGGGAACCGCCGTTCGCCGGCCTTCCCCCGCACAAGCTCATCGCCGCGCACATGGGCGAGACGCCGCGGCCCATCGCCGGGCTGCGCCCGGAATGTCCGGCGACGCTGGCGCGGCTCATCACGAGCTGTCTCGCGAAGGATCCCGCTGACCGCCCTGGCGACGCGGACGAGCTCATTCGTGCGCTCGATGCCACGACGTCACTTCCGCACGACGCCGCACCCGGGATCCTGATTGGCGGCCGCGGCGCCTTCACGCGTGCGCTCGCGCTCTACGGAGCGGCCTTCCTTGTGGTCGCAATCGCGGCATGGGTGCTCACCGACCAACTCGGCCTGCCGGATTGGGTGTTCACCGGCGCGCTGATCGTCATGGCGCTCGGCCTTCCGGTGATTCTCTTCACCGGCTACACGCAGATGGTGGCGCACCGCATGGCGACGGCGACGCCCACGCGGACGCCGGGCGGCTCCATCGCCGCGCCCGCGGTGCGCGGCACCATCGCCAACCTGGCGGTGCTCGCGAGTCCGCACGTGTCGTGGCGTCGAGCTGGACGCGGGGGCGTGCTCGCCGTGGGCGCGTTCGCGCTGCTCGTCGCGGGTGTCCTCGGGCTCCGGGCGCTTGGCATCGGGCCGGAGGGCTCGCTGCTCGCCGCGGGGAAGCTGTCCGCGCAGGACCGCGTCCTCGTCGCGAGCTTCGAGGGCACCGGGGCGGATTCGTCGCTGGCGACGGTGATCTCCGAGGCGGTGCGCACCAATCTGTCGCAATCGCGCGCCGTGAAGGTCGTGACGACGAGCAGCATCGTCGCGGCGCTGCAGCGCATGCAGCGGCCGGATACGACCCGCGTGGACCTCGCGCTCGCCCGCGAGATCGCGATCCGGGAAGGGATCAAGGCCGTCGTGAGCGGCGGCATCGCACCGGCGGGCACGGGCTACATCATCACCGCGCGCCTCGTCAGCGCCGAATCGGGTGACGAGCTGGCCGTCTATCATGAATCCGCGGACGGCACCGGCGAGATCATCCCCGCAGTGGACCGCCTCACCCGGAAGCTGCGCGGGCGCATCGGGGAGTCGCTCCGTGAAGTGAAGCAGGCCCCTGCGCTCAGCCAGGTCACGACACCCTCGCTGCCCGCGCTGCAGGCGTTCGCCGCCGGGCTCCGCGCCAACGACGTCGAAGGGGATTATCCGCGCGCCATCACGCTGTTCGAGGAAGCGATCGCGCGGGACAGCGCCTTCGCCGCGGCCTACGTGCAGCTCGCGTATTCCCTCGGCAACGCCGGCCGGCAGCCCGCACGACAGGACTCGCTTCTCGCGAAAGCCTTCCAGTTGCGGGAGCGCCTGCCCGAGCGGGAGCGCTACGTCGTCGAGGGCGCGTATTACACCCGGGATGAATCCCGCGACCGGCTGCGGACGATCGCGTCGTTCGAGCGGGCGGTGGCGCTCGACTCGTCCAACGCCGATGCGCTCAATTCGCTGGCCATCGCGTACACCAGCATCCGCAACTACGCCGGCGCCGAGCAGATGTACCGGCGCGCCGTGGCCGTGGAGCCCGGGAACGGCGTGATCCTGGCCAACCTGGTCGGCATGCTCATCACCCGCGGCAAGTTGCGGGATGCGGACTCGGTGGTCGCGTCGATGCGGGCGCGCAGAATTCCGTATCCGATGACCCGACGTGAGGCGGAGATCCAGTATGCGGCGGGGAATCTCGATTCCGCCGAGGCGCTGGTGCGTGCGATGGCGCAGAGCGAATCCGGCCCGCGAGCATCCGGCGCGCTGAAGGCGCTGGCGAACCTTGCGGCCATCCGTGGCCGCCTCGGTGAGCATGCGCGACTGCTCGCGGAGCGATCGGCACGCGCTGGCGCGGCGGAACAGGAGACGATGCCGCTCGACGACGCGCTGGGGATTGCGCTGCTCGACGGCTGGGGCCGGGGGCGCCGCGAGGCCGGGGTGGCGCGCATCGATTCCGCGCTCCGCGCCCATCCGCTGTCGAAGGTGCCGCCTGGTGAGCTGCACCTCAACACGGCGACGTTCTACGCGTTGCTCGGCGCACCGGCCCGCGCGCGCGCGGTCGTGGCCCAGTTCGATTCGCTCGTGCGAGGCGATTCCGTCACGCAGCGACGCATGGCGAGCCGACGCCTCGAGACCCTGGCGGAGATCACGCTCGCCGAGGGGCATGCCGAGGAGGCGATCCCGATGTTCCGCCGAGCGGACACCGAAGCCGATGGCGCGCCGACGAACTGCGCGTTCTGCCTGGCGATGACGCTCAGCCGTGCCTACGATGCCGCGGGCGCGCGGGACTCGGCGATCGCGAACTACGAGCGGTTCCTCGCCACACCGAGCACGTGGCGCCCGAACGCGGACGCCTTCCTGCTGGCGCCGACGCACAAGCGACTCGGCGAGCTGTACGAGCAGCGCGCCGACTTCGACCGGGCCGCGTTCCACTACGCGAAGTTCGTCGAGCTGTGGGAGCGGGCCGACCCGGAGCTTCAGCCGCAGGTCGCCGACGTCCGGCGGCGGCTCGACCGCGTGCAGCGGATGGTGGCGCGGTAGCGTTCGGGGCGGCTACGTTCGCTCATGGCCACCAGCACTCCAGACGCAGGCGACGACGTCGCGCCCTCGAGCCACTCCCGGCGCGCCGACGTCGAAGCCCGCCTGCGCGCCGCGGAGGCAGAAGCGTCCACCGCCGCGCGCGCCGTGAGCCGCCTCTCCGGCGTTCGCCTCGGCTATGCCGCTGCCGCGGTGGTGCTGCTGACGCTGGCCGGCTGGTCCTGGCCGCTCGGCGCACTCGCCGTCCTGCTGTTCCTCCCGCTCGCGTACGTCCATCGTCGCTTCGAGGCACGTGCGCAGCATGCGCGCGGCGTCGTCTCCGCGTGCCGCGCGTCGCTGGCCCGCATGGCGCGTGACTGGAAGGCGATGCCGCAGGCGCGTGCGCCCGAACTGCCGGGGCTCACCAACACGATCGCCGCGCACGACCTCGACGTGCTCGGTGACGTCTCGCTCTTCCGGCTGCTCGATGTCGGGCTGCCGATCGGCGGCGAATGCACGGTGCGCTGGCTCCTCACCGACCCCGCCGACCTGCGCACGATCGAGGCGCGGCAGGTCGCGGTGGCAGCCCTTCGCGAGCGCACCGAGCTGCTGTTCGAGAGCGCGCGGGTCGCGCGATTCGGTGTCGGGCGCCGCCCCCCGCCGACGCAGGCGCAGATGGCCGCGTTCCGCGCGTGGTGCGAACAGCCGGTGCGGCCCCTCTCGAAAGTCCTCGTCATCGGTGCGCGGCTCCTCGTCTTCGCGCTGGCAGGCGCGGTGGCGATGGCGCTGGCGGCGCCCCGGCTTCGCGACGCCGCGATGCTCATCGCGACGATCGTAGTGCCGCTCCAGCTCGTGCTCTCCGCGCTTGCGCGCCGCCACATCCGCGCCGGCCTGGGCGCGGCTGCGGACACGCTGGCGCGGCTCGGGGACGTCGTGACCATCATGCGGATGATCGTGGACGAGCCCGCGGTCGCGGGGCGCTTCGGCGACATCCAGCGCTCGCTCGCCGGCGGACACGCCGTCGCGGCGTTCACGCGGCTCCGCCAGCTTCTGGACTGGGACGCGGTTCGCTACTCCCCGCTGATGCACTACGCGGCCAACGCGACCGTCGCCTTCGATGTGCACCTCGCGGACCGCCTCGGGGCGTGGCACCTCCGGCATGCGGCGGCTATACCGGGGTGGATCGATCTCGTCGCGGAAGCGCAGGCGCTGACAGCATTCGCCACGCTCGGCTACGAGAATCCGGATTGGGTGCTCCCCACGCTGCACGACCGCGCGGTGCCCGTCGTGGAGGCGCGCGACTGCGGGCATCCGCTGATCGCTTCGGATGTGCGGGTCTCGAACCCGGTGGCGCTGTCGCAACCCGCCGAGACGCTCGTCATCACCGGCTCCAACATGTCGGGCAAGACGACGTACCTGCGCGCGGTCGGCCTCAACGCCCTGCTCGCGCTCGCCGGCGGGCCCGTCTGCGCGTCAGCCATGACGATCCGGCGGTCCCGCGTGCGCACGAGCGTGCGGATCGAGGACGACCTGAGCCGCGGCTCGTCGCTATTCTTCGCCGAAGTGGCGCGCATCAGGGACGTGGTCGCCGATGCCGAGCGGAACGATGCCCCCCCCGTGCTCTTCCTGCTCGACGAGATCCTGCACGGCACGAACGCCGCCGACCGCCGCCAGGCGACGCAGCTCGTGCTCGAACGGCTGATGCACAGCGGCAGCACCGGGATCATCACGACCCACGATGCGGGCGTGGGCGTGGATGCCGGCGCAACGGTGATGCACCGTCACTTCACCGATACGGTGCATGCGGAAGGTGCGGGCGTCCGCATGACGTTCGACTACACGCTCCGCGATGGCCCGGCGACCACGACCAACGCGCTCCGGATCCTGGAACTGCTGGGGCTGCGCGAACACGAGCCCACGAAATCGTGACTGGCTCGTCCCGCAGTGATGGTGCAGATTCGTGGCCCTCGCCGCGGCGCCGGGAGCCACCGCGGCATCACCCTCGAACCGCGCGGGCGCCATGACCACACCCACCACTCCTCCGAACACGCCGGTTTCACAGGCAGATGTCGCCGGCCGATTCGTGTGGCACGACTTCATGACGCCCAACGTCGACGAGGCGCGGGCCTTCTACACCAGCGTCCTCGGCTGGGGAATCGAGATGTGGGGCGGAGCGGAGGGCTACGCGATGTGGACCGTGAGCGGCCAGCCACGGGGCGGGTTCGGGCCGTTCACCGACGAGATGCGCACGCAGGGCGTTCCGGCGCACTGGCTCACGTACATCGGCGTCGCCGACGTCGACGCCAAGCTCGCGGAAGCGGTGCGGATGGGCGCGACTGCCGTGCACGGACCGGAGGACATTCCGGATGTCGGCCGCTTCGCGATCGTGCGGGACCCGCAGGGCGCGCACTTCAGCCTGTTCGCATCGAGACAGCCGATGCCCGTCCCGATGGGTGCAGACGTTCCCGTCGGGGATACGAGCTGGCACGAGCTCTGGACCACCGACACGGCCGCCGCCTTCGATTTCTACACGAAGCTCTTCGGCTGGCGGAGCGCCGGCGAGTTCGCGGATCCGCAGATCGGCGTCTACCGCATGTTCGGGCTCGGAGAGGCCGATCTCGGGGGCATCGCCCAGATCACGGCGGAGATGAAAGGCATGCCGCCGAACTGGCTGCCGTATTTCCGGGTGAGCGACCTGGAGGAAGCCATCGTGCGGGTGAAGACGAACGGGGGAAAGGTCCTCGTCGGCCCGATGGAAGTGCCCGGGGGTGACCGGATCGCGCAGTGCCTCGACGCCCAGGGCGGGGCGTTCGCACTGCACGCGGTGACGTCAAAGGGCTGAGGGCGCGCCCGGCCAGCGGTGAGGCGGGTATGCCAGAACTGGCAATATCATTCCTCAACCTCGCGTAGCGCGGGTTAACCGTCCCCGATCTGGTACGGTTTGCCAGAACTGACATTACGTTCCGAACGTCCCTACAGGGCGTGCGCGGACGCCATCCCCGTCGTCGGCGTCCGCCCACGCCGCGACCGCTTGGCGACGCCGGGCGACGCCCCATGCTTTCAGCAACGATTCCAGACCGCATGACCGCAGCAGCACAGCTCACGAACGGCAACGGCCCGCTCTCGCACCGCCAGATCCTCGTCGTATTCAGCGGACTCGTGCTGGCCATGCTGCTTGCGGCGCTCGACTCGACGATCGTCGCCACGGCGCTCCCGACCATCGTCGGTGAGTTGGGCGGCCTCGACCGGCTCGGCTGGGTCGTCACCGCCTACCTGCTCGCGCAGACCGTCGTCACCCCGCTCTACGGCAAGCTCGGCGACCTGCACGGCCGCAAGATCGTGCTCCAGGGGGCGATCCTGCTGTTTCTCGCCGGCTCCGTACTGTGCGGCATGAGCGGCAGCATGACGCAGCTCATCGTGTTCCGGGCGATCCAGGGGCTTGGCGGCGGCGGATTGATGGTGACTGCGCAGGCGGTCATCGCCGACGTCGTCCCCGCGCGGGATCGCGGTCGCTACCAGGGGATCTTCGGCGCCGTCTTCGGCATCTCGAGCATCGCCGGCCCGCTGCTCGGCGGATATTTCACGACCGAGCTGTCGTGGCGCTGGATCTTCTACATCAACATCCCGTTCGGCATCCTGGCACTGGCCGTCATCGCCGCCACGCTCCCCGCGCGCGCCGAGCGCGTACGCCACGCGATCGACGTCCTGGGCATCAGCTTCCTCGCGCTCGCGCTGAGCGCCATCGTCATCTACACGGATCTCGGTGGCGTCGCGTACCCCTGGACGTCCGGTCCGATGATCGGGCTCGCCGCCACCGCGATCCTGGCACTCGGGGCCTTCATCTTCGCGGAGCGACGTGCCGCGGAACCGGTGCTGCCGCTTGGCTTGTTCCGGAACCGGACCTTCGCCCTGACCTCGGGCATCGCGCTCATCGTCGGGTTCGCGCTGTTCGGGTCCGTCACGTACGTGCCGCTCTTCCTGCAGGTCGTCAACGGCGCGACGCCCACAGCGTCCGGCCTGCAGATGCTGCCGATGATGGGTGGCATGCTGATCACGTCGATCACCTCCGGTCAGCTCATCAGCCGGCGGGGGCATTACAAGCTGTATCCGATCATTGGAACGGGAGTGATGTCGGTCGGGCTGCTGCTGCTCTCCCGCATGCACGCCGGCACCACCGTCCTGGATTCGTCGATGCGCATGCTGGTGCTTGGCCTGGGCATGGGCCTCGTGATGCAGGTACTCGTGATCGCCGTGCAGAACGCGGTCGCGTATCGCGACCTCGGCGTGGCGACATCGGGCGCCACGCTCTTCCGGATGATGGGCGGCTCGCTCGGCACCGCGGTGTTCGGCGCCATGTTCGCCTCCGGCCTGGAGCGTCACCTCGAGCGCGCCATCGGGCTGGGCGCCGGGCGGCTTCCGACCGGCGCCAGCATCGGCCCGCAGGCCATCGCGCAGCTCGCCCCCGCCATGCGGGCGGTTTACGTCGGGGCGTTCACCGCCTCGCTCAACACGGTGTTCCTCGTCGCGATGGTGATCGGCCTCGTCGGGTTCGCGCTGACGTGGTTCGTCCCGGAGCTGCCGTTGCGCGAGACGGTGGCCGCGACGGCCGGTGACGTCGGACACGAGACGGAGGAACTGTTCCCGATGCCGACCGACCCGTCGTCGCGGCCCCTCGACCGAAGCGCCTAGCCCCGCGTCGGCGTCCTAGCGCGACTCCTGGAGCAGCAGCATCGCGTCGAGGATGCGACGGAACTCCTCGAGCGGCAGCGCCCCCTCGACCGCCCGGCCGTTGATGGCGAACGACGGCGTCGCCCGCACGCCGAGGTCCTCGGCCGCCCGGCTCGCGCGCCGCGTGCGCGGCTCCGTGCGATGATCGGCGACGCAGCGGTTGAACTCCTTCATGTCGAGTCCTTCCGCCTCGGCGAGGCCGGCGAGCCCGGGCCACGGATCGCGCGTCTGCTTCCACGTCCGCTGCGCCTCGTAGATGCGATCGTGCATCTGCCAGAACCGGCCCTGGTCGCCCGCGCACTCCGATGCGCGCGCCGCCTTGTCGCCGTTGGGGAACATCCCCATCACGAACGGCACGTACTTGAAGTAGACCTTCCCCGTATTGACGTACTCACGCTCGAGCGCGGGATACGTCTGGAGCGAGAACTGCGCACAGTAGGGGCAGCCGAAGTCGCTGAAATTGACCACGGTGATCGGCGCCTTGGGATCGCCCTTGTCGTAGCCGATCTCGGTGAGATCCACCTTGCCCAGCACCACGCGCTTGCGCCCGCTCGTCGCGGTGGCCTTCGCGCCGGGTGAGGCCTTTGCGCTCGCGGTCACGGTCGCCGGAGCGGCCGCCGACGTCGCACCGGCGGAATCCGCGGTGACGCGAGCTGCCTCGCGCGCGGCCGGGACGGTGGCCGCGGGGCTGCCGCTCGGGAGCACCGTATCCACCGCCCCTGCGGACGCAGGCACCGCTCCGTCGCCAGCCGGCATCGTTGCCGCGGCGGCAGGCGCGGCCTGATCGGCGGGCTGATGGCCCCGCAGGTCGGTGTCGCCGCCACACGCGGCACCTGCCACTGCCACGGCGGCCGCCACCGCCACTCGGAAAGTCCTGTTCATCGGTCAGATCCCCACGTCGAAGAACTGGCCGAAGCCAGCGAGAAAGCTGGAGAGCATCGTGAAGCGGCCCGACACGAGCAGCACGCCCACGATGAGAAGAAGTGCACCGGCCACACGCTCGATGGGACGCAGCCAGCGACGTACATGCTTCGCGCCGGCGAGATACCAGTTGAGCGCGACGGCCGAGACGAAGAACGGCACGCCGAGGCCGAGCGTGTAGGCGACGAGCAGGAGAATCCCCTGCGCCATCGTCGCCTGCATCCCGGAGTACAGGAGGATGGATGCGAGCACCGGCCCGATGCAGGGCGTCCACCCGGCGCCGAAGGCTGCGCCGACCACCACGGACCCCGCCATGCCGGCGGGTTTCGCGGCGAGATGGACCCGCCGCTCGCGCCCCAGCATGCCGAACCGCAGGACGCCGAGCAGGTACAGCCCGAACACCACGATGGCGATGCCGCCGATCTGCTGGATCACGGGCATCCAGCCCCGCAACGCGAAGCCCAGCGCCGTCGCCGTCGCGCCGAGTGCGACGAACACGAGGCCGAAGCCGAGCACGAACAGCCCTGCGTGCAGCGCCGCGCGTCGTCGGCCGGCGCGTGCGTCGCCATCGGTGAGCTGGTCCAGCGTCATCCCGGTGACGAACGTGATGTAGCTCGGCACCAGCGGCAGGACGCACGGCGAGAGGAACGACACGAGACCGGCGACGAACGCGAGTCCGATCGAGATGGATCCGGCATCCGTCATGATCCGCCTCCCGATGTCGGTTCCTCATCGAGCAGGCGGGACACCGCCTGGTCCAGCGCGACGGACGTGAAGATGCCGCGCACCTCGTTGCGGATGCGGCCCTGGCGGTCGATCAGGTAGGACGTGGGCAGCATGTTGGAGCCGCCGAAGTCCCGCCCGATGCTGCCGCGCGCCATCGCGTTCGGATAGGTGATGCCACGCTCGGCGAGGAACTCGCGGACCTGATCCTCGCCGCGCATGTCGGTGGAGAGCCCGAGGACGACGAACCCCTCGTCCTTGCGGTCCTCGTAGACGCGCTGGAACCCTGGCATCTCGACCCGGCAGGGCGGACACCATGTCGCCCAGAAGTTCACCAAAACGACCTTGCCGCGCAGGCCCGCCAGCGATGCGGTGTCACCGCTGAGGGTCGTGAACTGGTAGTCCGGCGCCTGCCGGCTCGCCGATGACGCCACCCCCAGTCCCGCCGCGACCTGTGGCCACAGCCGGAACCCGAGAAAGGCGAGCAAGCCGATCCAGACGACGGTGCCGAAGTCGAGCTTCGGAACGAAACGTCGGAGAGACATGACAACGTGAGCTGAAGTGTTTGCCGTGCTGCCCGGCACTTGTGCCGGTGCAGGAGGGGCATGCGCTGCGCACGGGGATGTGCGCGCGCCGCGGCGGAGTGCCGCGTCAGCTCAGTCGTGGAGGATGAAAGGGCGGAGGCGGATCGTGGCTCGCAGCGAAACCGGTGACGTCGTCGAACGCCCCGCGGTGCGCGTCGGACGCGATCGCACGCGCTTCGTGCGCGGGAAGTGCCGCGATCGACGTGGCGCAGTTCGTGAGCACCGCCGGATCGGCCGGCCCCTCCGCCGCGTCGCGGTGGTCGTGCGCCGACTCGACCGCGCCGGACGCCAGCAGATCGTTCACCGCACGCGCCACGCCCCGCGACAGCATGTCGTCGACGGTGCCGACCAGTCGAGCCGCTGCAGCGCGATTTCGCAGCTCGCAGCCGCGCGCGCCACGCGGGCCGACGATGCCGATGGACATCACGGCAAGCAGGAACACGCCGATCCAGGAGCGCACGCGCATGACGCGCGCGCTCCTGGATGCAACGTGAGTCAGCACTGCCCGGCCGGAGAATGGCATTGGTGTGTTACACCTTAGCGCGTGGAAAGCATCACGGCAATTCAGACCCCGGCCGGCTCCGGCGCCGCGGCGGTTGCGCCACGCTCGACCGGGTGACCCGCTGCCTTCCAGCCGGAGAATCCGCCCGTGAGGTTGATCACGTTCTCGATTCCCTTCGCGCGCAGCAGGCTGGCGGCGATCGCCGAGCGCGCGCCGCTCTGGCACTGCAGCACGACCGGCTTGTCCGTCGGCAGGTCGCGCACCCGGTCGCCCAGGTAGCCGAGCGGGATGTTCGGCACGCCAGGCAGGTGGCCGCTCTCCCACTCCGATGCGCCGCGGACATCGAGCACGTTGACGTCCCCGCGCGCCATGCGCCGCGAGAGCTCGGCCGGGGTGATGTGCGCCACTTCCGCGAGATCGCCGTGCTTCCCCGCCCATTCATCGATGACGTCCCGGCCGAAGTAGCCTGCCGCGCCGTCGAGCCCGATCATCGCGAGATCGCGCACGATCTCGTCGATCCCCCGTTCCGTCCCCTCATCGGCGATGAGGTGGAAGGGCGTGTCGTACGGGATGAGCCAGCCGGCCCACGTCGTGAACGACTTGTTCAGCGGGATGTTGATCGTGCCCGGGATATGCCCCGCGGAGTAGTCGGCCCACGGCCGCGTGTCGACGATCAGGGCGCCGTCCCGGAGCAGTCCATCGATGCGGCTCGCCGGAAGGCGCTCGGGCCGCTTGAACCCGTGCAGGATGCGCGGACCGACCTTGTTGATGCGCTTCATCTCGGCGAAGTACTTCGGCGGCTCCGGCTGGCCGGCGAGCACCTGCTCGACGAAGGTCTCCTCGCTGACGTCGGCGAGCCCCCAGTTCGCGATGCGCTCGTAGCCGAGCGTCGTGGACGGGATCGCGCCGAGCGCCTTGCCGCAGGCCGAGCCGGCGCCGTGCCCGGGCCAGATCTGCAGATAGTCGGGCAGCGTCTTGAACTTCTGCAGGCTGCGGTAGAGAGTCCGCGCGCCGGCCTCCATCGTGCCGACGACCTTCGCGGCCTTCTCGAGGAGGTCGGGCCGGCCCACGTCGCCCGCGAAGATGAAGTCGCCGGTGAACACCCCCATCGGCTTGCTGGTCGCCGGTGTATCCGTGATCATGAACGAGATGTGCTCCGGGGTATGCCCCGGCGTGTGCATCACCTCGACCTTGATGTTGCCCACCATGAAGGTGTGGCCATCCCTGACGAGCGTCGCGCCGGCGTCCTTCGCGAAGCCGTACTTCCAGTCCGCGTCTCCCTCGTCCGAGAGGAAGAGCTGCGCGCTGGCACGCTCCGCGAGCTCGCGGCTCCCCGAGACGAAGTCCGCATGGATGTGCGTTTCCGTCACGTGCGTGATGCGCATGCCTTCGGCCGCCGCGGCACGCAGGTACTGATCGACGTCGCGGTTGGCGTCGATCACGAGTGCTTCACCGGTTGCGGCGCACCCGACCAGGTAGCTCGCCTGGGCGAGCTTGTCGTCGTAGAATCGCTTGAGCAGCATGGGAGTTCTCCTCAGGACTGAAGCAGCATCAGTCCACCGATGACCAGAAGAAGGACGGCAAAGCCACGCTTGAGCGCTGCCGGTGAAACGAAGCGGATGAGGTACGTCCCGGCGATGATGCCCGCCACGGCAATCGCCGTGAACGCTGCCGTGAATCCCCACGCGATCTCGACCTGACCCAGGTACCCGGCGAAACCTGCGGCCGAGTTCATCGCGATCACAAGGAGCGAAGTGCCGACGGCCTGCTTCATCGGCACCTTGCCCAGCACGACCAGTGCAGGAACGACGAGAAACCCGCCGCCGATCCCCACGAGGCCGGTCGTCAGCCCCACGGCCAGTCCGATGACCGCCAGCAGGCCGACCGACGGGCGCGCGGTCGTCGCCTCACCCGTCGTGGCCGACCGGCGGCCGCTCCGCAGCATCGAGGCCGCCGCGGCGAGCATGAGCACGGCCAGCATGATGAGCTGGACGCTTCCGGGAACGAACACGGCCAGTCGCGCGCCGGCGTACGCCCCGATCATCGCGATGCCCCCGAACAGCAGCGCCGCGCGGAGATCCACGTTCCCCGCCCTCCAGTGCCCGAGGGCGCCGACGAGGCTCGTCGTGCCCACCACCGGAAGACTCATCGCGATCGCGGGCTTGGCGGCGAAGCCGAGCACGTAGACGAAGATCGGCACGGTGAGGATCGAGCCCCCGCCCCCGAGCAGTCCGAGCGACAGGCCGACGAGCGCCGCGAGTGCGAGTCCGAGCACTTGCATGTCGACCGTTCCCGGATCAGGCCGCGCAGGACGTCGCGACCGGCGCGGCGGCCGCCGCGGCGGAGTTGGCCTCCGCCACCGGGATCCCCGCCTTCAGGGCACGCACCATGGTCGCCACGTCGCACGTGGCGGGACGGTTGTATGGGAGCCGGGAGAGGATCATCGCCATGCCGCAGGTGTTCGTCACGCCGGCGAACACGAGGCCACTGCCGACGAACGCCGGGACCAGCGCGAAGAGCGGATTCACCAGCGCGCCGAGCAGGCCGCCGACGGCCGCGAGACTGCCGGCCGCGATCCGGACCTGGCGCTCGAGCGAGAGACGCTCGGCGCCGCGAACGACCGGATTGCCGGCGGCGACCCACCCCGTCACGCCCCCGTCCAGCACGTGCACGTTCGGCATGCCCGAGGTTCGCAGGGCATCCTCTGCCTTGCGGGCCCGCTGGCCGGACTGGCAGATGAGCACCACGGGGTCGGACACCCGGGCGCCGATCTCCCGTCCATGCTCGGGGAGCAGGTCGAGGGGCACGTTGTACGAGCCACGAACGTGGACGCTCTCATACTCGCCGGGGGTGCGGACGTCGAGGAGACGGATCTCGGGACGGGACGCGAGCAGCTCGGCGAGCTCGGCGGGGCGGATCACGGGCGGGATCGACGTCATGATGCTGGGGTTGCGGGGGTATGCCGGCCCGCGGGCCGGATAGTCAACTAGATAGTAATATGGTAGGGAATCACCCGACCGTCAAGTGAGGGAACAGTAAGGCCCGGTGCGCAATGTCGCTCCGGGATGCCGCCGATGACGTCCCCGTCCCGGTCTGGCCCTCGCCACGGCTCACCCCTATATTCTCATATAGTCGTACAGGGAGACGAGACGTGGGCAATACCAACATGACACCCGAGCTCATCGGGATCGTCGCGGGCCGGTTCAAGGCCCTCGGGGAGCCGGCGCGCCTCGAGATCCTCAACGCCCTCCGGGACGGCGAGATGACCGTCACCGAGCTCGTCGACGAGACGGGGCTCGGCCAGGCCAACGTCTCCAAGCATCTTCAGCTCCTCCATTCGCTCGGCTTCGTGAGCCGCCGCAAGGACGGCCTGTTCGTCTATTACGGCCTCGCGGATCGCGACGTCTTCCGGCTCTGCGACATCATGTGCGCGCGCCTCGAGGCGGAGACCCACGCCCGCCGGCGCGCGCTGGCCGGCCGGTAGCGTACGGACAGAGGGCCGCCGGGCCTGGTGGCGAGCGGCCTGCCCTCCGATTCTCCCGACAGCGACTTCACGGAATCCCGCTCCTTGCCACGGGACTCCCGTCGGTAAGCTGAGCGCCGCGGCCACGATGCCGCGGTTTCTGCTTCTGCGGGAGGGTCGCCATGTACACCGTCGCTGCCGGTTCGACGCACGGATTCGAGCATTCGGCACGCGTGCACGTCGAAGCGTCCCGCCTGCTCCGGCACGACGACTACCCTCCCTTCTCCCTCGCCGCATGAACGTCCAGCGGCCGGACGGGGACGCCGGCGTACGTGATGCCACCGGCGAGGCGCGCGTGCTTCGGGACGAGGCTGAGCGCGCCGACCTGCGCTCTCGCACCGATCACCACATCGATGCCGACCACCGAGCCGATGCCCACGACGGCGTGATCCTCGACGCGGACGCGCCCCGTGAGGACGTGTCCATGCTCGACGGTGTGCCCCGACAGGTGGACCTCCGACCCGATGATGACTCCGTCTCCAAGCTCGAGCAGGTTGTGGTCGCTCAGGTTGGTCGAGTTCACGTACACGCCGCGGCCGATGCGCGCGCCGTTCGCCCGAAGGTACCACGCCCAGAGTGGCGACGCCCGCAGCCAGCTGCCGACGAGCACGTTCGCGACATGCGTGCAGGCCGCATAGCACACCCAGCGGAGCAGTGGCCATTCGAGTGGCTCGATCGGGAGATCCGCATCCCGTGGGGTTCGCCACCCCATTACCCGGCAGACGATCGCCGAGAGGACGAGCACGAGGATCCCGGAAACGACCACTCCGGGGATGAGCATCAGCGCCACGAGCGCGAGCCGGACCGTGGGTGGGGCGTTGGCCGCGTGCAGAAGGACCGACCCGCCGACAAGGGCAGGCAGCACCGCGCCCGCGATGATCAACGTCTCGGCGGCGAGGATCCACAGCATCGTGAGCACCACGCGCAGCGCCCTTCGCATGCCAGCCACCTCCGCCTCGTGAGATGAAGGCTTCGCCTGCAACCCGGGAGAAGGCGGCTCCGCAGGGGCTCGCCATGACGGGCTCCGGCCCGCCGCTCGTCTTCGTCCCCGGGATGGATGGTACAGGATTGCTGTTCTACCGCCAGATCCCGCTGCTGAAGTCCGAGTATCGCGTCGCGACGTATCGCCTGCGTGAAGAGGCGCCGGACATGGCCGTGCTCGTCGAGGACCTCGCGACGGTCGTGCGCGCCGTCGGCGGCGGGACACGCGCGACCATCGTCGGGGAATCCTTCGGCGGCACGCTGGCGATGAGCTTCGCGCTCGCGCATCCGGAGCTCGTCGACCGCCTCGTCATCCTCAACTCGTTCCCCCGGTTTCTTCCGCAGTTCCGCCTGCGGCTCGCCATCACGGGGATCCGGCTGCTCCCGTGGGGCGCCATGTCGATGGTGCGGCGCGCGACCGCGTTCCGCCTGCACTCCCGCCACACGCATCGGCGGGAGATGGAGCGCTTCCTGAAGCTGACGGCCCAGACGACGAAACGCGGATACGTCTCCCGCCTCAGGATCCTCCGCCATCTCGACGTGCGCCAGCGCCTGCACGAGATCGAAGCGCCGACGCTCCTGCTGGCATCGGAGCTGGATCATCTCGTTCCGTCGGTCGCGGAGGCGCGCTACATGGCGGAGCGGATCCCCGACGCGACCGTCCGGATCCTCCACGGCCACGGCCACATCTGCCTCATCGCGCCCCAGGTGGACCTGGCGCAGATCCTCCGCGAGTGGAGGGAGGCGGACAAAAGACTACCCCCGTGGCGGTTTGCATGAGCGCACCGCCACGGGGGTTCCTTTGCTGGTGACTGCCGTTCTACCAGTTCGACGCCACGCAGTGCGTGGTTTGAGCGACAGTCTTCTCCGTCGGACGGGGCCGACCGGAGTTGCTCTACAGGTGTCGTCCTGCTCGAGCCTGGGTCGTGGCCAGCAGCCTCACGATCCAGCAGCATCCGGGCCGAACTCCGACTGCTGCGACCTTCCGCCGGCGTCCCGGGAGAAGGCTTCCGTTGCGAGGATTCCCGTCTCGCAACGCAACAGCATTGTGCAATTCCTCCACGCACCGCGACATCGGGGACTTTCCTGACACGCGCGCACCACGCAAGCGGTGTCAGCCTTCCTTCACCGCGATCTTGCGGCCGCGCTCGATGGCTTCCGCACGCTTCGGCACGCGCACGTTGAGCACGCCATCCTTGAGCTCGGCCTTGATCTTGTCCGCGTCCACCCCCGCGGGAAACGCGAACGACCGCTGGAAGCTGCCGTAGCTGCGCTCCCAGACGTGGTACTTCCGGGTGTCCTCCCTGGCTTCCTTCCCATCCTTCGCTTCCTGTTCCGCCTTCTCCTCCATTCGCTCCCGCTCGGAGGTCTTCTCCCCGCTCACGGTCAGCACGCCCTCATCGAAGTCCACGCTCACTTCCTTCGACTTCATGCCCGGCAGCTCGATCGCCACGGTGAAATCCTCGGGGCCCTCGGCCACCTCGGCCGCGGGATACCAATCCACGACATGCGCGACGCCCGGCGCGAGGCCCTCGCGCATCCAGCGCGGGAGCGGCTCCTCGAAGAGCTGACGCGCGCGATTGCGGAACTCCTGGACCTCGCGCGACAGGGCGGACGTCGTGAAGGGAGTGTACGGCGTCTCGCGCCGTGTCACGTTGCTCGTCGCCATCTCCAGCCTCCGATTGTGGGTGTGTCGATCGCCCTCAACGTAGGCCGGCCCTGGCGCGGCGCTGTCGGGCACGCGGGGAAGCGCGTGTCGGTCAACGCCCGGACACGCCGTCCCCGCCTGCGCCAGCCTCGGCCGGACCATCGCGTGCGTGCGCAAGCAGCACGCGATGCTCCGCCGCGGCGATGCTGCGGCGTGTCAGGTCCACCACGTCCGGATTCACCGAGATGGAGTCGATCCCCCAGCGCACGAGCTGCTCCGCGTACTCGGGATGCACCGATGGCGCCTGGCCACAGATCGAGGAGGTGACGCCCAGCCGCCGGCACTGCGCGATGATCGCATGAATCGCGGCCAGCACCGCCGGGTCGCGCTCGTCGAAGAGCGGGGCCACGTGCTCGCTGTCGCGATCGACGCCGAGCACCAGCTGGGTGAGGTCGTTGGACCCGATCGACACGCCGGTGATCCCCATCCGGACGTACTCCGGGAGCCAGTGCACGACGGACGGTACTTCGGCCATGACCCATCGCTGCAGTCCGCGGTCGCGTCCGAGCGGGCTCGCGTCGATGAGCGCCATGCACTCGCGCAGCTCCCACCCGGTGCGCACGAAGGGAATCATGAGCTGCAGGTTCGGCAGCTCCCGCCGCACGTCGGCAAGCGCGCGCAGCTCGAGGGCGAACAGGTCGGGCTCGCGGACGTACCGATAGCACCCGCGATAGCCGATCATCGGGTTGTCCTCGTGCGGCTCGATCCGGTCACCGCCGCGGAGTCCCCGGAATTCGTTCGTGCGGAAGTCCATGGCCCGGTAGACCACGGGGCGTGGGGCGAACGCATGCGCGAACACACGCAGGTGCGTCACGAACCGTTGCACGAGGTCGTCGGCATGCCCTTCCTGCAGGATCTGGCGAGGGTGGGCGCCTTCGAGGGCGCTCAGCAGCATGAACTCCGCGCGCAGCAGCCCGACGCCGTCCACATCCATCGCCGCCGCCTCGGCGGCGCGATCCGGTTCGCCCAGATTCACATACAGCTTCGTCGCCGTGATGGGCGCCGCGCGCCCCACGACGGCGGGCGCAGTCGGTGCCACCGGTCCGGGAGCCCTCACGGCGCCGCTGGTGATCGTGCCCGCCTTTCCATCCACGGTGACGACCTGCCCCGTCGTGAGGCGGCGCGTCCCTTCGCGCGTGCCGACGACGCACGGGATTCCGAGCTCGCGCGACACGATCGCGGCATGCGAGGTCATCCCTCCGCTGTCGGTGACCACCGCCACCGCGCGCCGCATCAGCGGCACCCAGTCGGGAGACGTCATCGGGGCCACGAGCACTTCGCCGTCGCGCAGCTCGGCCGAGCTCGAGGGGGACGACAGCACCCGGACCTGGCCGGAGGCGATGCCCGGGCTCGCGCCGAGTCCCTGGAGCAATGGTGATGACGCAGACGCGGCCGATGCGTTGGGCGTCTGCGCACCCTGCCCGGTACCGAGCGTGGTGATCGGCCGCGTCTGCGTCAGGTAGATGGTGCCGCCTGCCTCGGCGAACTCGATGTCCTGCGCGGCGCCGTAATGCGCCTCCGTCTCGCGTCCGAGCTCCCCGAGGGCACGGAGCTCCGCGTCGCCGAGGACCGCGGCGTCCGCGCGCGGGTCGCTGGCGAGCTCGATGCGCGTGGTGGCACCCGCATCCGTCCGGGCGAGCATGAACTCCTTGCGATTGACCGCGCGCGAGCGGATCTCGAGCGACTTCTTGTCGAGGACGTAGTGATCGGGCGTGACCTGCCCGAGCACGACCACTTCGCCAAGCCCCCACGCGGCTTCGACGACCATGAGGTCCGGGTTGCGCGTGGCGGGGTCCACGGTGAACAGCACGCCCGCCTTCTCGGACTGGATCATCCGCTGGACGATGACGGCGACGGGCATCTCGGCGGCCATGCCGTTCCGGATGCGGTAGTAGAGCACCCTCGCGTGGAAGGTCGAGGCCCAGCAGGAGCGCACGCGCTTCACGAGCTCCTCCCCGCCGCTCACGTTGAGGAAGCTCTCGAACATCCCTGCGAACGAGAACTCCGCGGTGTCCTCCGCGGTGGCAGACGAGCGGACGGCGACGAGACAGTCCTGTTCCGCGGCGCCGCACAGCTCGTGGTAGGCCGCCTCGATCCGCTCCGCGAGTGCCGGCGGTGTCGCTGCACCCTCCACGATCGCCCGCAGCCTGGCCGAGGCAGCCTGGAGCGCCGCGGAATCGTCCACGTTCAGCGTGGCGAGCTCACGGTCCAGGGCGGGACCGATGCCGGCGTCGAGGCGGAACCGCGCGTACGCGTCGACGCCGATGACGAAGCCGCGCGGCACCGGGAGCCCGGCGCGCGTCATCTCGCCGAGGTTGGCTCCCTTGCCGCCGACGCGTGCGATGTCGGTGCGGGTGATGTCACGGAACCAATGGATGGGCGACGCGCCATCCGGCGCGGCGTAGCCGGCGACGTCCGCCTTGGCCGGCGCTGCCGTCCCCGGCGCCTGCTGCTGGATGTTCGTCATCGAACGCTCCTCGCCCGCCTCGGACTGCCGCGCTATCCCCCGACGGGTATTCGCAGTGTGAACGTGCTCCCGATCCCCTCGGTGCTCTCGACGTCGATTCGCCCGCCGTGTCCCTCGGCGATGCCGCGGGCGATGGCGAGCCCGAGCCCCGCGCCCCCCTTCAGCGACGTCCGTCCGTGCCAGAACCGGTCGAAGATGTGGGGCACATGGTCGGGGGAGATTCCCGGCCCGGTGTCGGTCACCGCGAACGACACCATCGGGCCCGGCCCGGTGTACACCTGCAGCGAGACCATGCCCCCCGGCGGCGTGAACTTGATGGCGTTCGAGACGAGATTGCCGAGCGCCTGCACGAGCCGGTCGACGTCGGCGACGATCCAGCGCGGCGCCTCCTCCATGTCGATGCGGAAGCGCACGCCCACGGCGCGGGCCTGCTGCTCGAACATCGACTCGATCGTCTCGATGATCGCCCAGAGCGTCATCGGTTCGGTGTAGATGGTGAGCCGGCCCGCCTCGATGACCGAGACGTCCACGAGATCGCGGATGATGTGCAGCGCCCATTCGCTCGACCGGGCGATGTCCTTTGCCAGCCGTGCGGCTTCCTGCGGCGGACTCGATGGCAACGCGGATGCGGAGATCGCGATCGCGCTGAGCGGGTTCCGGAGGTCGTGCGACACGATGCTCATCAGCTCGTCGCGGGCCTTGGATGAGCGTTCGGCCGCGGCGCGCGCGGCGCGCTCACTGGCGAGCAGCTCGGTGAGCTCGCGCTGGAGCCGATGGCGCTCGATGGCATAGAGGACTGCCCGGCGCACGACGCGGGCCCCATCGACCCCCTTGGACAGATAGTCCTGTGCGCCGGCCTTCACCGCCTCGAGCGCGACGCGGGAGTCCGTGAGGCCGGTCATCACGACGACCGGGATGCGCGGGTACGTGGTGGTGATCGCCGTCAATCCTTCGAGTCCGCGGGCGTCGGGGAGCGAGAGGTCCAGCAGCACGACGTCGTGATGCTGCTCCGCCAGGCGCGCCAACGCCGTCTGCAGGCGGTCGACCCGCTCGACGACGCCGGCGGCGGGCTCGGTGCGCGTCTCCTCGAAGTAGTCGCCGATGATGGCCGCATCGGCCGGATTGTCCTCGACAACCAGTATGCGGATCTGCGGTGCCATCGCTCGGCCGATCCAGAACCGCTCGATCGCCCGGATCGTGTTGTGAAACTGCCGGAACCCCACCGGCTTCGTGACGAAGGCGTTGGCCCGGAGCTCGTACGCATCGTAGACGTCGTCAGGAGCCGACGAGCTGCTGAACACCACGACGGGAATGCGCCGCAGCGCGCTGTCGCGCTTGATGGTGGCGAGGACGGCGCGACCGTCGAGCCCCGGCAGGTTGAGGTCGAGCAGGATGAGATCCGGCGTCGGGGCGGTGGCGTACTCGCCCTGCTTGCGGACGAAGTCGAGCGCAGCCTGCCCATCGTTCACGTGGTGCAGGTCGCACTCGTAGCGCCCTCCGGCAAACGCCTCCCGGGCGAGGTCGGCATCGGAGGGATTGTCCTCGACGAGGAGGACGACCGGACGGTTCGACTGCCGGCGGTTGGGCGTCGGCCCGCGCGCCTGCGCCGGGCCAGTCACCTGCAAGGGCATGCTCATCGGATGACCTGCGGAACGGACTCGAGCCGCTCGTCCCGCGGCAATGTGAAACGGAAGATCGATCCGGCACCGGGGGCCGGTTCCACCCAGATCCTGCCGCCGTGACGCTCGACGACCTTGCGGCAGATCGCCAGGCCGATGCCGGTCCCCGGGTATTCCTCACGCGTGTGCAGCCGCCGGAACACTTCGAAGATCCGTTCGGCGAACTCGGGGGCGATCCCGATCCCGTTGTCCCGGACGGTGATCGTCCACTCGCGGGCACTCGCCTCCGCACGGACGCGAACGTCGGGGGTCACGCCGCGGCGGTGAAACTTCAGCGCGTTCCCGATCAGGTTGAGAAAGACCTGGCCGAGCTGCGCCGCGTCGCCGTACACCACCGGGAGCGCCGAGACGTGAATCGCCGACGGATCGTAGCCTTCCGCGGCTTCCAGCGCTTCGACCGCCTCCGCGGCGACGACGTCGAGGTCCACCGGCGCGAATGGGCGCGCGTGCGTGCCGACGCGCGACAGCGTGAGGAGATCCTGGATGAGGGCCTGCATGCGGTGCGCGCCTTCCACCGCGTAATGGATGTGCTTGAGCGCACGGTCGTCGAGCTCATGGCCATAGCGCTCCTCCAGGAGCTGCGTGTGGCTGGCGACGGCCCGGAGCGGCTCCTGCAGGTCGTGGCTCGCGACGTACGCGAACTGCTCCAGCTCTGCATTGGATCGCGCGAGCTCCGCGTTGGAGCGCGCGAGCTCGAGGCGCTGCCGTTCCCGCTCCTCGTTCATCTCGTGCTGCGCCGACACGTCGCGGAGGATGGCGGAGAGCCGCACCGCGCCGCCGACCGTCGTCCGGGAGATCGCGACTTCCGCGGGGAACAGCTCGCCGCTCTTCCGGCGCCCCATCACCTCCATCCGCTCGCCCATGTTGCGGGCGGAGACCGTCGCATCGACGAAGCCGGGAATGTGCCTGAGCCGGTGGTCCTCCCGCACGTGCTCCGGAAGCAGGAGGTCGATCGGCTTGCCGAGCACTTCGGACGCGGAATACCCGAAGATCCCTTCCGCGCCGCGGTTGAACAGGAGGATCCGCCGGTCCGCATCGATGATGATGATCGCGTCCGACGCGAGCGACACGATCTCGCTGAAGAGCACCTCGCCGGGATGGAGCTCCACGGCGTGCACGACGATGCCTTCCGCCGCGTCGCCGGATGCGCGGTGCCACGTGCTCTTGGTGAAGAGGAATTCCCTGAGCTCTCCCGTCGGCCCGTACGGCAGCTTCGCCTCGCACCGTGCCGGCTTCCCCGTCTCCAGCACCGCGACGTCGGCGGCTTCGAGGTCGGTCGCGACCTCCGGCGGAAACACCTCGCGCGTCGTGCGGCCCAGGATCTCTTCCGCCGGCTTGCCGATGATTGCGACGGCCGGCCGGTTCACGAGCACGTACCGGCCGGTGAGGTCCTTCACGAACACGGCCTCCGACATCGTGCTCACGATGCCCATGAGCACGTCGGGCACGTCCGAGAGCAGGCTGAAGAACCCGTCCCCGGTGCGCTGGTCGTCGGCGAGCGGCTCACTGGCGGACGCGTCCCGGCCGGATGGCCTGCACTCGATCCATCCGGACGGAGCGTCAGTCGGAGCGTCGTTTGTTCGCATGGGCACGCAGCCTCGTCCCCGGGACCTGGCCGGTCGTTCCGACGGTCCCCTCGAAGGTGGTGCACACTTGCGGCCAACGCCAGCCAGCAGCGTCAGCCGTTGCCTGACAGGGCGTCGGACAAGCCCCTGCGCGCTGTCGGGGCGGGGGCAGACGGCAACGTCAATCATCGAACTGCGCTCAGGCTCCCGCTCTTGCGCAAAACCCGGAAAACCCCGACATACAATACAGGTGTTCGGCGACACCCAGGTTCTTGAAGCCCCGTAAGCTCTATGCTGCCCTGGCGATGACGCCGGGGCCAGGAGGTACAATGGCGGGCGACACGATTCGTGTTGTACTGATCGACGACCACCTCGTCGTGCGATCCGGGCTCAAGACGATCCTCCGCGCGGCGAACGACATCACCGTGGTCGGTGAAGCCTCCACGGGAAATGAAGGGCTCGCGGTGGCGGAGCGCCTTCGTCCGGACGTGGTCGTCATGGACTTGTCGATGGCGCAGATGGACGGCCTCACGGCCACGCGACAGCTCGTCGCGAAGGGGCTCGGCCTGCGCGTCCTGGTCCTCACGATGCACGCCGAGGAGGAGTACCTGCTCTCGGCGCTCGACGCAGGGGCGTCCGGCTACCTCGTGAAAGTCGCAGCGGAGCGGGAACTCGTCGACGCGGTGCGTGCCCTCGCGCACGGCGACATGTACGTGCAGCCTCGTGCGGCGCGGGTGCTCGCGGGCCGTGCGCTGCGCAGCGGGCCCGGTTCCGAGGACCGGAAGCGCCTCGAGCGCCTCACCGGTCGGGAGCAGTCCGTGCTTCGGCTCGTCGCCGAGGGCTACAGCGGTCCCGACGTCGGCGGGATGCTCGACATCAGCGCGAAGACCGTGGACACATACAAACAGCGCATCCACGACAAGCTCGGGCTCGCGTCACGGCCGGAGTATGTGCGTTTCGCGCTGCGCGTCGGGCTGCTGACTCCCGATACGGACAGCGCGTCCCACGGCGGGACGTGATCCGCCAAGCTCGCGTCCCGGGGCCACGGCCGCGGGACGCTCGACGCGCGCGGTGACCTCGTCGGCGAAGCGGCGCACCTGCAGCCAGTCGGTCGCCTCGTAGTCGTGGCTCGTATCGGTCGGCCCGCCATACCGATGTGAGAGCGCGCGCATCATCAGGCGCGTCCACGGCTTGTACCGGGTGTATGCGATGGCGCCGCCGAAGATCGCCGTCTCCGCCGGCTGCCAGCCGACCCGGTTCAGGAAGGCGTTGAGCAGCCCGCTTGCGTCCTCGCGATCCGGCTCCTCGGCGCCGGCCGCCGCGCCGCTCACGGAGAAGAACGCCGACGGCATCGCGTTGAGCGTGTCCCGATGCGCCCGCACGAACCGCTCGACGGAGTGCTGGTGGTGGTGAAAGTGCACGGACGCTCCGACGATCACCGCGTCGTGGTTCGACAGCGTGAAATCAGCCGGCACCACGTCGGCGTTGAGGAGCCTGACCTCGAAGCCCCCCGACCGCAGCACGTCGCTGATGTACCGGGCGATCTTGGCCGTCTGCCCGTAGGTGGTCCCGTAGACGATGAGAATCCGTGCCGGCATGAGTCCCTCCATGTGGCCGCCCTTCCTTCGCGGGCTCGATCAGCCCGAGCCGAACAGGTGCGCCGGTTCAGGTATCCGTTCGGCGGACGTGCGCCTGATCGCATCCGCGAGCAGCGGCGCGATCGACACGACGCGGGTCGGCGGCCGATGCCGCGCTTCGATGGCGATCGAATCGGTGAGCACCAGCTCCCCGATGCCCACGCGGGCGAGCCGCTCCCACGCATCGCCGGTCAGGACACCGTGCGTGGCGGCGACGACGACGGGCGGCTCCGCCCGCGCCGCCAGCACCGCCCTCACTGCCGACTCGACCGTCCCGCCGGTGGTGATCATGTCGTCGACGATGAGACACTGTCGGCCTGCGACGTCACCGGTGATACCCGCGCTGGTGACTTCCGTTGCGCTCCGGCGGAGCTTGTGGACGACGGCGACAGGCAGGCCGAGCAGGCGTCCATAGGTCGTCGCCAGCCGTGCGGCGCCGAGGTCCGGCGCGACGACGACGCCGTTGGGCCCGATGCGATCCCTGACCGCGTCCGCCAGGGTCGGCGCCGCGGTGAGGTTGTCGACCGCGATGCGGAAGAAGCCCTCCAGCTGCGGCGCATGCACATCCACGGTGACGACGTGATCGACGCCGGCGGATTCCATCAGCTGCGCCACCAGGCTGCCCATCACCGGCACGCGAAGCCCCTGGCGCCGGTCGGAGCGCGCGTACCCGAAGTACGGCACGACAGCGGTGACGCTGGCGGCCGCACTGCGGCGGCACGCGTCCGTGAACGCGAGCAGCGACATCAGATGGTCGTTCACCGGCGGCGCCGTGGGCTGCACGAGCACCACGTGCCGGCCGCGAACCGACGGTTCGATGCGCGCGGAGATCTCGCCATCCGGGAAGCGCGCGAAATCGCACGCGGCCACGTCCATCCCGAGCTCGCCCGCGATGGCGCGCGCGAGCACCGGGTTCGCCGGGCCGGCGAAGAGCAGGACGTCCTCCCGCGACGCCGACTCCATGCTACCACGCCTCTGCGGCGGGCGACCGGCTCGTCGGCGCGGGAATCAGGTGCCGCTCGAACCAGCGCAGGGCGAGCGTCGCGACCTGCTCCAGCGTGCCCGGCTCCTCGAAGAGATGGGTCGCCCCCGGGACGATCTCGAGGGTATGCGGGCCGCCGAGCCGCGCGGCCGCCATCCGGTTGAGCTCCAGCACTTCCGTGTCGGCACCCCCGACGATGAGCAGCGTCGGCGCCCGCACCGCCTCCAGCGACGCACCCGCGAGATCGGGGCGGCCGCCGCGCGAGACCACGGCGCGGACCATGTCCGGGATCCTGGCGGCGGCGACGAGGGCAGCCGCTGCACCGGTGCTCGCGCCGAAATACCCCACGGTGAGCTCGCGCGTCTCCGGCTGCTGTGCGATCCAGTCCGTCGCGGCGGCCAGACGCCCCGCGAGCAGCCGGATGTCGAACCGGTGCTGCGCGGTCATTTCATCCACGCGATCCTCGTCCGGCGTCAGCAGGTCGAGCAGCAGCGTCGCCACCCCGCCCTCCCACAACGTCGCGGCCACCGCGCGGTTGCGGGGACTGAACCGGCTGCTGCCGCTGCCGTGCGCGAAGAGGACGATGCCCTTCGCCCCCGGCGGCACGGTGAGGTCGCCGTGCAGCACGATCCCGTCGAGAGCGAGGGTGACGTCCTGCGTGCGGCCGGTCACGATCGTGCGCTCCGTCATGGCCTACCTCCTAAATCGTGTCCGCGAAGGTCAACAGGCTGTACCCGCCCTCGTGCCCCACCCGCAGTGCGAGATCGGTCCCATCGCGCCGGCGCTGCAGCTCCACCGCCTCGGGATGCCGGATGCTGTGCGTGAGGTGGGAGACGCCCTTCTCGAGGTCGCCGAACATCAGGTGCACGGTGTCGGTCGTGGTCTCGTAGTCCACTCCCGTGAGCGTGAAGCCGATGACCTGGGCCTGGGCCCCGATGTCGGTCGTGTCGATCTCGAGGTGGGCCGCCCGCCCCGCATTGCGGCGGGTGAAGGCCGCGAGCTGCGGCCCCCACGAGTCCGGCCCGGCGACGACTTCCACTTCCGCATCCGCGGTGCTCGGCGTCGCGAACACGGCTGTCTCCGGCACGAGCAGCATCGTGCACGGCGTTCCGCGGAAGACGCGCTCCGCAATGCTGCGGGGCCCCGCCAGCCGGTCGAAGAGCAGCCGTTTCCGGTACCCGGTCACGATGAGCTCCGCCTTCGCGAACTCCGCGAACTCGAGCAGCTCCGCCACCGGGTGGCCCGTCAGCGTGCGGGTCTCGACGCTCACGGACGCCGGCAGCTCCATCGCGGCGACGATCCGTCCGTAGTTCTCGCTCGCGAGCTTCGCCTGGAGATGCTCCCACGACTCATCCATCGGGCTCATCCCGAGACGGCGCACGTGGACGACGTACACCTTCTCCACCTCCGCGAGGAGGGGGCGCGCTGCCCGTGCCGCGTTCACGCTGGTCTCATCGAGGTCGGTGGCGATCAGCGCCGTGCGCGGCAGGTGCGTCACGCGCGCGGGCACGACGAGCACCGGCGTCCGGGCCACGCGGGCGATGCCGAGGGGGGTCTCGCCGCGAAGCAGGAGCCGGTCCGCCCGACCGTGGTGACGCAGCCCCGTGATGACGAGGCTCGCATGGCGCGCGTGCGCCCGGCGCGCGATCTCCTCCACCGGACGGCCGATGATCGCATCCACCCCCGGCTTCATGTCACCGAGCACCGTGTCGGATTGGTCGCGCACGAGGCGCAGCGTGCCCGCGCGGCGCGCATCGTCCACCTCCGGCAGGTAGAGCGGAACTTCCATCGCCGGCATGACGGCCGGAATCGGCTCGACGACGGAAAGGACCTCCACCGCGCGGCCGTCGGCGGCCAGCAGCTTCGCCATCTCGAGTGCCGGCAGCGACGCATCGCTGCCGTCGGAGGCGACGATGATCGGGCCGCGCAGCAGGTGCGCGGGCCCCGGCTGCATGTGTGCCGATGAGGAAGCGGACTCGGACGTCGTGTGCGACGGAGGCATTTCGCTCCTCCTGGCCGGGGGCCACGCGAGGGTGGTGAACGCCGCGACCGGTGCGGCGCCCACACGATGCCTCGGGTACCGCGCGAGGGCATCGGGGTCTCCCCGGACAGTAGCGCGATGCGTCGTCACCGGGCGTACCCGAAACGCCGGACTGCCCCTTCGGCGTTGCCCGACACCACGAGCCGATGCCGGCCGCCAACATGACGAGGTGCATCCGCCTCGTCTTGCCGCGGGCACCATTCATCATCTCCGGAGGGCGCACCATGACATCCGACACGCAACTCCAACGCGATATCATCGACGAGCTCAAGTGGACGCCAAGCGTCAACGAGGCCGAGATCGGCGTCGCGGTGAAGGACGGCGTCGTGACCCTCACGGGCAATGTCGACAGCTGGGCCCAGAAGTACACGGCCGAGCGGGTCGTGGAACGCATCATCGGGGTCCGCGCCTATGCCGACGACCTCAAGGTCCGGCTCCCCGCATCCGCGGAGCGCGGCGACACCGACATCGCGCACGCCGTCGCCGACGCGCTCGAGTGGAACGTCGAGGTGCCCGACACGGTGAAGGCCAAGGTCGTCGACGGCTGGGTGACGCTCGAGGGGACGGCCGAATGGCAGTTCGAGAAGAAGTCGGCGGAGCGGTCCGTGCGCTACCTCAAGGGCGTGCGCGGCGTCACGAACTTCATCGCCGTGAAGCCCAAGACCGTCTCGTCGTACGAGGTGAGCCAGAAGATCAAGGACGCGCTGCGTCGCAGCGCCGAGGTGGACGCCAGCCACATCTCGGTGGAGTCCGCGAATGGCAAGGTGACGCTGAAGGGCACCGTGCGGTCGCAGGCCGAGCGGCGGGATGCGGAGTACGCGGCGTGGGCGGCGCCCGGCGTGACGTCGGTCGACGATCGGCTCACCGTCTCCGCGACGCCGACGACCCCCGTGCAGTGATCACCGTTCCGAACCCGAGGGAGGACACGCCATGCAGGCACGCGACATCATGACCCCGGAACCCGTGTTCGTCACGCCGCACGACAGCATCGCCAGGGCGGCGGAGCTCATGCGCGACTACGACATCGGGATCGTCCCGGTGGTGGACAGCCGCGAGACGATGCGCCTCCAGGGCGTCATCACCGACCGCGACATCGCCATCCGCTGCGTCGCGGAGAGCCATTCGCCGTCGTGCGAGGTGAGCGACCACATGACGTCGAGCGGCATCGACGCCGTCCAGCCCGACATGAACGTGGAGCAGGTGATCGTCCGGATGGAGCGGGACCGGATCCGGCGCATTCCCGTCGTGGACGACCGCAATCGGCTGCTCGGGATCATCGCCCAGGCGGACCTCGCGACGAAGGTCGGCCCGACGGAGCCGCTGCTCGTGGAAGAGCTGCTCCAGCAGGTGTCGGAGCGCCGTGTGCGGCACTGAGTCCTGGAGTCGATGATGGGCACCGCTGACCTCCTGCACGCCGCGGTCGACGGGGACGATGGCGTCCTCCCGTTCGCGAGCCGCGCCCACGCCGGGGCGCTCCTCGGCCGCCGGCTCACGGCGTACAGGGGACTCGATCCCCTGGTGCTCGGTATCCCCCGCGGCGGCGTGGCGGTTGCCGCGGGCGTCGCCGCGGCGCTCGATGCGGAGCTGGATGTCGTCGTCGTGCGCAAGCTCGGCGCACCGATGCAGCCGGAGCTCGCCATCGGCGCCATCACCGCCGACGGGACGCGCCATGTCGCAGAGGACATCGCGCGCCGGGTCGGCGTGACGACCGAGTACCTGTCTGCCGTCTCGCGAGCGGAGCAGGCGGAGGCGCGGCGGCGCGAGGAGCGGTTTCGCGGATCCCGGCGCCCGCCGCGGGTCCGGGGCCGCGCCGTCATCATCGTGGACGACGGTCTGGCGACGGGGGCGTCGATGGTCGTCGCGCTCCACGCGGTGCGCCGGGAGCACCCGGCGAAGCTGGTCGTCGGCGTGCCCGTCGGCTCGCGCGAGGCCTGCGATGCCGTCAGCGCCCTCGCCGACGAAGTCGTGTGCCTCGCGCACCCGGAGCCGTTCGAGGCCGTGGGCCTGTATTACTGGAGCTTTCCGCAGCTCGAGGACCGCGAGGTGGACGAGCTCCTGACCGACGCGAGGACCCTCCGCTAGCGAGTAGCCGCCTGCGGTGCCGCGGAGATCGGTGACTGCCCCCGCGCCGGAACGAACCGCAGCAGCGCTCCCACCCCGCCGGCCTGATCGAGGCGTTCCGCGGCCGCGGCGGACACGTACTCCAAATCCGCCGCCTCCGCGAACGCGAGGCGCGCAAGCTCCTCCGCCTCCGCGGCATGCTCGCCGATGAAACGGCCGGTCATGAAGAGCGTGTCGCCAGCGTGCTCCGCCAGTGCCTCGCGCGTCCGCTGGTAGCCCGATATGCCGCGACCGTTCGCCGCCTCGCGGTCGATCAGGTCGAGCACGTGCGCGAGATCGCGTTCGCGACTGGCTGCGGTTGCCACGTGCTCGGCCGCTTCCTCGATCTCCGCCACCGAGGCATGCACGTCGACCCCGCGGAGCTTGCGCGCGCGCTGCAGCAGCCGTTCGGGAAGGGCATTCACCACTTCCGCGGCAACGTCGGGAATCCCGCCGACCAGGACCCACGCGCGGGAGCCGGCGAGCATCTCGAGTTGCGAGACGAGTTCGCGTACGAGCGCTTCCGTTCCTGCGCGACGTTTCGTCTGCGCTTCGTCGGCGCCGGCCGTGCCGCGCGTTCCCGTGTGGAAGCCCTGCTGCGGCGGGTTTCCCATGTGGGCGGCGTCGAAGCCGCGCACGGTGGCGCGGATCCGGTCGGCGCGCTCGAGTGTGCCCCGTGCATACACGTACAGATCCGCCTCGCGGGAGTCCACGATCGCCACGATGGCAGGGATGTGCTGCTTGAGCGCCCTGATGCAGGGGGCCACGCGCGCGCCGTCCCCCCACGCGACCAGCGTCGGCATCTGCACGGGTAGCGCTTCCACGTACGGCTCCCCCACGGCGGGAAACAGGCCGACCCACCCGGGCGGGGCTGGCACGGCCTCGGGCTCGGCGAGACGCTCGCGCAGGGTCGCCACGCACGCATCGAACGCTGCGCGCTCCTCGTGCGTGGCATGTGCGCCGAGCGCATCCCGTTGCGCGTCGATGAGGTTGTCGAGCGTGAGCCGCCACGCATCGCGGGTCGCGAAGTCCTGCGTCGAACGATCGAGGTACACGCTCAGCACCTTGGTGCCACGCAGCGAGCGCTCGAGCTGGGCGAGTGCATTCCGGGTAAGCATCATGGACTCCCTTCGGTACCGTACCGAACGATGCACAGGCGACGCCCGCAGCGCGTCGGCGGAACGGGCCCGCGGCGTCGGGCAATTTGCGGACACGGGACGAAGTCGGTCGATCGCCTGACACGCCGTCCGGGGCTCCCTTGGACATCGGTACATCTGATCACGCGCAGCTTGGCGCCTCCATGGCCCTCGACCTGTCGCACGTTCTGATCGGCGCCCCGTACGACACTCCCCTTCGCGTGAGGCGGATCGTGTTCGATCAGATGCGCGCGCGGTGCGCGGAGCTCGGCGTTTTCGAGGGGTCGAGCGTGCGCCGGATCGGAGGCACGACCGACCGGATGCTCATCGAGGTGCCGAAGAGCGGGCGCGTCTGGCTGGACCGGCCCGTGTGCACCTGCATCGAAGTCGAGCCGATCAGCCGGCGCAGCGCGCTGCCGCCCTGACCTCGGGCGATCCGGTCATTTCATCCTGACCCGTACGCCGTCGCGCGTCTTGTCCGACGGGAAGATGATGACCTCGTCGCCTTCGCGCAGTCCGCTGCGGACCTCCACCGCCGCGTCGCCCATGGCGCCGATCTGGAGCCGGCGCAGCGATGCGCGCTTCCCCTCCACGACGAACGCTGCCCAGTCACTCCCGTTCCGCACGAGCGCGCCCGGGGGCACCGCGATCACCGATGGACGCTCGACGAGGACGATGCGCGCGTCCACGCGGTAGCCATCGCCGAGCGACGCGGGAGCATTCGCCACGTCCACGACGACATTGACGCGCTGCTCCTCGACCCCCAGCGCGGAGACGCGCGTCGTCGCGGCCGGCTCCACCTGTCGCACCTGGCCGACGAGCGGCCGCTCGCCTCCCCAGCCGTCGAGCGTGACGCGCATCCCCGGCGTGATGCGCGCGGCTTCGCTGGAGAGGACGTCGGCGATCACCTCGATCCAGCGTGTGTCGCCGAGCTCCGCGATCGGCGCGCCGGCCGCGATGATCCGCTCGCTGCGGTCGGGAATGCGCAGCACGCGGCCCGCGGCGGGTGCGCGGACCGCGATGACGCTGCGCGGCGTGGCGGCGCCGGCGCCGTACAGCATCGCGGCCGCTGCCTCCTGCACGGACGCCTCCGCCGCCGCCACGTGCGCCCGCGCCGCGCGCGCATCGTCCGCGCGCGCCCGCGCGGCGAGATCCGCGTCCTCGAGCGCCTTCCGTGAGAGCGCCCCGGCATCGGCGAGCGTTCGTGCGC
>DASTYL010000198.1:0-7878 GCA_035764975.1 Gemmatimonadaceae bacterium | reverse complement strand
GTGCTGCCGATGTTCACGAGGATGCCGGTGAAGAAGAGGCTCAGGAGCAGGTTCGACCGCCCGTACGAGACGAACGGCAGGGTCAGCCCGGTCGTTGGCAACAATCCGACCACGACGCCGATGTGAAGATACGCCGTCAGCACCGTCGTGAAGGTCAGCCCCACGGCGACGAGCTGGAGGAAGGGCGAGCGGGCGGACCGGGCGATGCGGAACCCGAGCAGCGCGTACGCGCCGAAAGCGATCGTCACCGCCGCGAGCCCGATGAAGCCCCACTCCTCGCCGATGTTGCTCGCGATGAAGTCACTGTAGGGATAGGGCAGGAATCCGTACTGCTGGCGGCCCTCGCCGAACCCGACGCCGAACAACCCGCCGGAGCCGACGGCGATGAGCGACTGCTCGAGCTGGTAGCTCACCTCGCGCGGCGCGGCGCCGGGATCGAAGAACGCGGACAGCCGCAGCAGCGCGTAGTGCACCTTCTCGATCTTCGTCCAGAGCAGCGGAAACGCCAGCGCCGCGAGCGCGATGAAGTGGCCCATGCGCGCGCCTCCCGCGAAGAGCACGACCGCCATGAGCAGCGTGTACAGCATCGCCACCGACAGGTCGGGCTGGAGCGCGGCGAGCACGCCGAGGAGCCCGACGACCACGAGAAACGGAAGCAGGCCCTTGGTCAGCCGCCGCAGCGCCTCCCCCTTCTTGATCACGAGCATCGCGCACCACACGACGACCGCGAGCTTGCCGAGCTCGGACGGCTGGAAGCTGCTGCCGAAGAGGAAGCGCTTGGAGCCGTTGACGCGCGGGGCGATGCTCTCGGGAAGCACGAGGGTGAGGACCATCGCCACGATCGTGATCCACATGAGCGGCCATGCCCATCGGTGCCAACGCTCCGCGTCCGACTTGGCGGCGACGGCGAATGCGACCATCCCTGCCACCGCCCCGGAGAGCTGGCGGAGCAGGTAGTAGGCGCTGGGCTGCCCGTCGTTCATCGCGAGGATCGCGCTCGCGCTGTAGAGCACCGCGAGCCCGAAGCAGAGGAGCCCGAACGTGATGAGCGTGATGCCACGCGCCTCCGGGCCCATGCGCCAGCGTTCCCGCACGTCCACGCGGTCGCGCGCCAGCGGGACCGTCATGCGCGCTGGACGGCCGCCGCGGCCGCGCGGGCGAGCTTCGCGAACGCCGCGCCGCGCTCCTCGTAGTTGGCGAACATGTCGTAGCTGGAGCAGGCGGGCGAGAGGAGGATCACGTCACCGGGCCTGGCAAGCGCCTGCGCGCGTGCGACGACCTGGTCGAACCCGCCATCCACCCGCTCGACCGTGACGGCGGCACCGAGGTCGTGCTCGATGAGCTCCGCGGCCTCGCCATACGCGATGACGGTACGCGCCACCCGCTGCAGCTCGGGAATCAGCTCGCTGTACGGCTCGCCCTTGTGCCGCCCCCCGAGGAGGACGACGGCCCGGCCGCGCATGCCGCGGAGCGCCACCAGCGTGGACGCGACGTTGGTGGACTTGGAATCGTTGATCCAGCGCACGCCGTCGGCGTCCGCGACCGGCTCGATGCGATGCGGCAACGGTGCCGAGGCGCGGAGCGCGTCGGCGATCGTGCCCCTCGCCGCCGGCGTCCGATGCGCCGGGTCGGCGATCATGACCGCAAGGGCGGCAGCCAGCGCATTTGCGACGTTGTGGTCCCCGAGCATCGGAAGCCCGTCACGGTCCATGAGCGGCTCGCCGAGGACGACGAGGCGATCGTGCTGGCGGTCGTACCACGCGTCGGCCTCGCCATCGAGCGAGAACCACCGCTGCTCGCCCGGCACCCCCGCCGCCATCCCGCGCACCGCCTCGTCGTCCCGGTTGAGCACCCAGCGCGAGGTCGGCGTCGCATTCCGGAAGAGCAGGCGCTTGTCGCCGTAGTACTCGTCCACGGAGTCGTAGCGGTCGAGGTGGTTCGGCGACAGGTTCGTGAGCACCCCCACCAGCGGCGCGACACTCGGCGTGTCGTGCAGCTGGAACGACGACAGCTCGAGCGCCGCCCACTCGGGCGGATGCGCCTGCAGCGCGAGCTCGACGACCGGCGCGCCGATGTTGCCGACGGTCGCCGCGTGCAACCCGAGCGCCTCGAGGATCCGGCCGATCAGCGACGTCGTCGTGGTCTTCCCGTTCGTCCCGGTGATGGCGATGCAGCGCAGGTCGGGGAGCAGGCGAAGCGCGATCTCCACCTCCCCGACGACCGGGATCCCGGCATCGGCGGCGGCGCGCAGCGGCGGCGCCGTGGGGGGAACCCCCGGGCTCGTGACGACGAGCGACGCGCGGGCGATGCGGGCGAGATCGTGGGCACCGACGTCCACGTGCACGCCCGCCGCGCGCAGCTCCGCGGCGACCTGCGCGACGGCGTCGCCAGCCGCGGCATCGGACGCATAGACCTTCTGCCCCCGCGCGGCGAGCACGCGGGCGACGGCGCGTCCGCTCCGGGCCAGACCGATCACCGCGACCTCGCCTCCCTCCCGTCCCAGCGGCCCCGCGTCAGCCCCGGACATCCGTCAGCGGATCTTGAGCGTGGTGAGCGCGAGGAACGCGCTGAGGATGCCGATGATCCAGAAGCGCACGACCACCTGGACCTCGGACCATCCCTTCATCTCGAAGTGGTGATGCAGCGGGGCCCGCAGCAGGACACGGTTCGCTTTCGCGTACTCGAGCCCGTACCGGCTCCGCCGATACTTGAAGACGAACCGCTGCGCGATCACCGACAGCATCTCGGCGACGAAGACGGCACCGACGAAGGCGAGGAGGAACTCGGTCTTCAGCAGCACCGCGACCGCACCGAGCCCGCCGCCCAGCGCGAGCGAGCCCGTGTCGCCCATGAAGACCTGGGCCGGGAAGGTGTTGAACCAGAGGAAGCCGATGAGCGCACCGATCATCGCGGCGCAGAAGATCGTCAGCTCTCCGGCCCCCGGCAGGTGGAACAGGCCGAGGTAGCGGCTGAAGTCCACGCGGCCGATGGCGTACGCGAACACGGCGAAGGTGGAGAACGCAATTGCCGAGAGGCCGGCCGCCAGGCCGTCGAGGCCGTCGGTGATGTTCACGGCGTTGCTCGTGCCCACGATGATGAACGTGGTGAACGCGACGTAGAGCCAGCCCAGCGCGAACGTCGCCGGCACGATGAGCACGAACTTGAAGAACGGCAGCGACGTGCTCGCGCCCGGGAGCGGCGAGATCGGGTGCTGCCAGAGCCACCATCCGAGGACGACGCCCACCGTCACCTGGCCGATGAGCTTGTGCGCCTCGACGAGGCCGCGGTTCTCGCGCCCCTCACGCTTCTGCTTCAACTTCAGCAGGTCGTCGATGAGGCCGATCATCCCCATCCACAGCGTCACGAAGATCGCGATGTAGACATAGGGACGCGAGCCGCTCAGCCGCGCCCAGAGCAGCGTCGGGACGACGGCCGCGATGAGGATGATGATGCCGCCCATGGTGGGCGTCGTGCCCTTGACCGCGTGCGAATCGGGGGTCCCCTCGCGCACCACCTGGTGCGCCGCGCGGCGCTTGAGCGCGGCCACGATCATCGGTCCGACGATGAACGAGATCAGCAGCGCCGTGACGGCGGCGCCGACCGCGCGGAACGAGATGTACGTGAAGAGGTTGTAGATGCCGCCGTACTCGGCGGCCAACGGTTCGAAGAGATAGTGGAGCACGAGACTCGCTAGTGGCTGGATGGAGCGGCAGGGCTCGACAGGGACGGCCCAGCACCCGTCGCGTCACCGGCACCCCCGGCGGCCGCCCAGGCGGTGATCGGCGGCACGAGCCGCTCGAGACGCGCGCCACGTGAGCCCTTCAAAAGGATAACCGCATCCGGGGAGAGCCGCGGCGCGAGCGCGGCCCACAGGGCATCGACGTCGGGCGCGGTGATCGTCCGCCCGTCCGCCGGACCAATCTTCTCGAGCGCATGGGCCATGTCCCCCACCCCGGCGACGATCTCGATCCCATGCTGGAGCGCCGTCTCGGCCACTTCGCGATGCAGCCGATCCGCGTGCGTCCCCAGCTCCAGCATCGAGCCCAGCACCGCGACGCGCTGCCGTCCCTTGCCGGCCTGCGCCAGCAGCTCCAGCGCCGCACGCACCGAGCCCGGGTTGGCGTTGTAGGCGTCGTTGATCAGCGTCGCGGCCCCGAGCTGCTCCCAGTTGACGCGCATGGGCGGCACGCGCATGCCGGCGATGCCGCGCGCGGCGTCCGCCATCGGGATGCCGAGCTCACGCGCCACCGCGAGGGCGAGCATCGCGTTCCGCAGGTTGTGCACGCCCCGCGCAGGCGGCCGCACCTCGACCCCCGCCACCTCCAGCCAGCCGAGGCCGTCGGGCTCGACACCCCACCGCGTCGCGTGCAGGTCGCCTTCCTCGATGCCGGCGCTGACGACATGCGCCGCCTTGCCTCGCGCACCCTCCCCAACCTCGGGCTGCGACGCGGGCACCACCGCGGTCTTCACGCCCACGACCCCCGCGAGCTCCTCCTCGAGCACGCCGGCGATGTCGCCGAATCCCTCGAGGTGCTCCTCCGCGATCGACGTGATGACGGAGATGTCCGGCTCCACGATGGCGCGGAGCCGCGCGATCTCACCGGGGGTGTTGGTGCCCATCTCGATGACGGCGACGTCGGCGCGGTCCGGCAGCGCGAACAGCGTGAGCGGCACGCCGACGAGGTTGTTGAAGTTCCCCTCCGTCGCATGGACCTGGAGCTTCTGCCCCAGTGCGGCGCGCAGCAGCTCCTTCGTGCTCGTCTTGCCGTTGGCGCCGAGCACGCCGATGACGCGCCCGCCCCAGGCGCGGCGACGGAAGCGCGCGAGGTCGCCCAGTGCCTGCAGGGTGTCGTCCACGATGAAGACAGGGACACCCGGCGGAGCGGCGATGTCGGCCCGCGAGACGACGAGTCCCGCCGCGCCCTTCGCCACCGCGTCGGCAAGGAACTCGTGCGCGTCGAATCGCTCGCCCTTGAGCGCGACGAACAGGCTCCCGGGCGGGATGGCCCGCGTGTCGGTCGCGATGCCCGTGAAGACCAGGTCAGTGTTCGGGACGCTGCGTCTCCGCTCGCGCAGCGCCTCGGCGACGCGCGCGCCCGTCCAGAAAGTCGTGGCCTCCTGCCGGGGTGCCGCGGATGGTCCGGCGGCGCTCATGCGGGGGCTCCGGCGCGGATGATCTCGCGAACGATCTCGCGCTCGTCGAAGGGGAACTTCTCCGTCCCGCGGATCTGGTAGGTCTCGTGCCCCTTGCCCGCGAGCAGGACCATGTCGTCCGGCCCGGCCAGGGCGATGGCGCGGGCGATGGCATCCCGCCGATCGACGATCCGTTCGAACGGGACGTCCTTCATCCCCTCGATGATGTCGTCGAGGATGCGCTCCGGATCCTCGGTCCGTGGATTGTCGCTCGTCACGATCGCCAGGTCGGCTCGCGACGCCGCGGCGGCGCCCATCTCCGGCCGCTTGCCGCGGTCGCGGTCTCCACCGGCGCCGAAGACGACGATGAGCCGGCCGCGGACGAACGGGCGCATCGCGTCCAGCGCGCGCTCGATGGCGTCCGGCGTGTGGGCGTAGTCGCGCAGCACCATCGGCTGCTCGCTGATGATCTCGAGGCGTCCCGGTACCTGCGGCAGCGTCGCCAGGCGCTCGGCGATGCGCGCGCCCGGCACACCGACGGCGTACGCCGCGGCCGCGGCCGCGAGCGCGTTGGCGAGGTTGAAATCGCCGATCAAGGGGAGCCGCGTCGGCTGCCGCTCCTTGTCGAACACCAGCGTGAAATCCGTCCCGTGCACGTCGTGCTTCACCTGGTCCGCGTACACCTCGTGCCCCGGGATCCGCACCCCGAAGCTGACCCGCCGGCGCTCCGTCTTGAGGTTGCGCCACTCGAGCACGTCCGCGTTGATCACGACGGTCCCATGCGGCCGCAGGTAGTTGAGGAGCAGCGCCTTGGCGCTGAAGTACTGCTCCATCGAGCCGTGATAATCGAGGTGGTCGCGCGTGAGGTTGGTGAACACGCCCACGTCGAACGACACCCCCTCGACCCGATGCTGGTGCAGCGCGTGGGAGCTCACCTCCATCGCGACGCTGCGCACGCCGCGCGCGTAAAGCTCGCGGAAGACACGCTGGAGCTCGACCGGCCCCGGGGTCGTGAGTCCGGCACCGCCCTCGATGGGCGCGCCCTCCGAGCCGATGAGCACCCCGATCGTCCCGATCGACGCGCTGCGCTCCTTCGGGTCGTCGAGCAGATGGCGCAGGATGTTGACCGTCGTCGTCTTGCCGTTGGTTCCCGTGACGCCCACGAGCCGCATCCCTTCCGACGGGGCGCCGAACGCGCGCGCGGCGGCGATGGCCGCGCCGCGCCGGGCGTTGTGCACCACGAGCGCCGGCAGGTCGGTGCGGGACGGATCCTCCACGATGGCGGCGATGGCGCCTCGCTCCTTCGCCGCGCCGAGGTAGGCGTGGCCGTCCTCGGCGGCGCCGGTCACCGCAACGAACAGGGCGCCGGGGATCACGCGTCGACTGTCGTCGGTGATGTCCGCGGCGCTCTCCGGTAGCGTTCCCCGCCGGTCGACGAGCTGCCCGGCGTCAGCCAGGGCCTGCGCGACCGACTCGATCAAAAAGGTCATTCGAGAGCGTGGTAGAGGCGAATCACGGCGCCGGCAGGAACCAGAGTCCCTGCCGCCGGTTGAGTGGTGCCGCGCGGACCGTTGCCGGCCAGCCGCACCTTGAATCCTGCTTCATGCAACGCTCGCACCGCGTCGCGGAGCTCGAGCCCCGCGACGACCGGCACGGTGCGCGGGGGACGCGCCGCGGGTCGTGGAGGATGATACGGCAACGTGGCGACGAACGGGACGTTCGTGGCCGCGGATCGTGAGCGGACGACCGGCGCCGGAAGGGGAACGCGCTCCTCTCCAGCGAGCGCGACGGCTGATGGAGGAGCGTCTCCGGTGACGGAGGACACCGAATCCCGCGTCGTGTCCGGACGCTCGCGCCGGGGGAGCGCCGCGAGCACGCGCCGATCCAGCGCCGCGTCGCGGGCAGCCAGCGCTGCTTCGAGCACCGCGCGGGTGACCGGAGCTGCCGTCGCGCCCCCGTAGTATTCCCCCTGAGGGCTGTCGAGCTTCACGAGGATGACGAACTGCGGATCCTCGGCGGGAAAGAGGCCGACGAAGGTCGCGTAGTACTGCGTCGCCGCATAGCGCCCGCCGACGTTGCGACGGGCGGTGCCGGTCTTGCCGGCGAGCAGGTACGTCTCGACGTCCGCCTGCACCGCCGATCCCTGATTGACGACGGCGACGAGCATCGACCGGAGCTGCGACGCCACCGACGGAGGGATCACCTGCCGGGCGACGCGCGGGGTATGGCGGAACACGACCGTGCCGTCGGCCGCGCGGATCTCCTTGACGAGCGCCGGCTCGAGCAGCCGGCCGCCGTTGGCGAACGCCGCGTACGCGACGGCGAGCTGCATCGGCGTCACGCTGATCTCGTAGCCGATCGCGAGCGACGCGGGCGACTGCTTCGACCATTCGGCGGGAATCCGGAGGCGTCCCGAGGCCTCGGACGGAAAGGGGACGCCGGTGGGCGTCCCGAAGCCGAAGTCGCGCAGCGCCTCGTACTGCTCGCGCGGCGTGAGTCGCTCGGCGAAGCGGGCGATGCCCACGTTGCTCGACCACTGCAGGACCTCGGCGAGCGTCATCATGGACTCGCCCCGGTGCACGTCGCGCAGGGTGCGGCCGTTGATGGTGTATTCGCCGCCGAAGACCGCGATCGAATCGTCCGGCTTCGCCCGGCCCTGGGCGAGCAGCGCCGCGGCGATGAAGGGCTTGAGCGTGGAGCCGGGCTCGAAGGGCTCGGTGAGCGCCGTGGCCGCGCTCACGCGCA
>DASTYL010000197.1:0-4467 GCA_035764975.1 Gemmatimonadaceae bacterium | reverse complement strand
CGTGATCCACCCGTCCGTTCGATCCTGCACGAACGCCTTTTCCCCCGTACCCGTCGATGCCCCACGAGACCGCCCTGATCGCGACCGTCGCCGCCGGCCTCGGCGCGGCGTTCCTGCTCGGCCTCGTCGCCGTGCGCATCGGACTGCCCCCGCTGGTAGGGTACCTGATCGCGGGAATCGTCGTCGGGCCCTTCACCCCGGGGCCGCAGGTCGACCCGGGGCTCGCCAGGCAGCTCGCCGAGCTCGGCGTCATCCTCCTGATGTTCGGCGTGGGGCTGCATTTCTCGGTGCGGGACCTCGCCGTCGTCCGGCGTGTCGTCGTGCCGGGAGCGGTCACGCAGATGGCGGTGACGGCGTCCGTCGGCGCCCTGCTGGGCCTGACATGGGGGTGGGGGCCTGGCGGGGCGGCGATCCTCGGGCTGTCGGTCGGGGTGGCGAGCACCGTCGTGCTCCTCAAGGGACTCGAGCAGCGGGACCGGCTGGACTCGCCCGAAGGGCGCATGGGCGTGGGATGGCTCGTGATGGAAGACCTGCTGATGGTGTTCGTCCTGGTGCTCCTGCCGGTGGTCGCCCCGCTGCTGGGCGGCGTCGGGGCGAAGCAGGACGCCGCCGGCATCGCGGCGACGATCGCCCTGGCGATCGTCAAGGTCGTGCTGTTCGTCGCGCTCATGTACTTCGTCGGTCGTCGCTTCGTCCCCTGGCTCCTCGAGCGCGTGTCCCGGCTCGGATCGCGCGAGCTGTTCACCCTCGCGGTCCTCGCGACGGCGCTCGGCGTCGGATCGCTCGCCGCGAAGCTGTTCGGCGTGTCCTTCGCCCTCGGGGCGTTCTTCGCCGGCGCGGTGATCACCGACTCCGAGCTCAGCGCCCGCGCCGCGGCCGAGGCGCTGCCCATGCAGGACGCCTTCGCGGTGCTGTTCTTCGTGTCCGTCGGCATGCTGTTCGATCCATGGGTGCTGCTCGACCGCCCGCTGGAGATCTTCGCCGTGGTGGCGCTGGTCATCCTGTGGAAGTCGGTGCTGACCTTCGGGATCATGCGCCTGCTGGGTGAGTCGCGCCGGATTGCGGCCGTGATGGGTGCATCGCTCGGGCAGATCGGCGAGTTCTCGTTCATCGTCGCCGGGCTGGGCGTGACGCTCGGGCTGATCTCGCCGGAAACCCAGGCGGTGATCATCGCCGCGGCGCTCATCGCGATCGTCGCCAACAGTTCCATCCTCACGGCGACGGTGGCGTTCGCCACTCGCGTTGGCGCGCAGGCGGCCGCGGCGGAGCTGGCGGCGACACAGCAGGCGCGCAGGACCCGCGAGATGCGCGAGGGCAGGGCGGAGGCGGCCGCACCGAGTGGGGTGGAAGAAAGCGCGGACCCCTTCACCTGCTCCGACATGGCCGGCCACGTGGTCGTCGTCGGATTCGGCCGTGTCGGATCGACCGTGGTCGATGCGCTCCGGCGGGCCGGGGCGCGGTACGTCGTCGTGGAGGAGCAGGAGCGGGTCGTCGCCGGCCTCCGCGCGCGGGGCGAACGCGCGATCCTCGGCGACGCGACGCGCGCGGACGTGCTCGAGCGCGCGGCGGTGGCTCGCGCACGACTGCTCGTCGTGACGGCGCCGGAGCCGATTCGCGCCCGCCGCATCGTGGAGGTGGCGCGCGAGGCCAACCCCGGCATTCACGTGGCGGTCCGGACTCACAGCGCCACCGAGCAGGCGTTCTTCGAGCGCTCGCTGGAGACGCCCCAGGCGCGCGGCCTCGCCGTGTATGCCGAGCGGGAGGCGGCGCTCAGCCTGGCGCACTACGCGCTGCGGATCTTCGGCCAGACCGACGATCAGGCGGACGTCGTGGTCGAAGAGTTGCGCGAGCAGCCGACACGGCCGACGGACATGTTCGCCGCCATCGGCACGCAGGAGCTGAAGGCGCTCACCTCCCGGCGGCCGCCCGGGCCCGGTTAGTCAGGGACGCGCCTCAGGCAGCCCGCTTCGCATACTGGCGCACCGCCAGCGTCAGCATGATCGCACCCATGAGCGCCAGCACGCCGATGTCGCGGATGACGTCCGCGAAGCCCGCCCCTCGCAGGAGCACCGCGCGCATGACCCGCGTGAAGTACATCACCGGGTTGAGATGCGCCATCCACTGCGCCCAGTCGGGCATCGAGCGCATGGGCGTGAACAGGCCGCTCATCAGGAGGTAGATGAGGACGATGAAGAAGGTGATGAACATGGCCTGCTGCTGGGTCTCCACGATGGCGGACACCCACAGCCCGATGCCCAGTGCCGCGACGAGGTAGATCGCCGCGCCGAAGTACACGACCAGCAGGCTGCCGCGGATCGGGACGTCGAAGATGAACCAGGCGACGAGCAGCCCGAGCGTCATCTCGACGAGCGCGATGAACCAGAGGGGCAGCAGCTTGGCAGCGATGAAGGCGCCGCGCCCGATGGGCGTGACGTTCAGCTGGTCGAGCGTGCCTGCCTCCTTTTCCCGCACGATGTTCATCGCCGTCAGGAGGGTCCCGACGATCGTGATGAGCTGCACCAGGATCCCCGGGATCATGTAATCGCGGTACTGCAGCTCCGTGTTGTACCACCCCCTCGCGTGGATCTCGATTTGCGGCTGTCCGCGTACCGGAGGGAGCTCGGGACCGGCCCCGATCGTCGCCACCGATGGCGTGATCGATGCGCGCAGCTCGGCGCTGTACCGGTTGAGGACCTCGCCCACATACCCCTGCGTCACGCCAGCGGCGACGGCATCCTCGGCGTTGAGGACCGTCTGGAGGGTGGCGCGCCGGTCCCGCACGAGGTCCCGTTCGAAGCCGGCGGGAATGCGCACGATGATGTCGACGTCGCCCTCGAGCATCGCCGTGTCCGCGCGCGCCATCGACGGCGAGGCGCCGACATGCTCGAAGCGTCCCGAGGCGACGAGGCGGTCGGCGACCGCCCGCGACGACGCCGTCCCGTCGTGATCCACCGTGAACAGCCGCGCGTTGCGGACCTCGAACGTCGCCGCCGCCGAGAGCAGCAGGAGCTGCACGACCGGCATGATCATGAGCTGCCGCAGCATGACCTTGTCGCGCAGGATCTGGAGGAACTCCTTGCGCAGCAGGAATCGGACGCTGCGGACGCTCGATGTCCATGCCATGTCAGGAGAGCCTCGGACGGAAGCTGCGCATCGCCGCCGTCATGAGCACCGTCAGCATCAGCAGCAGGATCCCGATCTCGCGCCAGAGCTGCATGATGCCGATCCCCTTCAGCATGATGCCCCGCGCGATGACGATGAACCAGCGCGCCGGTATCCCAGCCGAGATCACCTGCAGCCAGTCGGGAAGGCTGGCGATGGGGAACACCATGCCCGACAGCAGCGTCGTCGGCAGCATCGTGATGAGCAGCGCGGCGAGCATGGCGGCACGCTGGGACGTCGCGATCGAGGCGATCAGCACGCCCAGGGCCAGCGACACCATGGCGAACACCATGCTCGTGACGAGCAGCAGGGTGACGCTCCCGTGAAACGGGACGCGGAAGATCGCCCACGCCGCGAGCAGCGCGGTGACGACGTTCGCGAACGCCAGCAGCAGGTACGGCGCGACCTTGCCGACGATCACCTGCCAGGGCCGCAGGGGCGACACGAGCAGGATCTCGAGGGTGCCGCGTTCCTTCTCGCGGGAGAGCGAAATCGCGGTCATGAGGGCCGAGACCAGCGTGAGGACGAGCGCGATGAGCCCGGGCACGAACAGGTTCACGCTCTCCAGCGTCGGATTGTACCGCATCCGGGTCCGCGTCACGATCTGCACGTCCCCAGCGGGCGTCAGCTCCGATCGGTAGCCGGCGATCACGGCGGACGCATACGTCTGGCGCTGCGTGCCGCTGTTCGGGTCCGAGGCATCGGTGATCACGAGGAGCCTGGCGCCCGTGCCCTTTCGCAACCCGGACGCGAACCCCGACTCGAACACGACCGCGACGTCGACGCTTCCACGCCGGAGCAGCGGCTCGAGCGCCGCAGTGGTCGGCACCGTCGCGACCACCGTGAACCGCCCGTTGCCAGCAAAGCGGTTCCGTAGCGCGAGGGTGGCCGGATCCCGCGACGGGTCGACGAAGGCAATGCGGACGTCGCGCACGTCCGTGCGCAGCGCGAAGCCGAACAGGACGACCTGGACGACGGGCATGAGCAGCAGGACGACGAGCGTCTGCCGGTCGCGGAGGATGTGATGCAGCTCCTTCACGATGAAGGCGCGCAGCGTCCGCAATCGCTGGCTCACGACGGCGCTCCCGGGCGCGCGAGGCGCACGAAGACCTCGTCCAGCGTCGCGGCGCCTGCCTCCGCCTTGAGCTCCGCCGGCGTGCCGAGTGCCGCGATCCGCCCATCCACCATGATCGACACGCGGTCGCAGTACTCCGCCTCATCCAGGTAGTGGGTGGTGACGAAGACGGTCGTGCCCCCTGCCGCGGCCGCGTAGATCATCTCCCAGAACTGTCGCCGCGTGATGGG
>DASTYL010000196.1:0-11941 GCA_035764975.1 Gemmatimonadaceae bacterium | reverse complement strand
ACGGTGTTGTTGATCTTGTGCGCGCCGGTGTGGTTGAGGTCTTCCCGCTTCAGGTACACCGGGGTGCCCACGTGCGCCGAGAGGCGCGGCGCATCGCTCAGCGCGGACGGGCGGCCGACGTACGTCGCGAGGAGGTGGTGCAGCTCGACCGCGAACGCGGGGTCCGCCTGCGACGCCGCGTAGGCGGCGTCGAGCTCGTCGAGTGCGGGGATGAGCGTCTCGGGGACGTAGCGCCCCCCGAAGCGCCCGAACCATCCGAGGCGCTCGGCATCGTCGGCAGCCGCCGCTCGAATTCCGTCTGCAGGGGTCATTCGCTCAACTCCTCGGCGCCGCGGCCGCTGCACGCACCGCGTCCGTGAACGCACGCATCTCTTCGTGATCCTTCATGCCGGGTGAACGCTCGATGCCCGAGGAAACGTCGACGATGTCCGGCGCGAGAATCCGCACCGCATCGGCGACATTGGCAGCGCGAAGCCCGCCGGCGAGGACGAACGCCGCGCGTCGGTCGCGGGCCGGCGGCATCGTGGGCGCCAGTCGGGGCCAATCGAGTGCGACACCAGTGCCGCCGAGCATCCCCGGACGATGCGCATCGAGCACGACGGCGTCGGCGCAGTCGAAGAGGTCCATCGCCTCCGCTGGCATCGTCGAATCGTGCGCCCGCACCGCAACCCAGATGGACCCCGAGAACCACCGTCGCAGCTCGGCGACGTCCGATGCCGCTGCGCCGCCGTGGAGCTGCACGACGTCGAGCCGGACGTCACCTGCGACGCGGCCGATGTCCTCGGGCGGCGCGGCACCGAACACGCCCACGGTCCGTGCCGCGCCGCGCGCGGGCGTCAGCACCTCGAGCGCCTGCGCGCTCGTGAGCTGTCGCGGGCCACCCGCGAAGATCACGCCGACGTAATCCGCGCCGACAGCCACCGCCGCCGCCGCATCCGAGGCGCGCGTGAGCCCGCACACCTTGACCGCGGTCACCGCGACCCTCGTGGCACGCCGGCCCGCGCCCGCACGGCGGCCGCCGGATCGCTCGCCGCGGACAGGCTGGACCCCACGAGCACCGCGTCGGCGCCGGCCGTCGCGGCACGCGTGACGTCCGCCTCCGTCCGCATCCCGCTCTCTGCGATGGCGACGCGGTCCCTGGGAATCGCCGGGATGAGGCGGTCCGATGCAGCGGTGTCGATCGCCAGCGTCTCGAGGTTGCGGTTGTTCACCCCAACAAGCGGGGCCGACGTCTCCAGCGCGCGCTCGAGCTCCCATTCGTCCCGCACCTCGATCAGCACTTCCAACCCGAGCGCCTCCGCTTCGGCCGCGAGCTCACGCAGGCGGGCCGGTGCGAGCGCGCGTGCAATGAGGAGCACGGCCGATGCGCCCAGGGCCCGCGCCTCGACGAGCTGCAGCGGATCGACGTGGAAATCCTTCTTCAGCACCGGAATGTCGACGGCTGCCCGGATCGCCTCGAGATCCTCGTTCGACCCGCCGAAATGCGCCGGCTCCGTGAGCACCGAGATGCCGAGGGCGCCGCCCGCCTGATACGCGCGGGCCTGGGCGACGGCATCCAGTCCGGGATTGATCGCCCCCCTGGAGGGCGACGCGCGCTTCACCTCGGCGAGTACGGCGACCTGACCCCCGCGGCGGAGGGACGCAGCCAGGGAAGCTCCCGAGACGGCAGCCGCTGCGGCCCGCTCGAGCTCGGCCGGCCGACGTCGCAGGGCCTCCACGCGCCGCTCCGCTTCCCCCAGGATGCGCCCGAGTGTCCCGGTTGGGGGCGCCCACGCAGAAAATGCTTGCACTTCGGTCCCTGTTCGGATTATCGTTCGTTCGGGTCTTGTTCGGTCGCGCAAGCCGCGCGGACGGCGGCCTCATCCATCACACCGTGGGGAGCCTGAATGCCGCTCACCAAACGTCAGCGCGAGATCCTAAGCTATCTCACGACGTACACCGAAGAGAACGGGTACGCACCGAGCTTCGAGGAGATCGCCGAGACCTTCAGCTACAGCTCGCTCGCAACCGTACACGAGCACCTGAGCAACCTCCAGCGGAAGGGCTACATCAAGCGCTCGTACAACGAGAGCCGCGCGATCGAGATCCTGCCGACGGAAGCGACGCCGCGTGCCGTCGAGCTCCCGCTGCTCGGCTCGGTGGCGGCCGGCATGCCGATCGAGGCGGTGATGCACGGTGAGACGCTGACGGTGCCCGACGCCTTCGTGCGCCGCTCCGGCAGCCACTACGTGCTTCGCGTCCGCGGCAACTCGATGATCGACGAGCAGATCCGCGACGGGGACTTCGTCGTGGTCAACGAGCGCCACAGCGCGGACAACGGCGAGATGGTCATCGCGATGCTGAACGGCGATTCGGCGACCGTCAAGAAGTACTACCGCGAGCGCGACGGACGTATCCGCCTCCAGCCCGCGAACGAGGCGATGCAGCCCATCTACGTCCACGAGAATGACATCTCGATCCAGGGGATCGTCGTGGGCGTCCTGCGCAGGTACTGACGGCAGCGTCCGTACCTGGGACGCGGCGCCGTCGATGCGGGAGGCCGGCTAGCGTACGACGATCATGATGTCGTCGCCTGGCAGGGCATGGCGGCACGGAGCCGCTCGAGCGCGGCCATCCCCTGCCCGTCCGCCAGCGCCGCCTGCGCGCGGTCAAGGGCGTGCCGCATCGTGGGTTCGACGCCGGCCACGAGGATCGCCGCCGCCGCGTTGATCACCACCGCCGCCGCCGCGGCGGCGTTTCCTTTTCCTTCCAGCACGGCGGTGATGATCGCCGCGTTCCCAGCCGGCCCACCCCCGGCCAGTTCCGACGCCGACATCCCCGCGAAGCCGTAGTCGGCGGGATCGAATGACCAGTCGCGCATCTCGCCGTCCCGGATCTCGAAGCCGGACGTGGGGGCGAGCGGCGAGATCTCGTCCATGCCCTGGCCGTGGATCACGAGCGAGTGCGTGGTCCCCAGCTCGAGCAGCGCGCCGGCGAGCTGCGGGAGACGGGCCTCATCGGCCACACCGATCACCTGTCGCCCGGCGCGCGCGGGATTCGCGAGCGGGCCGATGATGTTCATCACCGTGGGCGTGGCCAGCTCGCGGCGCACCGGCCCGACGTGGCGCATCGCCGGATGCATGAGCGGGGCGAACATGAACACGATGCCCGTCGCGCGGAGCGCGCGTTCCATGACGGCGGGCGTCACCTCGATGCCGACGCCGAGGGCTTCGAGCACGTCGGCGCTGCCGCATTGGGAGGTGAAGGAGCGGTTGCCGTGCTTGGCGATGCGGACACCCGCGCCGTTCGCGAGGAGGGCGGCGGCGGTGGAGATGTTGAAGGTCGGGATCGTGCCGCCGCCCGTGCCGCAGGTGTCCACGAGCGCACCCGGCGCGTCCGCGGCCAGGGGCACCATGGCGGCGCGCAGCGCGCCCGCCGCGCCGGCCACCTCCTCCGGCGTCTCGCCCTTCACGCGCAGCCCCATGAGCAGCGCAGCGATCTGCGCCGGGGTCGCGGCGCCCGCCATGACGGCGTCGAACGCCGCGGCGGCTTCCAGCGAGGTGAGCGACCCGCCGTGGGCCAGGCGACGCAGCGCCACCGCGACCGGCGCGGCGCCGCTAGACGCCACTCAGCGCCTCGGCCAGTCGCTCCGGGAGGTTCGCGCGCGTCGCGACGAGGGCGATCACGAGCGCGAGCAGGCGGACGCGCTCCACGTCTTCTTCGGTGAACGCGCCGGCGACCGATCGGTTGGTGATGTTCACGACGCCGAAGAGCTCATCATGGAACACCAGCGGGAACGAGATGAACGATCCGGTCGTGAAGTACTCATCCTTCAGGAGGGGATGGGACTTCGCCTCCTCGACATCCTGCACCAGCAGCGGCTCGCGGTGCAGCGCGACCTTGCCGGCGACACCCTGGCCGATCCGCGTGCGGACCCCCTGCGCGATGTGCGGGGCGATGCCGCGCGCGGCCGCCAGATAGAGCATCTCCGGCTCCGGCGCGCGCAACAGCAGCGAGCAGCGCTTCGCCTGCATGTCGTCGCCGACCAGCGCCAGCAGCCCGTCCGCGAGCTGCCGCGAGTCGTCGGTGGACGCGGCGAGCGTCAGCACCCGTTCGATGAGGTAGAGCGACCGGATCTTCTGCCGGAGCGTCTCGCTGCGCCGGTGCAGCTCGATGTGCAGGCGCTCGAGCTGCTCCACGGCGGCCGCGACCTGCTGCTCGAGCGCCGCGCGCTGCCGGGTGGCGCGCCGGGCCTCCTCGCGCGCACTTTCCGCCTCCCGCGCCAGCGAGATGTCCAGCGTGGGCTGGGCGGCATGCTCGCCCGTGGCGGCCATGAGCGCGACCTCGACTTCACCGAGCTTGCGCTGATACTCGCCATGCAGCCGGCGGGTCACGTCCTCGAGCGCGACCACGGCTTCGGTTCGTGCGTCGCGCTCCAGAAAGCGCGCGAACGCCAGCTCGAAGAGCGCGACGACCGGCGCGAATCGTTCCGAAGCGCGGGTGCCGAAGAGACGGCGCGCCTCATAGACGGCGACGATGGTCGCGAGCTCGCCCTCGAAGCGGATGCCGCGCGCGGAGAGCAGCGCGCCTTCCGGGATCGGCCGGAGGCGGAAGATGCGCCCGAATTCCTCCGAGCGCTCGGCGAAGTCGACGAAGGCACCGCCCGCCGTGATGGCCAGCCGTTCGCGGCTCGGCAGGTGGTCGATCGTGGTATCGACCGGATCGCGCCGAACCACCCCGTCCACGACCGTCGCGCGCTCCCGCAGCATCGAGCGGCGCGCGTCGAAGCTGATGACGGCAACCTCGGCGGAACGATCGATTTCCGCGAGCGCTTCCGTCAGGGCGACGAAGGCATCGTCCGCAGTGGACGCGGCCCCGAGCGCATGGGCGAGTGCAGCGAGAGTGCGTGGGGGCATCGAGGGCGGCGGGAGGAGCGGCCGGACGGGCCGGTCGCTACCGTAATGTGGGGCTGTAGGTCGTGTGGTGTCAATCGCTTGCGAGCCACGGCCGGTTCGTACGCCAACGCTCCGTGTCGGTTGACATGCCCCCTCGCGCTGGTAGCTTTTCGCCGGTGGAAGAGCGAACCCTGCAACTCGTCCTGCATTACGACGGAGCCGGTTTCAACGGCTGGCAACGGCAGCCGCACGGGCGGACGGTTCAGGGGGTCCTCGAGGAGGCGCTCCAGAAGCTCTGCACGACGCCGGTCCGCGCCCTGGGCTCAGGGCGGACCGATGCCGGCGTCCATGCCCGCGGCCAGGCCGTGGGGGTCCGGGTCCCCGCGCGGTGGAAGGCCGCCACGCTGAGGCGGTCGCTCAACGCCGTGCTGCCGGATGACATCTGGGTCGCTGCCGCCCACGAGATGCACCCCGAGTTCCACGCCCGGTACAGCGCCATCGGCAGGCGGTACCGGTACTACGTCGGAACGGACGACGACGCGCATTCGCCCTTCCGCCGACGATGGGAGTACGGCGTTCGCTTTCAGCTGGATTTCGCCCTCCTCCGGGCGATCCCGCCCGTCCTGCTCGGAGAGCACCGCTTCCTCGCTTTCGCAGTCCGCGGCACTGCCCCGCCGACCGACGACCACCGGTGCATCATCCACGAAGCGCAATGGCTCGAGCGGCCCGGCGGCTACGTGTTCGAGATCGCCGCGAACCGGTTCCTGCACCACATGGTGCGCTTCCTCGTCGGGACCTCGCTCGACGTGGCCAGTGGCCGGCGGCCGCTCGCCGACATCTCGCGGCTGCTCGGGGCGAGTGACAACCAGGAGGTCAGCCCTCCCGCTCCGGCCCACGCCCTCTTTCTCGAGCGGGTCGATTACCCGCCGGCCCTCTACCTCGACTCGCCTGCATGAAGCTGCTCGTACAGACCGCGTCCATGGACGACCTCCGCTGGGCCGCGGCGGTGGGGCTCCTCGACGGGGTGCACACGACCCCGCTGAGCCTCGCCGATGCAACGCCCAGTGCGCGCGACCGGGTGGTCGCACTCGCGCAGGTCGGGGGCGTGCCGGTCCACGTCGCGGTTCACACCCTCGTCGGAAGCGAGGCCTATCGGGAGGCCCGTGACATCGCCCGGCTCCACGATCAGCTCGTCGTCCATCTTCCGCTCGTCGAGGACGTGATTGGCGCGATGCACCGCCTCCGCGCCGATGGCGTCCGGGTCGCCGCCACGATGGTGTTCACGCCGGCACAGGCGATCCTGGCGGCACGCGCCGGCGCGAGCGCAGTGGCCGTGCCGCTGGCCGCTGCGGCCGCCGCCGGGCTGCGGGTGCCCGACGTCCTCCGGGAGATCCGCGCAGCGCTCGACGGTGCCCGCGCCGAATGCGACCTGATCGCGGAGGGTCCGGCCTCGCCCGTCGAGCTTGCGGCGGCCGTGGTGGCTGGCGCCGACACCGTCGCCGCGCCGGTCGACCTGCTGCGCGCTGCGCTGCTGCACCCGTCCACGGACCGGTGCGTCGAGGCATTCCTCCATGATGTCGCACGGCAACCACGGCCATGGGGCACCGAATGACCGCGTCCGCAGGCGGACTCGATTATTATTGCGGGATGCAGTCCGACGCGCGCGTGCGCGCGTCCGGATCACTCTTTCCGGCTGCCTGCCCGAATCGATGAGCCCACACGACCGCTACGCTTCCCCGCTGGCCGAACGCTATGCATCCCAGGCGATGCTCGAGGTCTGGTCGCCGCGGATGCGCCACGGGCTGTGGCGTCGTCTCTGGGTTGCCCTCGCCGAAGCGGAGCAGGAGCTCGGCCTGCCGATCCCCGATGAAGCGATCACCCAGATGCGTGCGCACCTGGATGACATCGACTTCGTCGCCGTCGCCGCGTTCGAGCGCCGTTTCCGGCACGACGTGATGGCGCACGTGCATGCGTTCGGCGACGTCGCGCCGGCCGCGCGCCCCTACATCCATCTGGGTGCGACGAGCGCGTTCGTCACCGACAACGCGGACCTCATCCTGATGCGGCGCGGGCTGGAGCTCCTGCGCGGCAAGGTACAGCGCGTGCTGCGCACCCTCGCCGCCTTCGCCCGCGAATGGCGCGCCGAGCCGACCCTCGGCTACACGCACCTGCAGCCGGCCCAGCCGACCACCGTCGGGAAGCGCGCGACGCTCTGGATGCAGGACCTCGTGCTCGACCTCGCGGACCTGGAGCATCGGATCGCGACGCTGCCCTGCCGCGGGGTCAAGGGCACCACCGGCACGCAGGCGAGCTTCCTTTCCCTGTTCGACGGCGACCATGCCAAAGTCCGCGAGCTCGATCGCCTGGTGAGCAGCAAGATCGGCTTCCACGCCTCGATCCCGGTGAGCGGCCAGACCTACAGCCGCAAGCTCGATGCGCAGGTCCTCGGCATCGTCGCCGGAGTCGCCGCCAGCGCGGCGAAGTTCAGCGCGGACGTGCGCATGCTCCAGGCGTTCGGCGAGATCGAGGAACCGTTCGAGACGGAGCAGATCGGGTCCTCCGCGATGGCCTACAAGCGGAATCCGATGCGCAGCGAGCGCATCGCCTCGCTCGCGCGCTTCGTGCTCAGCCTGGAGGAGAACGCCAACCAGACGCACAGCGTGCAGTTCTTCGAGCGCACGCTCGACGATTCGGCCAACCGCCGGCTCGCCATCCCCGAGGCGTTCCTCGCGACGGATGCGATCCTCGTGCTGATGGAGAACGTCGCCACGGGCCTCGAGGTGCATCCGGCACGCATCCGGCGGCGCCTCGACGATGAGCTGCCGTTCATGGCGACGGAGGAGCTCATCGTCCGCGGCGTCCGCGCAGGCGGCGACCGGCAGGAAGTGCACGAGCGCATCCGCAAGCACAGCATCGCCGCCGCGCGCGCGATCAAGGACGGGGCCCCGGCCAACGACTTCCTCGACCGCCTTGCCGCGGATCCCGAGACCGGCGCAACGCTCGAGGAGCTGCGCGCGCTGATCGACCCGATGCGCTTCATCGGCCGGGCCCCCGAGCAGGTCGACGAGTTCCTCGCGGAAGTCGTGGAGCCGATGCTGGCATCGGCGGCCGAGGAGCCGGCGGCACGGGAAGAGGTGCGGGTGTGAGCGCGGTCGCCACGCTTCCCGCCCTTCCGCTCCCGCACGTGCGGCGCGGCAAGGTTCGCGAAGTCTACGCGGTCGATGCCGAGCGGCTGCTCATCGTCGCGACCGATCGCGTGAGCGCCTTCGACGTCGTGATGGCGGAAGCCGTCCCCTACAAGGGCGCCGTCCTCACGCAGATGACCGCCTGGTGGCTGCGGCAGCTCGAGGGCGATGTCGCGCACCACATGCTCGCGGCGGATGCCCACTCGATCATCGACGAGGTCCCGGCGCTCGCCCCCTATCGGTCGGCGCTCGCCGGTCGTGCGATGCTGTGCCGCCGCACCGAGGTCTTCCCCATCGAGTGCGTGGTGCGGGGCTACCTCGCCGGCTCGGCGTGGAAGGAGTACCGCGAGACCGGAACGCTGGCCGGCGAGGCGCTCCCTCCCGGGCTTCGTGAGTCGTCGCGGTTCGATCCGCCGGTGTTCAGCCCCGCGACCAAGGCCGAGTCGGGGCACGACGAGAACATCACCATCGCGCGTGCCGGCGAGATCATCGGCACCGACGCGATCGCGGAGCTCGAGCGGCTGAGCCGCCTCGTGTACACGCGCGGGCGGGATCTCGCCGCCGACCGCGGGATCATCATCGCGGACACGAAGTTCGAGTTCGGACGCGATGCGAACGGGCGGATCCTGTTGATCGACGAAGTCCTGACGCCGGACTCGTCGCGATTCTGGCCGGCGGACGAGTATGCCCCCGGCGGCCCGCAGCGGAGCTTCGACAAGCAGCCCCTGCGCGACTACCTGGCCGGCGAGCGGCGCGCCGGTCGCTGGCATGGCGAAGCGCCCGGCCCGGTGCTGCCCGACGACGTCGTCGCGCAGACGAGCGCGCGCTATCTCGACGCCTACCGCCGGATCACCGGCATCGACCTCGACCTCTCGGAGCTTTCGTGAACTTTGCCCGTGAAGGCCTGCTGTACATCGTCATCGCCGCCCTGCTGGCGGCCGGCACCTTTGCGGTCGCGCTGCGGCAGCGCTCGTGGCCGCTCTGGCTGCTCGCCGTCACGCTGGTCGTGATCGCGATCTGGGTGGCGTATTTCTTCCGGGACCCGGAGCGCACCGGTGAGCGCGGCGACACGCTGGTGGTCTCGCCCGCCGACGGTCGCGTCGTGCACGTGACGGAGATGGACGAGCCGGTGTTCCTCAGCGGCCGGAGCGTGCGCGTCTCGATCTTCATGAACGTGTTCAACGTTCACGTGAACCGGTATCCCGTGAGCGGCACCGTCCGGCACGTGGATCGGAAGGCCGGCAAGTTCCTCAACGCCGCCGTGGAGCAGGCCAGCCTCGAGAACGAGCAGTCCTCCGTCGGCATCGAGTCGCGCTACGGGCGCGTCCTCGTCCGGCAGATCGCGGGCCTCATCGCGCGGCGCATCCACACCTACAGCCAGCAGGGCGAACACGTGAAACAGGGCGACCGGATGGGGATGATCCGTTTCGGCTCCCGTGTGGACGTCTTTCTCCCCGCCGGGTCGACCGTGCGGGTCAAGGTCGGCGACGTGACGGTCGCCGGCACCACCGTGATCGGCGAGCTCCTGGCCGAATGACCGTCCCATTCCGCAGGCCGCCCGTGCGGCGCGCCGTCGTCCTGTTTCCGAGCGGCCTGACGCTGCTCAATCTCTTCTTCGGCGTCTTCGCCATCATCACGGCGTCGCGCGGCGACTACTCCCGTGCAGCGCTGTGGGTGGTGTGCGGCGCGATCGCCGATGCGTTCGACGGCCGGGTCGCGCGCGCGACCGGCACCGGCGGCAAGTTCGGCGAGGAGCTGGACTCGCTCGTCGACGCGATCACCTTCGGCCTCGCGCCGTCGCTGATCGTGTACTTCGCCGTGCTGAACCGCGACAACTGGAGCTGGGTCTGGTCGTTCCTGTTCACCGCGTGCGCCGTGCTCCGGCTGGCCCGGTTCAACGTCGCGCAGGCCGGGGTCTCGAAGCGCTACTTCCAGGGGCTCCCCAGTCCGGCCGCGGGCATCACGCTCGCGACGTATTTCTGGTTCAGCCAGTCGAAGCTGTACACCGACACGATCGTCGCCGACTGGCCCTGGCACCAGCTCATCCGGGTCGTGATGGGCGTGCTGAGCTTTCTCATGATCAGCAACGTGCCCTACCCCGTCGTCCCCAAGCTGAGCCTGCGCTCGGTCGAGGGGTGGGCGGGGGTCGCGTTCCTCGTCGGCGGCGTGTCGATGCTCGTGACGCGCAAGTTCGAGTGGTTCTTCCCGCTCGCGACGGCGTACATCCTCATCGGCCTGCTGCGCGGCGCGTGGCTCGGGTGGATCGAGCGGCGCACCGGCCGGCGGCAGCCGGGCCTCCAGGACGAGGACCTGCTCGACCTCGTCGAGCAGGACGAGGACATCGAAGCCGACATCGAGTACGAGCGGGTGCCCACGCGCCGCCCGCCTCGGCGGCGTCCCGCACCGGCTGCCGCACCGGCGACGCGTGTCGTGAGTGCGCCGCCGACGGCCGCTGCGCCGGTGACCGAAGCGGGCACCACGAGCGAGGAGCGCGAGCAGGCGCGCCGCCGGCGCCGCCGCCGCAAGCCGCGCCGGCCGGGCGACGGTTCATCCACTTCCACCGACACACCCTCCGAATGAGCCGCTTTCGCGTCACCGTGCAGATCACTCCCCGCCGCGGCATTCTGGACCCGCAGGGCAAGGCCGTGGCCGGCGCGCTGCACGCGCTCGGCTTCCCGGCCGTTCACGACGTTCATGTCGGCCGCCACATCGTGCTGGAGCTCGATGCCGCCGATCAGGCGAGCGCCGAGCGCGATGCCCGCGCCATGTGCGAGCGCCTCCTGGCGAACCCCGTAACGGAAGACTTCGCGATCGCCGGCGTGACCGCGGGGGCGGCCACGTGAAATTCGGCGTCGTGACGTTCCCCGGCTCCAACGGGGACTATGACGCCTTCAAGGCCGTGGCCGAACGGCTGGGGGAGGAGGCGGTCTACCTCTGGCACAAGGATCACGACCTCCAGGGCGTGGACGTCGTGATCCTCCCCGGCGGCTTCTCGTACGGCGACTATCTCCGTGCGGGCGCAATCGCCCGGTTCAGCCCGATCATGCAGGAGGTCGCCGCCCACGCGAAGGCGGGCCGGCCGGTCGTCGGCTTCTGCAACGGCTTCCAGATCGCGTGCGAGGCGGGGCTGCTCCCCGGTGCGCTCCTCCGCAACGACTCGCTGCAGTTCGTCTGCGCGCAGGTGCCCGTGCGCGTCGAAGCAGCCAATCGCTTCACCGCGGGGTATGAGGTCGGGCAGGTCCTGACGCTGCCGATCGCGCATGGCGACGGGCGGTACACGGCCGACGAAGCGACGCTCGACCGGCTCGAGGGCGAGGGACAGGTCGCCTTCCGGTACGTCAGCGCGGCAGGGGAGGTCGACGCCGCCTGGAACCCGAACGGGTCGGCACGCGCGATCGCCGGCGTGACGAACGCCGCGGGGAACGTCCTCGGGATGATGCCCCACCCCGAACGCGCGGTCGAAGCGCTCGTCAGCAGCGGCGACGGCCTGCCGCTCTTCGAATCCCTGCTCGCGCGCGTCGGCGCCTGAGCCGCGACGTCATCTTCATCATCGTCCATCAGCCATGACCGAGAACAAGCCGAGCCGCAACGAGGACGAGTACTTCGTCAAGCAGGACGCGGAAGCGATCAAGGCCTACCGGGCGCGCCTCGATGCCGAGCGCCTCCAGGCCGAGCGCAAGTCGCACTTCATGAAGTGCCCCAAGTGCGGCGCCGATCTGCAGGAGCAGCGCATGGGCAGCGTCGCCGTCGACGTCTGTCCCGACTGCAAGGGCATGTGGCTCGACGCGGGGGAGCTCGATCTGGTGCGCCAGGCGCATGAGGAGCATCCCAACCTCGTCGAGGACTTCCTCGACTTCTTCCGCGCCCGCAAGTGACCGTCCA
>DASTYL010000195.1:0-14893 GCA_035764975.1 Gemmatimonadaceae bacterium | reverse complement strand
GAGCGACCGTGCGCTGGCCGGCCGCCGGATCGTGGTGACGGCCGGGCCGACGCGAGAGGCGGTGGATCCCGTGCGGTACGTCTCGAATCGCAGCAGCGGCAAGATGGGCGTCGCCATCGCCGAAGCTGCCTGGCGCCGCGGAGCCGACGTCCTGCTCATCGCCGGCCCGCTGAGTGTGCCCGTGCCGGTCGGCGTGCGCGCCGTCCACGTGGAGACGACGGAAGAGATGGCGCACGCGGTGCGTGCATCGCTCGCGGATGCCGATGCGCTCATCATGGCCGCCGCGCCCGCCGACTTCCGCGCCGCCGAGGTGGCGGAGCACAAGATCAAGAAGGGCACGGGGGTGAACGCCATCACGCTTGCACCCACCACCGACATCCTCGCCGACACGCGCGACGCGCGACGTGCCGGGATGATCACCGTCGGCTTCGCGCTCGAGACGCGCGACGCGCTTGCGGCGGGGCGAGGGAAGCTGACCGCGAAGGGGTTGGACATGGTCGTGGTCAACGACGCGACCGAGGAGGGCGCGGGCTTCTCCGTCGACACGAACCGCGTGTCGATCGTTCATGCGGACGGTGGGGAGGAGCACCTGGCCCTCATGCCGAAGTCGGAAGTGGCCGACGCCATCCTCGATCGAGTCGCCGCGCGCATGGCCGATGGCCGCTGACGACGCACGGGAGCGCCTGCGCCGCTACCTCGAGCAGCGCCGGGAGCTCGGCGACACCGAGCTGGTTCTCGACTCGATGGATGTGAACGATGTGATGCGGCTGCTCGGCGCCGGGGCCGGCGCGACGTCCGCGCCGGCCGGTGAAGCCGGGACGACGCGTCGCCAGGACGCTCCGCCTGCGACGCGTGACACGCCCGCCATCCCGCGTGCGCCGCGCGAGGAGGCGTTGTCCGGCGGCGACAGCGACTGGCGCACGGCGCTTCGCGCGGCCGGCGCGGCGCCCACGTCCGGACCGGCAAAGCCCAAGGCACCGATGAAGGAAGCACCTGCACCGATCGAGGTGCCGGCGCCCGCGCCCGCACTTCCCGAGTCGCCGGCGGTGTCGGAGCCGTCCGCGGCGGGCCAGGGCGGAATCGTGATCGGCGGGAGCACCGGTGCGCTCGTTCCGCCCTCGATCGCCGGGCTCGCGACGCTCCAGGAGGTGGCCGAAGCAACGCGCGGCTGCACCCGGTGCCCTCTGTACGCCACCGCGACGAACGCGGTGCCGGGAGAGGGCAACCCCAATGCCGACTTCATGATCGTCGGTGAAGCGCCCGGCGCGACCGAGGATGAAACCGGCCGACCGTTCGTTGGCGCCGCAGGGCAGCTACTGACCAAGATCATCGGGGCGATTAACTTGACCCGCGAGGACGTGTTCATCGCCAACGTCCTCAAGCACCGGCCGCCGGGGAACAGGAATCCGAAGCCCGACGAAGTCGCGGCCTGCAGCCCCTACCTCCTCCGGCAGATCGAGCTCGTTCAGCCGAAGGTCATCCTGGCGCTGGGCACGTTCGCGGCGCAGACGCTCCTCGAGACGAAGCTCGCGATCGGGAAGCTGCGCGGGCAGGTGCACCAGTACCACGGCGTGCCTTTGATCGTGACGTATCACCCGGCGGCTCTGCTCCGGAACCCCGCCTGGAAGCGCCCCACCTGGGAAGATGTCCAGCTCGCCCGTCGAGTACTCGATAGCGCCACTGGCGCGTGATCCCTACCGCGACCGGCGTCCTCCGTATTCGGAGGACGCCGAGCAGGCCGTCCTGTCCGCGATGCTCATGGACGCGGACGCGGTCGCGCGCGCGGTCGAGTACGTGGACGACACGATGTTCTACATCGAGCGGCACCGCCGCATCTTCCGCGCGATGGCGGCGCTCGCGGAGCGCGGGGACGTCATCGACCCGCTCACGCTGTCCGATGAGCTGGGCCGCCGCTCGGAGCTCGACGCATCCGGCGGCAAGGATTACATCGGCTTCCTCGTGGACGTCGTCCCGACGGCTGCCAACGTCGAGTACCACGCGAAGATCGTCCGCGAGAAGGCGCTCGTCCGGCGGCTGATCGAAGTCTCGACGAACATCGTCACGACGGCGTTCACCGGGACCGCGACGGCCGAGGAGCTGCTCGACGACGCGGAATCGAAGATCTTCCAGGTCAGCCAGCAGCGCGCGACCCAGGGCTTCGTCCGCATCAAGGAGCTCATGTGGCCGGCGATGGAACGCATCGAGGCGCTGAACTCGAGCGGGCAATCCGTCACGGGCGTCCCGACGGGCTTCGTCGAGCTGGATGAGATGACGAGCGGCTACCAGCCGTCCGACCTCATCATCGTGGCGGCGCGTCCGTCCATGGGCAAGACGGCGTTCACGCTCAACATCGCGCAGCATGCCGCGATCGAGGCGAACGTCCCCGTCGCGTTCTTCTCGCTCGAAATGTCGAAGGATTCGCTCGTGCAGCGCATGCTCACGGCCGAAGCGCGGGTCGACGCGCAACGCCTCCGCAAGGGGCAGCTTCGCGACGACGACTTTCCGCGGCTCGCGAAGGCGGCGGGCATCCTGTCGAACGCCCCGATCTACATCGACGACACGCCGGGCATCACGATCCTGGAGATGCGCTCCAAGGCCCGGCGGCTGAAGGCCGAGTCGGACCTCGGGCTCGTCATCGTGGACTACCTGCAGCTGATGCAGGGCCCGTCCGGGGTGGAGAACCGCCAGCAGGAAGTGTCGCAGATCTCGCGGGGCCTGAAGGCGCTCGCCAAGGAGCTCAACGTGCCCGTGGTGGCGCTGTCGCAGCTCTCCCGTGCGCCCGAGCAGCGCGCCGGCGACGACAAGGGCAGGCCACAATTGTCCGACCTGCGTGAATCCGGTGCCATCGAGCAGGACGCGGACCTCATCATGTTCATCTATCGGCCCGAGGTCTACTTCGGCCCGACGGACAAGGACGGCAACTCGCTGGAGGGGCGCGCGGAGATCATCGTCGCCAAGCAGCGTAACGGCCCGATCGGCTCCGCGAACCTCTTCTTCCACAAGCAGTACACGCGCTTCCAGAATCACACGAATCGCCAGCCCACCTGATGGCCAGAGCGAAGACGGTCTACCGCTGCAGCGACTGCGGGGCCGAGTATTCGAAGTGGCAGGGGCGCTGCGAAACGTGCGGCGAGTGGAACACGCTCGTGGAGGAAGTCGTCGCCGCGAGGCCGGCCACCAGCGGCGGATCGGCACGGCGCGCCGGCGGCGCCCGTTCGCTGGCCGATGGAGGCAGCGTCGCGCCGACGCTCCGGCTCCGCGACGTGAAGGGCTCGGAGTCGCAGCGCTGGACAACCGCGCTCGACGAGTTCGACTTCGTGCTCGGCGGCGGCATCGTCCCCGGCTCCATGATCCTCATCGGCGGGGAGCCCGGCATCGGCAAGTCCACGCTGCTGCTGCAGGTCGCCGCGCGGCTGCAGCGCGCGGGGCACCCGACGATCTACGCCTCCGGCGAGGAGTCGGCGCTCCAGGTCAAGCTGCGCGCCGAGCGGCTCGAGGACGGCGCCGATGACGTCGAGATGCTCTCCGAGACGAACCTGGAGACCGTGCTGGCCACCGCCGCCGCCGCATCACCGCGCGTGCTGATCGTCGATTCGATCCAGACGCTGTTCACGGGCGATCTCGAGGGAGCGCCGGGGAACGTCGGGCAGGTGCGGGAGTGCGCCGCCCGCCTGATGCGCTTTGCCAAGGAGACGGGGACGACCGTGTTTGTCGTCGGCCACGTCACCAAGGGGGGCGGCATCGCCGGGCCCAAGACGCTCGAGCATATCGTCGACACGGTGCTCTACTTCGAAGGCGACGCCGCGCTCGATCACCGCATCCTCCGCGCGACGAAGAACCGCTTCGGCAGCGTGGACGAGATCGGGGTGTTCCGCATGACGGAGCAGGGGCTCGCCGCGGTGCCGAATCCGTCCGAGCTCTTTCTCGGCGACAGGCAGCAGACCGCATCCGGGAGCGCGGTCACGGCGCTCCTGGAGGGCACGCGCCCCGTGCTCATCGAGATCCAGGCCCTCGCCGCGAAGGCCGGGTTCGGTACCCCGCAGCGGGTGGCCACCGGGTACGACGGCCGCAAGCTCGCCCTGCTGCTCGCCGTCCTCGACAAGCGCGCGGGGCTCTCGTTCGCGCAGCTCGACGTCTTCCTCAACGTCGTGGGGGGCGTGCGCATGCAGGAGCCGGCCGGGGATCTCGCGGTGGCCGCGGCGCTCGCTTCCAGCGTCTACGACCGCCTCGTGCCTTCGGACGCCGTCTTCATCGGCGAGGTCGGCCTCGGCGGCGAGATCCGTCCCGTGTCGCAGACCGACCGCCGGCTGGCCGAAGCGGCGAACATGGGCATGCGTCGCGCGTATGTTGCAGAGCGCGCCGTGCCCAAACGGGGCGTCCGCGATCTCGACGTCGTCGGGGTCCGCAACATCTCGGACCTGTTCAAGCGCCTCTTCCATGACTGACGCCGTTGTCCCCGATGCCCGCCAGCCGATGCCGCCCGCCGTTCCGCGGAACGTCGGGGTCGTGATCGTCGCCGGCGGCAGCGGCTCGCGCGTCGGCGGCGAGGAGCTGAAGCAGTTCCGCTGGATCGCCGGCAAGCCGATGCTGCTGCACAGCGTGCAGGCGTTCATGGCGCACCCGGCGGTGGTGCACGTCGTCTGCGTGCTGCCATCGAGCCACGCCGCGGATCCGCCGCCCTGGCTGTTCCAGTGCGACATCGAGCGCCTGATGATCTCGCTCGGCGGGCGCACGCGGATGGAATCCGTGTACAACGGGTTGCAGGACCTCGCCGACGAAGCGGAGATCGTGCTGGTGCACGATGCCGCGCGACCGCTCGTGACCGACGAGACCATCGATCGCGTGATTGCGGAAGCCCGCACCGGACATGGCGCGCTCGCGGCGCTCCCCGTCGTCGACACGATCAAGGAGGTCGATGCGCGCGGGCGGGTGAAGCGAACGGTGCCCCGCGAGGGGCTCTGGCGCGCGCAGACGCCGCAGGGCTTTCCACGGGCGCTGCTGTGGGACGCCCACCGCCGTGCGCGGAAGGAAGGCGTGGATGCCACGGACGACGCCGCGCTCGTGGAGCGCTTCGGCGGTGAGGTGGTGGTCGTGCGCGGCAGCGAGCGGGCGCTGAAGATCACGGAAGCGGCGGACTTCGCCCGCGCCGAGGCCCTGTTCCCGCTCGGCGAATGACCCCGCAACTCTCGCCCGTCCCGTTCTGGTCGGCCGAGGAGGTCGAGGGCGCGCTGTCCCGCGTGCTTGCGCACCTCGAGGCGCGCCGCGTGCTCGCGTATCCCACCGAGACGGTGTACGGCTTCGGCGGCGCCATCGACCGTGATTCCGTCGCGCGGCTGGTGTCGCTCAAGGGCCGGCCGAAGGGCAAGCCGTTCCTCCTGCTGATCGCGGGCAGCGACATGCTCGCGAAGCTCGACCTGCGACTCCCCGCGTTCGCCGCACAGATGGCGGCCCGCCACTGGCCCGGCCCGCTGACCCTCGTGCTCAACGGCGGTGACCGTCGGGTCGCGGATGCGCTGCGGGGCCCGGAAGGCGGCATCGCCGTCCGGTGGACCCCACACCCTGGCCTCCAGCGCCTCATCCGTGCCCATGGGGATGCGATCACCTCGACGAGCGCCAACCGGCCGGGGGTTCCCCCGGCCATGACCGCCTCCGAGATTGTGGCGCAGTGGCCGGACGCGATCGCGCGCAACATCCTGCTCGTGCTCGACGGCGGGCGCCTCGCGCCCTCGGAGCCATCCACGGTCGTCGATTGCACGGGGACGCGGCCGCGCGTCATCCGCCCCGGCGCGATCCCGGCGAACGTGCTCCGCGAGACGACGCCGAACCTCATCGGAGACGCCTGACCGCATGCACCTGCTGTTCGTGTGCACCGGCAACACGTGCCGCAGCCCGCTGGCCGAGGCGATCGCCCGCAAGACGGCGATCCAGCGCGGGCGCACGGACGTGGAGGTGTCGAGCGCGGGGACGAGCGCGTGGCCCGGCGCGCCGGCATCCGACGGGGCGCTGCTCGTCGGCATGGAGCGCCGCCTCGACCTGTCCGCCCACCGCGCACAGACGCTCGATCCCGATCTCGTCAAGCAGAGCGACCTGATTCTCGTGATGGGCCCGCACCACCTGGAGCGGGCCGAGGCGCTTGGCGGGACGGGCAAGGCGCACCTCCTCACCGCGTATGCGAGCCGGGGCACCTCCGAACGGCCGATCAGCGATCCGGTGGGGGCGGAGCTCGAGGTCTATCGCGAGACCGCCGACGAGCTCGAGGAGGAGATCGCGCGGGTCTTCGATCGGCTCGACGAGGAGCGGGCCCCCCGGCCGAGGTGATGCGCGCGCGAGCGCTCCCCCGCCGCCTGGTGCTGCTCGGCCACCCGGTCGCGCACTCGCTGTCCCCCACGTTCCAGAACGCCGCGCTCGCAGCGGCCGGACTGCCGCTCCGCTACGAGGCGCTGGACGTGCCGCCGCCGGATCTGGACCGTGTGCTCGAGGAGCTGCGGAAGGAGGGTGCGGCCGGCAACGTCACGGTACCGCACAAGCGCGCCGTCGCGCTAGCGTGCGCGCATGTCACGCCGGTTGCCGACCGCGCGGGTGCCGTGAACACGTTCTGGGTCGAGGACGGGCAGCTCATGGGAGACAACACCGATGTCGCCGGTTTCGCCGCGGCGGTCGACGCGCTCCTCGGCACCGCCGAGGGAGCTCCGTGGCCGCGGCGGATCGCCGTCCTGGGCGCTGGCGGGGCCGCGCGCGCGGTGCTCGTGGCGGCGGAGGCGCGCGGCGTGGAGCGCGTCGATGTGCACGCCCGCCATCCCGACCGGGCAAAGGCCCTGCTTGCGAGCTTCCCGTCCGCGCGCCTGGGGGAGGGGCCCATCGCGGCGGACGTGGAGCTGGTGGTGAACGCGACACCGGTGGGCATGCAGGACGACGCCCATCCGCTGCGCCCCGATGCGATCCCGCCGCATGCGGCGGTGCTCGACCTGGTGTACCGCCCCGGGGAAACGCCGTGGGTGCTCGCGTGCCGCCTCGCGGGACATCGCGCGGCGGACGGATTGACGATGCTGCTCGCCCAGGGCGCGCTGGCGTTCGAGCGGTTCACGGGTTCGACGCCGGATCTCGCGGCGATGCGAGACAGCCTGCCCGGCCGCTGATGGCGTGGGCCGCAGCGGGCTACGCGCGGTCGCTGGTAGCCGCCGGCGCCCGGGCGATGGCAGCGCTGCTCCTGCCGCGTGTCTGCGCGGTGTGCGGGGAGCTGGCGGGTGAACGCGCGAGCACCGCGGTCTGCGACGTGTGCTGGAGCCGCCTGCCGTGGCTGCCGGCACCGACGTGCGCCCGGTGCGGACATCCGGTGCGCCCGGGCGCGGAGTGCGGCTGGTGTCCCGTGCTGCCCCCCTACGTGCGTGCCGTGCGGTCCTGCTGCTGGGCGGTGGACGGACCGGCGCTCCAGATCGTGCATGCGTTGAAGTACGCCGGGTGGCGCAGCGTGGCGCAGGGAATGGGGGAGCGCATGGGCCGGCTTGCGTGGCCGCGCGACGTCTGCGTCGAGCGAACCGCACTCGTCCCCGTGCCGCTCGCCGCCGCCAGGCGACGCGAGCGCGGCTTCAACCAGGCGGAGCTGATCGCCGCTCGCGTCGCGCGGGCGTGGGAGATTCCGGTGTGGCCGGCATGCCTCGCGCGCGTCCGCACCACCGACTCGCAGACGCAGTTGACACCCGAAGACAGGCGGGCGAACGTTCGCGGTGCGTTTCGTGCGACGCCGCGCGCGCGGGAATTGCGCGGCGCGCACGTCGTGCTGGTGGACGATGTGCTGACCACGTCCGCGACGCTGAATGCGTGCGCGGCCGCCCTCTGCGACGGAGGGGCCCGCATCGTCAGCTATGTGACCTTCGCTCGGGCTCCCGCCCCGGGAGACCGGCGCTAACACGCACGGAGACATCCGCAGTGGCCATTCGCGTCGGCATCAACGGATTTGGACGGATCGGACGCCAGGTCGTCCGCGCCGCCAAGTTGCAGGGCAAGAAGGACATCGACTTCGTCGCCGTCAACGACCTCACGGACACGAAGACGCTCGCGCACCTGTTCAAGTACGATTCGGTGCACCGCACCTATCCCGGAACGGTCGCCACCTCCGACAAGGGGCTGACGATCGACGGCGACGAGCTGAAGGTCTTCGCGGAGAAGGATCCGGCCAACCTGCCGTGGAAGGACCTCGGCGTGGACATCGTGCTCGAGAGCACGGGCCGCTTCACCGATGCCGCCAGCGCGGGCAAGCACATCGCCGGCGGGGCGAAGAAGGTCGTCATCAGCGCGCCGGCGAAGGGCGAGGACATCACCATCGTCCTCGGCGTCAACGGCGACAAGTACGACAGCGCGAAGCACCACATCGTGTCCAACGCCTCGTGCACGACGAACTGCCTCGTGCCGATGGTGAAGGTCGTCAAGGATGCGTTCGGCTTCGTGCGCGGCTCGATGGTGACGATCCACAGCTACACCAACGACCAGAACATCCTCGACCTGCCGCACAAGGACCTGCGCCGTGCACGCGCGGCGGCGATGTCGATCATCCCCACGACGACCGGCGCCGCCAAGGCGACCTCGCTCGTCCTGCCGGAGCTCAAGGGCAAGATCGACGGGATCGCGATCCGCGTTCCCACCCCCGACGTGTCGTTCACCGACCTCGCCGTCGTCGTCGACAAGCCGGTGACCGTGAAGGAGATCAACGAGGCGTTCCGGGCCGCCGCCGAGGGGCCGCTGAAGGGCATCCTCCGGTACACCGAGGAGGAGCTCGTATCGAGCGATTTCATCGGCGACCCGCATTCGTGCATCTTCGACGCGAAGAGCACCAACGTCGTCGACGGCACGCTGCTCAAGGTCAGCGGCTGGTACGACAACGAGTGGGGCTACGCCTCGCGATGCGTCGACCTGCTCTCCTACATGGGCGCACGCCTGTGACCGATTCCTCCGGCGGACCCGTCACACGGCGGGTCAGCCGGCGGGCACGCCTCATGGATGCCGCCGCGCTGCTGCTCGTCCTGGGTGGCGCGGCGGCTTACCTGTATGCGCAGCACCGCATGGGCGAGCTCGCCGCCGGCCGCATGCGCTACCAGCGTATCTCCGGCCCCGATGGGGGCTGGAACGTCGCCGTGTGGTCCCGGCTGATGACGACGTCGCGAGTGGGGCTTGGGCTCGCGGGAGCCGGCATCGCCCTCGGCGTCGCGTCGTTCGCGCGCCACTTCCTCGAACGCCGTCCCGCTCCCGTTCATGAACAAGAAGACCATTCGTGACCTGCCCGACAGCGCCATCCACGGCAAGCGCGCCGTGGTGCGTGTCGACTTCAACGTGCCGCTCGACGACGCGCGGCAGATCACCGACGATACCCGCATCCGGGAGTCGCTGCCGACGATCCAGGCGCTCGTCGAACGCGGTGCGCGGGTCGTGCTCCTCTCCCACCTCGGCCGGCCGAAGGGCAAGCCGGACCCGAAGTACTCGCTTGCGCCCGTCGGCGCGCGGCTGCAGGAGCTGCTGCCCGGGCGCCGCGTGACGTTCGTGCCCGCGACGATCGGCCCCGACGCTGCCGCGGCCGTGAACGCGCTGGGCGACGGGGACGTCGTGCTGCTGGAGAACACGCGGTTCGACGCCGGCGAGGAGAAGAACGACGACGCGCTCGCGCGCGAACTCGCCGCGCTCGGCGACGTGTACGTGAACGATGCCTTCGGGTCGGCACACCGGGCGCACGCGTCCACCGAAGGCATCGCCAGGTTCCTCCGCCCGGCGGTCGCGGGCCTCCTCATGGAGAAGGAGCTGGCGTATCTCGGCCGTGCGCTCGCGCAGCCCGAACGCCCCTTCGTGGCGATCCTCGGTGGCGCCAAGATCTCCGGCAAGATCGACGTCATCGAGCAGATGCTCCCGAAGGTCGACCGGATGATCATCGGCGGCGCGATGGCGTGCACGTTCTTCCGCGCGCTGGGCGTGGAGACGGGCAAGTCGCTCGTGGAGGAGGACCGGGTCGAGATGGCGAAGTCGCTGCTCGCACGCGCCGGCGACAAGCTGCTGCTGCCCACCGACGCCCTGGTGGCGCCGGCCATCGACCGGCCCGACCAGGCACGCGCCGTCCCGCGCGACGGCATTCCTGCCGACCAGGCGATGTTCGACATCGGCCCCCGCAGCGCCGAGGCATTCGCGGAGGCGATCCGCACGGCGCGGACCGTCGTGTGGAACGGGCCGATGGGGGTGTTCGAGACGGCGGGCTTTGACGCAGGCACCCGTGCGGTGGCCGAGGCCATGGCGAAGGCCACGAAAGGCGGCGCCACCACCATCGTGGGCGGCGGCGACTCGGCCGCGGCAGTGGCCGACTTCGGGCTCGAGAAAGCGATGAGCCATGTCTCCACCGGTGGCGGCGCATCGCTCGAGTTCCTCGAGGGCAAGACGCTCCCCGGCGTCGCGGCGCTCGACGAGGCAACCGCATGAGGCGGCCCATCCGACCGCCGGTGCTCGCCGCCAACTGGAAGATGCACCATGGCCCGGCGGCGGCGCGTGCCTTCGTCGCGGAGTTCCTCGCGCGCTACACGCCGCGGGAGGACCGCACCATCGTGCTCTTTCCGCCGGCGCTGAGCGTGTTCGCGGCGGCCGAGGCGCGTGCGGACCGGACGGACATCCGCCTCGGCGTGCAGAACGTGCACGCGGAGGACAAGGGCGCGTTCACCGGGGAGAGCTCCGCCCCGATGGCGCGGGAAGCGGGCGCGGAGATCGTGCTCGTCGGGCACTCCGAGCGACGCCACGTCTTCGGCGAGACGGACGCCGACACGGCGCGGAAGTGCGCGGCCGTGGTGCGCGCCGGGCTCCTGCCGATGCTGTGCATCGGCGAGCGGCTCGAGGAGCGCGAGGCGGGGGACACGGAAGCAGTCGTCCTCCGCCAGCTCCGCGCGGGGGTCGAACCGCTGGATCCCGCCGCGCGAGCGGCGATGCTCATCGCCTATGAGCCCGTGTGGGCGATCGGCACCGGGCGGACGGCGACGCCGGAGGATGCCTCGGCGGTACACCAGGCGATCCGGGCGGAGCTCGAGAAGCTCGTTCCGGACGGCGGGCGCGACGTGCCGATCCTTTACGGCGGAAGCGTCAACCCGGGCAATGCGGCCGCCCTGCTCGCGGCCCCGGAGGTGGGCGGGCTGCTCGTGGGGGGAGCGAGCCTCGACGTGACGAGCTGGCTGGCGATCGCGAGCACTTGACGCATGGCGCTAAGTGCTGTGATATTTAGCGGTTAGCCAGCTCAATGGCGGGCGGGTTCGCGCCGCCGCCTCCGACTTTTTCCGAACTCCTCGCGATGTACACCTTCCTGCTCGTACTGCTCATCATCGACAGCCTCGTCGTCATCGCCGCCATCCTGCTCCAGAGCGGGAAGGGCAGCGGCCTCGCCGCGAGCTTCGGCGGCATGAGCAGTTCCTCGGACGCGCTGTTCGGGACGCGCCAGGCCGGGAACCTGTTGACCAAGACCAGCTGGTGGGGCGGCGCGGTGTTCCTGTTCCTCGCCTTCGTGCTGTCGCTGATGTCCACGCGCACGCGGCAGCCGCGCTCGATCCTCGACGAGGCCTTCACGGCCCCGCCGGCGGCGCCTGCCGCGACACCTGGGGCCGCGACGTCGCCAGCCGTGCCGCTCGAGCCGGCCGCGCCCGCCGCGGGCGGGGCGCAGCAGCCCGCTCCCACGCCGCAGCCGTAACGGAAGAGTGACCGAGCATCAGATCACGACGGGGTTCCTCCTCCTCGAGGACGGAACCCTTTTTCGTGGGACGCTTCGCGGAACCGTTCCGCCGACCGTCGCCGAGGTGGTGTTCACGACGAACATGAGCGGCTATCAGGAGGTCTTCACGGATCCCTCCTTTCGCGGCCAGATCGTCGTCATGACCGCTCCTATGATCGGCAACTACGGCGTGAATACCGAGGATCCGGAGTCCGCGCGCCCGCAGGTTGCCGGCGTCGTCGTCCGCGAGCTGTCGGCGACGTACTCCAACTGGCGTGCGGAAGGCGGGCTTCGCGAGTGGTTGACCGCCGCGGAAATCCCCGTGCTGGAAGAAGTTGACACCCGTCGCCTCACCCGGCACCTGAGAACGGTGGGCGTGATGCGCGGCGTCATCGGCGCCGGCGAGACGCCGGGGAAGGATGCACTCGCCGCGCTCGACGCCTGTCCGTCGATGGCGGGGCTCGACCTGGCGACCGTCGTCTCGACCGACAAGCCGTACAGCTGGGGCGATCCGAAGGCCCGCAACCACATCGTCGCGTACGACTACGGCATCAAGCGCAACATCCTCCGGCTCTTCGCGGAGCACGACTGCCGGGTGACCGTCGTGCCGTCCAAAACGCCCGCGGACGAGGTGCTGGCGATGCATCCCGACGGCGTGTTCCTGTCGAACGGACCGGGCGATCCGGAAGCGGTGACGTACGCGCCCGAGGCGCTGCGCACGATCGCGGCGGCCGACGTGCCGGTGTTCGGCATCTGCCTCGGGCACCAGATCATCGGTCTCACGTACGGGGCTTCCACGATCAAGATGCCGTACGGCCACCGTGGCGGGAATCATCCCGTGAAGGAAGTCGAGACGGGGCGCGTGCTGATCACGTCCCAGAACCATGGTTTCGCCGTCGCCGGCTCGGAGACGGAGATTCCTGGTGCGCCTGAGCTCGTCGTCACCCACGTGAACCTGAACGATGGCACCGTCGAGGGGCTGAAGCACCGCGATCTGCCCGTGTTCGGAGTGCAGTACCACCCCGAGGCAGCGCCGGGCCCGCACGACGCGAGACCGCTGTTCGACGAGTTCGTGAACGCCGTCCGGAGCAGGGCCGGAGACGAGCCAAACTCTTGACACACAAGAGTTAACAGCGATAAGTTCGGTCAGCTTGGAGCCCGTCGGGCCCCTTCCCCCGAGGCGATCTCATGACGAAAGCCGACCTGGTCGAACGCGTCACGACGCAGATGTCCCGCACCGCGGGACCGATGATCTCCAAGAAGGACTGCGCGCGCGTGGTCGATGCGTTCCTCGAGGCCATCAAGGAGGCCTTGCAGGAGCAGAAGAACATCGAGGTCCGCGGCTTCGGGACGTTCAAGATCCGGCAGCGCAAGACCCGCATGGCGCGCAACCCGCGCACCGGGTCCCCGGTGGAGGTCTCGGCCCGGCCGGTGCCGGTGTTCAAGCCCTCGAAGGAACTGCGGGCCATGGTCGCCGGGGTCGAGATGCACGAGCTCGAGGACGAGCCGGACGATTTCGAGACGGCGACCCACGGTGCCGACTCCTGAGTCATCGCCAAGGCACGGCCCGCTGCAACGCGCAGCGGGCCTTTTTTCTTTTGAATGGCCGATCCCGCGATTGGCCTTCCCATGGTCCAATGCGTAGGATGGTCCCGTGCAGCTCACCGTCCTCCTCTTCGCCTCGTACGCCGAGGCGCTCGGTACCGCGCGGCTCGAACTGACCGTGCCGGAGCGGACCGTCGTGGGGGAGCTCGTGGAGCGCCTCCGGGCGGTGGCCGGAGCGGGGAGGCTTCCCCCCCGGCCACTCGTGGCGGTGAACCGGCGCTACGCGGCGTACGACCATCCGTTGACCGCCAGCGACGAAGTCGCGGTCATCCCGCCGGTGGCCGGCGGATGACGCGCGCCGCGATCACCGCCGATCCGATCGATGCGGCGGGCGTGATGGCACGGGTCGCGTCGGACAGCCACGGCGCCACGGTGCTCTTCGTCGGCACCGTCCGCGATCACAATGGGGGGCAGGGGGTGTCGGGGCTGGACTACACGGCGTACGAGGCGATGGCGCTCGACGAGCTCGACCGGATCCTGGCGGAGGCGCAGGACCGCTTCGCGGGCACGGCGGTCGCCGCCGTCCATCGCGTCGGGACCCTGGCCCCTGGCGAGATCAGCATCGCCGTTGCCGCATCCCACGCGCACCGTGCGAGCGCGTTCGACGCCGCGCGATACGTGATCGAGGAGGTCAAGCGCCGACTCCCCGTCTGGAAGCGCGAACACTACCTGGACGGGACGCGCGAGTGGGTCGCTCCCGGCATCGGCGCCGCCGACGATGACCTCGTCCCGCGCTGACGCGACGCTCACCGACGGGCTCGGGCGCCGCATCGAGTACCTGCGGATCTCGGTGACCGACCGGTGCAACTTCCGTTGCCGGTACTGCCTGCCGACGCGCGGCCTCGAGTGGCTGCCGCGGGACGAGATTCTCTCGTACGAGGAGATCGCCGGCGTCGTGCGCGAGCTCGCGCCGCTCGGGCTGCGGCGCGTGCGGCTCACCGGCGGGGAGCCGACGATCCGCCCCGAGCTGGACCGGCTCGTCGCGATGCTGCGTGACGTCCCCGAGGTCGACGATCTCTCGCTGTCCACCAACGGCGTCCACCTGCCGCGCCTCGCGCAGCCGTTGCGTGACGCGGGGCTGCGCCGGGTCAACATCAGCGCGGATTCGCTGCGCCCGGAGCGGGTGGCGGCGATCGCCCGGCGCGATCTCGGCTTCGATCCCCTCGCCGCGGCACGGGCGGCCGACGCCGCGGGACTGACGCCGGTCAAGCTGAACGTCGTGTTGATGCGCGGAATCAACGACGACGAGATCGAGGATTTCGCCGCGTTGACGCTCCGGCACGACTGGCACGTCCGGTTCATCGAGCTCATGCCGGTCGGCGAGCTCCGCGACCTCACGGATGCCCACATCGTGCCCACGCCGGAGGTCGTGCGTCGCGTCGAGGCGCTCGGGCGCCTGGCCCCCGTGGACGGCCCGGTCGGCAACGGTCCCGCACGATACGCGCGCCTGCCAGGGGCGAAGGGCACGATCGGCTTCATCACGCCGATGACGCACACCTTCTGCGACGGGTGCAATCGCGTGCGGCTGACGGCCGACGGACGGCTCCGGACCTGTCTCTTCGGCACGCA
>DASTYL010000194.1:0-20080 GCA_035764975.1 Gemmatimonadaceae bacterium | reverse complement strand
TGACGCTCGCCGCCGTCGCGTACCTCCCCTGGCTGGTACCGCTCTCTTATCGGGTGCTCGGCTTCGAGCCGTGGCTCGCGCGCTCGGGGACACATGCGGGATTCCAGGCGCACATGGCAACGCTCTCGCTCCGCCGCAGGTTCCTCGACGGCGTGCTGGTGCTCGCGCTCACCCTCGTGGCGCTCTCGCTCGTTGCGCTCGTGCTCCGCGCGCTGCGGCGAACGAACGTCCCCTGGCCGGTCCTCGCGCTGACCCTGGCCGGCGCCGCCGGGGTGGCATTCGTGGTGATCGCCGGTCTCGCGGCTGGGGGGGTAATGTGAACGTGGAGAATCTCCATGGCTGAGAAGAAGACGGTCGAGAAATCACCGTCCGGGCTCATAACGGAACGGATCAGCGACCTGCGCGACTGGCGGGGCGAGAAGCTCGCGCTCGTGCGCAAGCTCATTCATGACGCCGATCCGGACATCCTCGAGGAATGGAAATGGGAGACGCCCGTGTGGTCGCACGACGGCATCGTCTGCACCGGTGAGACCTACAAGCACACCGTCAAGCTGACCTTCCCCAAGGGCGCGTTCCTCGCGGACCCGCACCATCTCTTCAACGCGGGATTGACCGGGAAGGTGCGGCGAGCGATCGACCTTGCTGAGGAGGATGAGATCGACGTCGCGTCGTTCCGTGATCTGATCCGGGAGGCCGTCGCGTACAACCAGAACAATCGCCCCAAGGGTCGGCCGCCCCGGTCATCCCCGTAGCGGTCGACTTCAAGGTGACCTCATGGCGAGACTGATCTACTCGATGCTCACGTCGTTCGACGGTTATACCGAGGACGAGCGCGGCAACTTCGGCTGGGCCGCTCCGGACGAGACGGTTCACACGTACATCAACGAGCTTTCGTCGTCGATCGGCACGTACCTCTACGGACGCCGGATGTACGACACGATGGTGTACTGGGAGACCGCGCACACCGTCCCGGGCCAGCCGCAATTCGTGCTCGACTGGGCCCGGCACTGGCAGGCGGCCGAGAAAATTGTCTACTCGCGGACCCTCGCCGAGCCGCGGAGCGCCAGGACGCGAATCGAGCGCGAGTTCGATCCGGACGCGGTCCGCCGGCTCAAGGCGAATGCGAGCCACGACATCGGGAAGAACGTGGCGGTCATGCGGTACACCGTCCGGCGCTGATCTCCGGCACCGAGTGCTTCCCGGTCCTCAGCCCTTCTGGCAAGCATCAGCGACACGGAGGCCGAGACGGCGGAGAGGAGCATCAGGGGAGGGCCGATCATCGTGGTGAGCTGCCAGAGCCCGAACCGCCCGCCCTCGAGACTCGCCAACCCGACGCCGACCATCGCAGCGGGGACGAGGCTCAGGAGGAGACCACCAGCCGCCCCCCAGAGGGCGAATCGGGGAAGCGACAGTTCATCGAATGTGCGCCGGCGACCCGCGATTCCGAGGACGACCGAGAACAGCACGCCACCGAAGAAGCCCGGGACCGCCAGCGCCGGCAACGGGGCATCGAAGACTTCGAAGAAGGCGTCCCACGGAAGTCCGGGCAGGAGCCGGCTGCTCACGCCGATCATCAGACCGAAGAGCGCCCATCCGAGCGCCCACGTAAGGCCCATCCCGATCGCACCGCGGATGCGTCGCAGCCACGTCTTCATCGCGCCCTCCGTGGACGTTGTATCGCCAATGTCTACGCCGGCGTCGGAATTCGCCGTGCGCCGAGCCTGTGACCCGCAACGTCGTCGGCGTCGCGCTGCGCATCCGCGAGTCGGCTGACGTCCTCGCCAAGCACGCGGGCGGCGTCGAGCAGCGTGGTGAGCGGAGCGAGATCCACGGCGCCCGCGTGCAGGCGGAGGAGATCGAGCCGGATCCCCTCGAGCGCGGCGACGCTCTCGGCGAGATGCGCAGCCGCCGCCTCACGCCGCGCCGCAAGGATCTCGGCGTCTGCCGTGCCTGACGGCGCCATCGCCGCCAGCACGTCGATCGCCGCGCGCGCGTCCGCCGCCCGCGCCTCGAGCGCGGCGACGGTCGCCGGCAGGTCGGACAGCTGCTCGCGGTAGGCCTTCGGCAGCGCCGCGAAGAGCTCCGATGCCGCGACACCGAGCGCCGCTTCAGTCGCGCGGAACATCGACGCGCCGCCGAGCTGCGACCGCTCGGGTGCGCCGAGGCGTCGTGCGAGCCACTCCCCCGCACGGCTTTTCCAGAGACGGTCGCGGATCCCCGTCTGCCACCATTCGCGGAGCCGGGCGGGGATGAACTGTACGTCGAGCGCATTGCTCACGGCGCCGAGCGCCATGGTGGTGAGCACGGGCCCGAGGATCCACTGGATGCCGACCCGGTTCTCGTGGATCGTCCCCTGGAGCAGCAGTCCGACGGTGACGGCGAGCCAGGTGCCTGCGCCGACCGTGGCGAGCCGCAGCAGCCGGTGGCCGAAGGGCTCATCGCCGTCGAGCGCGAGCGCATCGGTCTCGGCGCGTTCACGCCGGGCGATCTCGAGCGCCGTCCGGAGATCGGCGAGCGTGTGGCCGGCGCGGAATTGCCGGCGCGCCTGGTTGAGGTGGAAGCCGACGATCGGGAAGAGCGGCAACGAGGTGATCGCGGTCAGGAGCACGATGTCGGCGGGACCGTCGGGCCGGTTGCCGGTCACCCACGCGATGAGGTTCGCCAGGGTGAGGGTGCCGAACGCCGCGCACCACCCCATGTAGGGAACGAGGAGCGGGTTGCGCGCAGCGAGCCAGGCGCGCAGCGTCGCGGGCAGCGCGGGTCGTGGATCCGCTGCCGGCGCGAGTGCCTCGGCCAGCGCCTCGCCGTCGGCGAACCGGCTGGCTGGATCGCGCGCAAGGCATCGGTCGATCGCTGCGCCGAGGGCGGAGGGAAGACCCGGCGCAGCGCGCATCACGCTCGGCGCAACTTCCGTCGCCTGCTTCACCAGCAGCGCCGGCAGGTTCCTCGATTCGAACGGCAGGCGGCCGCTCACGGCGAGGTAGCCGACGACGCCGAGCGAATAGATGTCGCTGCGTCCGTCGAGCGGCCCGCTGGCCGCCTGCTCCGGGCTCATGAAGTGCGCGGTCCCCATGATCCTGCCCTCGTCGGTCACGTGTTCCGGATCGCCTCCCGCGCGGGCGATGCCGAAGTCGGTGACCAGCGCGCGGCCGGTGCCGGCCTCGAGGAGGATGTTGTCCGGCTTCACGTCGCGATGGACGATGCCGCGCCCGTGCGCATAGGCGAGCGCCCATGCCACTTCGCGCATCACCCGCATCGTGTCCGAAGGCGGCAGGGGCCCGCGCGTGCGAATTCGCTCGCCGAGCGTCTCCCCCTCGACGTAGCTCATGACGAAGAAGACGAAGCCGCCTGCCTCGCCGACCCGATGGATCGGAACGATGTGCGGGTGCGAGAGGCCGGCGGCCGTGCGGGCCTCCCGCAGGAACCGCTCGCGTGCCGCCGCCGTACGGGCGAGGGGGGTTGGCAGGACCTTGATGGCGACGTCGCGGTCGAGCTGCACGTCGCGCGCAAGGTACACGATGCCCATGCCGCCGCGGCCGAGCTCGCGCTGGAGGGAGTACTCACCAGCGAGGGCAGCCTGGAGGTCGAGAAATTCGGCCGACGGATGGGTCATGGGATGAATACGAACCGGGGCTCCGGGACGTTTCGTGCGTCGGGAGGCAGTCGTCGATCCGGATCACCCCAGCATGCGGCGGGCCGAACAGTCATGAGTGTACCGATCGACGCATATCTCCTCGATTCGCAGCCGCGCCCGGGCTTGTCGGGCGTGCGCCGGGCGCTCGTCGAGTTCCTCTGGTTCGGCTTCAAGAACGCGCGCGCGTGTCTCTTCGCCGGCCTCTTCTTCCTGGCGGTGTTCGGGCTGCCGCGCGCGGGCATCCTCGGCATCCCCCGCTACGACCTCCTGCTCGTCATCGCGATCGCGATCCAGGCAGCGATGGTGTGGGCGAAGCTGGAGACGTGGGACGAGCTGAAGGCGATCACGGTCTTCCACGTCATCGGGTTCGGGCTGGAGGTGTTCAAGACCTCCGACGCCATCCGCTCATGGAGCTATCCCGATTTCGCCTATACCAAGCTGTTCGGGGTGCCCCTGTTCTCCGGCTTCATGTACGCGGCCGTGGGGAGCTACATCATCCAGTCCTGGCGGCTCTTCGACCTCCGCATCAGGCATCATCCGCCGTACTGGATGGCGGGGCTCGTCGCGCTGGCGATCTACGCGAACTTCTTCACGCATCACTACATCATCGACCTGCGCTGGTACCTCGCGGCGCTGGCGCTCGGCCTGTACGCCCGTACGACAGTAGTGCTCCGCCCGCTCGACCGCGACCGGACGATGCCGCTGCTGCTGTCGTTCCTCCTCATCGGCTTCTTCATCTGGCTCGCCGAGAACATCAGCACGTTCTTCGGGATCTGGCGATATCCGGATCAGCTGGGTGCGTGGACCACGGTGCACGTCGGCAAGTGGAGCTCGTGGTCGCTGCTGGTGGTGATGACGTTCACCATCGTGGCGAACCTGAAGCACATCAAGGAGCGAGTGCACGTGCCGTCGTGAGTGGCGGCGTGCGCGCGTTCGTCAGCGCGCGCGGAGGCCTCGCGTCAATATTCGGTCGAGCGCATTGGAGAACGCCTGCTTCTCGCGCGGACCGTAGGCGGCATTGCCACCCGTATCGACGCCGGCGCCGCGGAGGCCCTCCATGAAATTGCGCACGGACAGCCGCTCGCCGATGCTATGGATGGTGTATTCCTCACCCCGGGGATCGATGACGATGACGCCCTTCGGCACGAGCAGCGCGGCCAGCGGAATGTCCGCCGTCACGGCCACGTCGCCCGCCTCGGCGTGCTCCGCGATGTAGCGATCGGCGACATCCGGTCCCCCGTCCACCCAGACCGCCGAGACGTACGTATACCCCGGCAGCAGTTGCAGGCGCTTGTTGGCGACCAGTATGGTTTCGAGCCGCAGCCGCTCCGCCGCGCGCAGGCAGACGTCCTTGACGTCGCGGGGGGCAGCGTCGGCATCGAGCCACAGCTTCATCGGGGGGATTCCACGGGTGAGGCGATCATCACGGGTATGGTTGGCAAGCTAAGCGGGATCACCAACTCGAACGGGGGCTCACGCGGAGCCAATGCCGGGCGTAGGTTGTCCGCGCGCGGGCTTCAGTCGCCACACCGAACCAATCCGGAGCGTGCCGATGTCCCAGGTCGAGATCGATGATGCGGAGTGGAAGAAGGCAGCGAACTGGCGGGGAGGCATGATCTACTTCAGTCGCCGCGACAGTCGCCCCTTCGTGCCGAAGCGCAACGCGGACATGGGAATCACGGTGAACTTCGCGCATCCCACCGGCATCCTCTTCGTCGTGGGCGTCGTCGCGTTCGCGGGCCTGCTGATCTACCTCGCCGGGAATTCCTGAGGCACCCGCCGGCGTCGGGCGACAAGCTCCGACGTCGCGCCTACCAATCAGTCGGCGCGTAGTCCTTGAGGAACTGTCCCCAGGTATGCTCGCCGGTGTTGATCCCGGTGATGATGGGGTCAACGATGCGGGCGGCGCCGTCGACGATGTCGAGCGGCGGATGGAAGCGATGGTCCGCGACCTTCCGGGCGGCGATCGCGACCACGTCCTCGTCGGTCACCCACCCGGTGTCCACGCTGTTCATGTGGATGCCGTCCTGCTGATAGTCCGCAGCCGAGGTGCGCGTCATCATGTTGAGCGCGGCCTTGGCCATGTTCGTGTGCGGGTGCCGCGTCGTCTTCTTGTAGCGGTAGAACTGCCCCTCCATCGCCGACACGTTCACGATGTGCCGGTCGCCGGTCGCATGCCGCAGCATCAGCGGCTTGAGGCGGGCGTTGATGATGAACGGTGCGATCGCGTTGACGAGCTGCACTTCGAGCAGCTCCACGCTCGGCACCTCGTCGAGGAGCAGGCGCCACGAGTTGCGGTCGCGCATGTCCACCTGCTGGAGGTCGGCGTCGAGCTGTCCTTCGGGGAAGAGCGCCTTCTGCGCGAGCGTCTCGTCGGGCAGCAGCGCGACCTGCGACATCGCTGCCGCGTGCGTGAGTCCCATCATCGCCGACGGCGGGAGGTTCGCTGCCTCGACGGCGAGGTCGAGCGCATTCGCCTCGGGGAGCATGCGGTAGGCGCGCAAGCCCTCGTACGCGCCGAGGGTGCGGCGCGCCGCGTCGGGGAGCGTGTGGAGCGAGGCGTGCTCGCCCTCCATCATGTGCTCGTAGAAGGCCGGCGGGCGCCGCACCGTCTGGCAGGCGTTGTTGATGATGAAGTCGAGCCGGTCGTGGGTCGAAGCCAGCGCATGGCAGAATGCCTCGACACTCGGCGTGTGCCGCAGGTCCAGCCCGAAGATCTCGAGGCGGTCGCTCCACTGCTCGAAGTCGGGCTCCCTGGCGTAGCGCGCGGCCGAGTCGCGCGGGAAGCGCGTCGTGACGATGAGCCGGGCGCCGGCGCGGAGCAGCTTCAGACCTGCCTGGTAGCCGATCTTCACGCGGCCGCCCGTGAGCAGTGCAACGCGGCCCGTGAGGTCGGCGAGCTCGCCGCGCTTCATGAAATTGAAGTCGCCGCAGGCGGGGCAGAGCTGATCGTAGAAATGATGCAGCGCGGCATACGGCTGCTTGCAGATGTAGCAGTGCCGTCCGGCGGCGTCGGGCGCATGGGCTTCGGCCGCCACCGGCTCCCCGGTCGGGAGGAAGCCGCCCGGCGCGAAAATGTTGGGCGTGTCGGCCTGCCGGCGCCGGATCGTGCGAATGCCGGTCTGCTCGCGCGCGCGGTCCTCGCGGTCGGCGGCGGCCGCCTTCCGTTCGCGCGACGTCGTCTTGACCATGCGCCGGCGCGTCCGGGCGTCGGGGTGATACACCTCGGCGACGACCTCGTGCAGCTGCCGGCGCAGCTCGGCCGAAAGGCCGACGAGGAGCGTGCGGTCGTCGGCGATCTTCCGGAGGGTGGCAATGGCGGACGCGAGCTCGTCCTCGAGGCGGCGGGAGGGGACTTCGGTCGCCCCGGGCAGCTGCTGGGTCATCGCCTGAAATCTAATCCGTGGGCGGCGGGCAGCTTGGTGCGCGACGGTCGCCGGACAAAGGGCGTATCCCACAGACGCGAGCAGCGCCTCGTTCCAAGCGGGTATGCCACTTCTGGCAAAGACCTACCGTAAACCGCGATCAGGAGCAGTTAACGGGGCCGTTTTGCCAGAACTGACATACCCCTCCCGGGAAGTACTGCCCCCGCTGCGGCGGCTCACGGAGAGGGACCTCTCCCCGGCGGAATGCCCACGCGCCGCTGAACACCGCGCTAGTGAGCCACCCGAGCCAGCCGCCGGCGACGCTGGCTACTGAGACACCGCCCGCAGCACGACGTAGTAGTTCTCGTCCACCTTCACGAGCGAGGGATCGCTCACGGGCTGTTCGGCGCGCTGCCATTCGGTCGTCGGGCGGAGCGTGACGACCCCCGCGCCCGGCAGCGACACGCGCACCGGCATGGCAAAGCCGGGCACCACGTCCGCCCAGCGATACGAGAGCGCGGCGCCCTCGATGCGGTACTCCAGCACGGGGACCCGCGCGGTGGTGAGGTACTGCGCGAACACCGGCGCGAGGTCGAGCCCCGACTGCTGGCTGATGTAGTCCTGCACCTGCTGCCCCGTCACCGTCTGGTGGCGGAAGGTGTCGTTCAGCCCTCGCAGGATCCCGCGCCACTTCTCGTCGTCGCCCACGAGCTGCCGGATCGTGTGGAGCATGTTGCCGCCCTTGTCGTACATGTCGCCCGAACCCTCGGTGTTCACGCCGAAGGGCCCGACGATCGGCTTGTCGTTGCGGATGTTCTTCCGGTTGCCCACCTGATACTCGGCGCCCGCGGCCTTCCCAAGCCCGCACTCCACGTACAGCCCCTCCGCGTAGTTGGCGAAGGCCTCGTGGACCCACATGTCGGCGATGTCCTTCGCGGTGATGTTGTTGCCCCACCACTCGTGCGCCGCTTCGTGGATGATGATGAAGTCGAACTCGAGGCCGTGGCCGCTCCCGGACCGGTCGCGCCCCCGGTAGCCGTTGCGGTACCTGTTCCCGTAGGCGATGGCACTCTGGTGCTCCATGCCGAGGTGCGGGGTCTCCACCATCTTGAAGCCGTCCTCGTACCAGGGGAACGGGCCGAACCAGCTCTCGAAGCAGGCGAGCATCGGCTTCACCTGACGGAACTGGTGCTGCGCCGCCTCGAGGTGATGGGCCAGCGGCCAGAAGTCGAGGGTGAGCGGGCCGCGCTCACCGCGGTGCAGGTCGCTGAAGTGGACGTAGTGGCCGGCGTTCACCGCCACGTCGTAGTTGTTGATCGGGTTGGTGACGAACCACTCCCACGTGGTGGTGCCGTCGCCGTGGTGCGTCACGCTGCGCAGCCGCCCGTTCGACACGTTGACCATGGGATCGGGCACGCGGATGGCGACGCGCTGGCTGTCCGGCTCGTCCGCCTGCGTGTCCTTCGTCGGCCACCAGCCGCTTGCGCCGTAGCCCTGCACCGCGGTGGCGATCCAGGGCGCGCCGAGGCTGTCGGTGGTCCACACGAACCCGCCGTCCCACGGCGCATTCGCCGCTGCGCGCGGGCGACCGTTGTAGTACACCGTCACCGTGCGGCGCTGCCCGGCGCGCTGCGGCGTCGCGAGCGCGATGAACAGCGCGTTGCCGTCGCGCCGATGCGTGAGGCGGCGTCCATCCTGCAGGATGCTGTCAACCGCGAGCGGCATCATCAGGTCGACCTGCATCTCGCGCGCGGGGCGCAGCACCCGGTAGGCGATGCCGCTCGACCCGCGGATCGTGCTGTCGGCGGGGTTGACGGCGACGTGCAGGTCGTAGAACTCCACGTCCCACCAGCTCCGCGCGGGGCCGTTGCCGCCGCGCAGGGAGTCGGCGTGGGTGAACCCGCCGGGTTCCTGCGCATGGAGGGCGGGCGCGGCCAGAACAGCGGCGGCGATGAGGAGCGTGGAGAGTCGCATGGGACGAGGGGGCGTGAGGATGAGCCCGAAATCTGGCACGCGGGGCCCACCCGGGACAACGACACATTGCACGCGGGCCCCCGCCCGCCGTCCTATGGATTGAACCAGTAACTCACCTTCAGCATCAGCCGGTTCTGCTGGTCGTCGCGCAGCAGCTCGCGGAAATCCTCGCCGACGTTGAACGACGGGTCGAGCGCACGCGTCGCGCGCCCGTGGGCCCACGCGAGGTAGATCGTGGAGCCGGCGCGGTACTCCCACCGGAGGACGAGGTTCGCGCGAAGCGACCGCTGGCGGAAGTCGGGATTCAGGAACGTCATGGCCTCGGAGACACCGTCGCCGTCGGCGTCCACGGTGTAGGAGCGCGTGGGGGCATCATAGGCCAGCGTCGACGTCCCGTCGCGCCCGTATTCCAGGAACTCCAGCGCACCCGCGCGCTGGAACGACTTGAAGCTCTCGTAGTCCAGCGCGGAGACGAACGGCTGCGCGTAGAGCTGCAGCGAGAGGCGCGGCGTCATCGCAAGGTCGGCGCGCAGCGTCGTCTCGAAGGTCGTCTGGTCCTGGTCGGCCATGACGTACCGCGTGCCGAACGTGTTCACCGCGGTCGTGTCGGCGAACGCGCGCACGTAGCCGCCTTCCGAGTGCTGCTCGGTGTACGACGCCGAAGCATTGACGGTGATCGCGGTGCTCGGCCGCATCGTCAGCCGGACGCCGCCGTTGTTCAGGTAGCCCCCCGACTCGTTGCGTGCGAGCGTGCCGAAGATCATCCCCGAGGTGCGACGGCGTGTGTCGGTGCCGAAGGCAGCGGCCGTCGTCCACTGCGGCGGGATGAGGAGCAGCGGTCCGCCGCGGGTCGCCCGATCACTGAAGAACGACTGATTCCGGACGGCATCGAGACTGACGTTCCAGTAGTTCCGGAACTGTCCGTGGAACCCGGTGAAGACACCCGAGCCGACCCGCGTCCCATCGTAGCTCCACGTGCGCGACCCGTTCACGTACGCCATGGCAGAGCGGAAGGGCCCGGCCGGCTGCAGCCAGCGGTGCGACGCGCGCACGCCGGAGAAGATCCGGTCGGCGGCCTGCAGGTAGCCGATGTCGTTGATCTCGAAGCCCGGGGACGTCGCCTGGAAGTCGCTTCCGATGAGCCACCGGCCCGCCACCTTGCCGCCCGACGCCGAGACGCTGTAGCCCGAGAGCGAACGAGCCGATGGATCGAACGCCATGTAGTCCTGGTCGGGCCGCTGGAAGTAGCGCGCCGAGGATTGCTGCGCGCGCCCGATCGCGTCGGTGTCGCCCGCGATGCGCGAGCCGGCGATGGTCCCGCTGAGCGCGTACTGGTTGCCCGTGAACCGGTGATAGAAGTCGAGGCCGGCCGCCTGTGCGTTCGTGCGCAGGAACTGCAGGCCCGTGGTGTCGATGTCGCGCACGACGCTGGTGCCCATCAGCCCCAGGCCCGTCCGCCCGCCGCGGAAGTCGCGACGAAGGCTGAGCACCCCGTAGTTCGTGAGCGGCTCGACGGCGGCGCTGGCTTCCGGCTGCGACGGGCGCACGAATCGCGCTTCCTCGCGTGCCGTGACGGCATCGAGCACACCGACGGACCACCCGCCGACGCGGCCGGAGAGCTTCGCGGCGCCGAGGATCCGGGTGGCCTCGGGTGCGTCGACGAATTCAGCGTCGCGCGGGGCCGCGCCCGACGGGGTGCGGCCGATGCGCCGCGAGTAGAACAGCTGCGGGGCGCCGAAGATGTTGCCGGAGTTGCCCGCGCCGAAGCGGAAGAGGCTCGCGCCTTCCACGAAGAACGGCCGCCGCTCCTGCAGGAACGTCTCGAAGACAGTGACGTTCACCTCGGCGGCGTCGGCCTCGACCTGCCCGAAATCGGGGTTGATGGTGCCGTTGAGCGTCAGCGCGTTGCTGATGCCGTACTTGAAGTCGCCGCCGACCTGTACGCGGCCGCTCCGCCCGCTGAAGAACGGATCCGCCTCGTCGGTACCCGTCTCGAAATCGCCCTGCGTGAGCTGGTACGGCATGATCTCGAGCCGCTTCGCCCGCGAGCTCGCGAGATCGCCGAGCGCGGCGAGATGCCCGAAGCGGGAGGCGAAGCCCGATTCTGAGTTGGGGACCCACGCCCAGCGCACGGCCTCGCCGGTGCGCTGGATGTAGCGCTCGAAGTTCGCGCCCCATGTCGCGCTGCTGTCGGCGGAGAAGCGGAGCTGCGAGAGCGGGATGCGCATCTCGGCGGTCCAGCCGGCGCTGTCGACCCGCGTGACGACATCCCAGACGGGATCCCAGGACTCGTCGCCCTCGTCGGCGTCGTTGGAGGTGACGGCGTCCCACTTCACGCCCAGCGGATTGACCGCGAAGCGGAAGGCAGTGCGATGATCGTGATAGGAATCGATCGACGCCGTGAAGGCATCGCTGTTGGTGTTGGCGTCGCGGCGGCCCATGTGGGCGACGATCCCCGCGGGATCGGTGTCGTGCATCCGGACGCCGATGTACAGCGCATCGTCATCGATCGCGACCCGCACTTCGGTGGCCTGGCTCGGCGCCGCGCCGTCACGCGGCTCGACCTGCGTGAAGGACGTCACGGGGGTCGCCTGCTGCCACGTGCGTTCGTCCAGCCGGCCATCGATGGCGACACGTTCCGTCGTGCGCAGGACGGAAAGCGATGGGCTGGGCGGCACGGTCGCGGCAGAGCGGCCGGGCGCTTCCGACGTTTGCGCGTGGGCCGGGGCGGTCGCCGCGGCGAGGACGAGGGCGGGCAGGAGGATCGTTCGCATCCACCACGGTATCCCCTCGATGGTGGCAGGCGACAGGGAACTACCGAGGGATCGCCAAAACGCTTACAACTGCACGTGGATTGCGAAGTCCATTTGCGCGAGGTGCAATCGGTTGCGCTCCCCGACGGCCGGGGTACCTTCGGCAGCATCGTGATGCCTCGCGTGCGACCGCCAATGCGGCCATGCCGGCGTCAGGCCGAACCACGTTCCTCCATGTTCCGAACTTCTCTGATCCTGATGTCGTCGCTGCTCGCCGCGGGCTGCGTGTCGGCGTCGGCCGCGGTGCAGCCCGAGTGGGTACTGCGCCCGGATGGCGCCGGCCCCGTGCGCGTCGGGATGACGCTCGAGGCGGCCGGGCGGGTGCTCGGGGAGTCGCTCCGGGCCGACTACGACGTGTTCGAGGGCTGTGATTTCGTCGTTCCCGCGACCGCACCCCTCGGCGTGTCGCTGATGGTGCTGAGCGACACCGTCGTGCGCGTCGACATCGATACCGGCGCGGTGGCCACGCACGAAGGGATCAGGATCGGTGACACCGAGGCGCGGGTGCTGGAGGCGTACCGTGGCCAGGTGACTGTCGATGCGCACCCCTACGGCGGACCGGTGTGGCACTACCTGATCGTCGATCCGCCTGGGGATACGCTGCATCGCATGATCTTCGAGACGGACGGAACGAGAGTGACGAGCCTTCGTGCGGGTCTACGGGATGCGGTCGACCTGATCGAGGGGTGTGCGTAGGGGCCGTTACCGCAGGAACCGGCGGGCCAGCTGCTCCCCACGCTCGTCCTGCGAGCGCTCCGCCTCGACGCGCATCGCCTCGACGTACGGATGCAACCGGGGCTCGCCCCAGTAATATCCGGTGGCGCGCTCCGCGAGCTGTGTCTCGCCGACGCGGGCGGCCTCGAGCAGCGCGCGCGCAGCGGCCCGGTCGTAGTCGGGGTCGCTGCGATCGGGAAGGGCATAGTTGCGGCGGGGCATCTCCCCTTCCGCGTCGTCTCGCAGGAATGCCATCGACATGCAGGTCTCCTCGCTCTCGCGTCGCAGTCTCGACGAATACTAACCGCTGTGTACGAGCACTTCTCGGGCGAGACGGACCCGGGAGTGATCGGGAACCCTGTTGCACAACTCCCGGAGGTCCGTATCGCTCTCTCGCTCGATTCGCTCACCGCTCGATACAGCGCCGACGAGCAGACGTCGCAGGCCGCGCGGCGCGTGGCGACGGCGCTCGCCGCGATCGGCTGGCGATCCGCGAGTGATGCGCCGGCCGAGGAGGTCGCGGCCGGCATCTCGCTGATGATTGCCGCATGCGTCCGCCGTCACCGCGACCTGGCGCTGCTCCGCCGCAACGTCGCCCGTCACCTGCACCAGCACGCGCACACCCTCGACGGGTCCGGGGCCGGCGTCGCGGCGTGGGAGCCGGCTGCCGCGCAGGTACTCGAGCGGTATGCGGGGACGGCATGACCGGGCGCTGCTGTCCAGCCGGCTGACCCTGCGGCCGGCGCCCTGCGGCCGGCTGGAACCGGGGCCGATACATCGTCGTAAGGTCGAGCATCAGGAGGATCCATGGGCTCCTCGTTCGAACCGACGCCTGAACCCGAGGGCCGACTCGGGCCGCCGCGTCGGAAGCCACCGACCGCTGTGGGGACGGCCACGCCGCCTCCGCCGCGGCCGCGGGGGACGCTACCGCCCGTGGGCCGGCGGAACCTCTGGCTGCGCGTCATCGCTCCAGTGACGATCGCCGCAGTGATCGGCGCAACACTCGGCATCGTGGTATCGCCGCCGGCCGTGCGCGCACTCGGCTGGGTCCTCGCCGGCATCGCCATCCTGTTCCTCCTTCGGTTGTCATGGGCCGTCTTCGTCCTCCCGCGCCTCGAGGTGTGGCGAGAGCGGCGATGGCTCCGCCGAAAGCGGCAGGCCAGTTAACCCGCTGGCCTGGCCGATCACATTGCGGCTCGCCCGCTCCCGACGCATCGTTCCGCACCTCTGATGTCGCCGCTTCCCACCCTCACCAGAGCACTCGTGCGCGTCTCCACGCCGATCTTTCTCGCTGCATCGCTCCTGCTAGGTAGTGCGCCCCTCCGTGCGCAGGCCGCGCCCTCCGCCGGCACCGTGTCGCCGGTGATCGTCACGACCCCTGCCGCGGCCCCCGCGGACGTCGCCTCGATCGACGCCATCATCACCGCGCTGTACGACGTCATCTCGGGACCCGTCGGCAAGGCGCGCGACTGGAACCGCATGCGCTCCCTCTTCGTCCCGGGCGGGAAGTTGATGCCGACGATGCAGCGCCCCGGCGACGGCATCGGGATGCGGATGCTCGGCGTCAACGACTACATCGCCGTCTCCGGTCCGCAGCTCGAGCGCCGTGGATTCCATGAGCGCGAGATCGCCCGCCGCACGGAGCAGTTCGGGCACATCGCGCACGTGTTCAGCACGTACGAGGGTCGCAGCGACAGCGATTCCACCATCATTCGCGGGATCAACAGCATCCAGTTGATGAACGACGGTACGCGCTGGTGGGTGGTGTCGATCTTCTGGGAGGCGGAAGGCCCAGCCAATCCGCTGCCTCAGAAGTACCTGACGAACGGCGAGTGACCCGGTCGTGTTCACCCGCACCTGGCGTTTCCGGCCGGCCCCCGGCATGGCGGCGGCGTTCGAGCGGGTGTACGGCCCGGCGGGTGACTGGGTCGAACTGTTCAAGCTGGGACGCGGTTATCTCGGCACGGAGCTCCGCCGTGCCGGCGACGATCCGGCGGAGTACCTGACGATCGACCGCTGGGAGTCCGAGGCTGCGTGGCATGCATTCCGGCGCGACAACGCTGGCGCATATGAAGCACTCGATCGGCGATGCGAGCCCCTGACCGTCAACGAGGTCCTGGTCGCCGAGACGTGACCCCTTCACCTCCCGAACGTCCCCTGCGCATGCGAAAGGCACTGAACGACACGTTTCTCATCTGGGTCCTGCTCGGCCTCGTCCTCGCGGCGCACGCTGCGATCGCGATGGGCGTCGCGCTGCCGCTGGGTGGGCGCACCACCTTCGGGCGCATGCGCGACAACCCCTGGGCCGCCGCCGTCGTCGCCGCCATCGGGCTGACGACGGTGCTTGCACTCGCCTATGGACCTGGACGCCGCGAGCGCCGGACGCGCGTTGTCGCAGTGCTGCTCGTCCTGGTGGGCGGCGCCAGCCTCTTCGCATTCGATCCCGCACTCGGCGGCACGCTGCTCTTCACCGGGGGCCAGCTCTTTCGCAGCGTCACCCGGAGCGCGACACCCGTCGCGGGCGCCGAGTCGCCGGTGCCCTGAACGACTGAAGGGGCCTCACCTGCACCATCGGTATTACCTGCTCCCGGAGGGTCGACCGCGTGCCGTGTCTCATCGCCGTGTTCGCGCTCATCACCCCGCGACTGGTCATCGCCCTGCTGTGGTTCTTCTCGACCTGGTTCCGGGGCATGTTCGACACGCTGCTCTGGCCGATCCTGGGCTTCGTGTTTCTTCCGACGACACTGCTCTGGTACTCAGCCGTTCAGCACTGGTTCGGGGGTCGGTGGACCCTGTGGCCGATCGTGGGGCTGGTCGTCGCGCTGCTCATCGACGTCTCGCCGGCGAGCGGCAGGAAGTCGCGACGGACGGATTGACGCAGTCCATGATGATCCTGCGCCACCTCCTGTCGATTCTCCTCCTTCCGGTCGTGGTCACGATCGTCGTGCCACGGTGGCTCCAGCATGCGGAGCTGCCGCTGGCGGACTCCGTGCACGCTTCCGCCTCCGTCGCGCTGGCGACGCAGATCCTCGGGGCGCTCTTCCTGGTCGGCGGAGCCGCACTGTTCCTCTGGTGTGTCGTGCTCTTCGCGAACGTCGGGAAGGGGACGCTCGCGCCCTGGGATCCCACGCGGCGTCTCGTGGCGGTGGGCCCTTATCGCTTCGTCCGGAACCCGATGATCAGCGGCGTCGCCGGCGTCCTCGCGGGTGAGGCGCTGCTTCTTCGCTCGCCCCGCCTCGCCGCGTGGCTCGCGCTGTTCATCGTCATCAACGAGGTGTATTTCCGGCTGGTCGAGGAGCCCGGGCTCGAGCGCCGGTTCGGGGAGGAGTATCGGCGCTACCGGGCCTTGGTGCCGCGCTGGATCCCAGGATCGCGGAATGGAGTCGGCTGAGCGGATGCATTGCCCGACCCAGGAACCAAGCAGAATCCGACGCGCGGGTGAGGGAAAAGCTGACGCCCCTCCAGCTGGTCCATTCGCATCCTCCCGATAGTCCGTACGCCTGACGATCGCCGGACGATCGCCGACGCACAGGATCGATCGCATTCCACCCAGAGGAGCCGACGATGCACCTGAATCTGTCGCCCGAGGAAGTGCGCGAGCTGCGCGACCTGCTGTCGGGTGTCCTGTCCGATCTTCGTTCGGAGATCCATCACACGGATTCCGCCGAGTACCGGCGGGGCCTGCAGGCGCGTGATCGCGTCCTGCGGGGGCTGTGGGAGCAGCTCGGAGCCGTCGAGCTGGTGACGTGAGCGGGGAGGGTCGTCACCTCCTCGACTGACCATGCCGTCGGCCGTCGATGGGTCGTTACCTCTCATGGTGACGCCGGTCTTCTCCATTGCACGGCTGTGGGTCGACCGCCCTTACCATGAGCTCCCAATCGATGCCGGCTACACGAAGCAGCACGTCGTACCTCCGCACGGCGGCGATCATCGCCGCCGTCGTCGTCGCCGCGGTTGCCTTCAACCCGGATGAAGCGCGCCACGATCGTGCGATCCGCGACGACGTCGCGCGCCGATCCAGCGTCGCGAGCGTGCTCGGGGGCGGCCGCGTCATGGGCTGGCTCACGCGCTACCACAGCGTCGGCATCGCCTCGTACACCGAGGTGGACGACAAGGTGATCTCCGTCGGTGCGTTCGGGCTCGTGTTCGTCAAGTAGGGCACGAGAGTCCCAGTGCAATTCGACCTGCCGCACGCGCTCGAGATTCTCGAGCGGACGCCCGGGACATTTCGCGCCCTGGTGGGCGGCCTCTCCGACGCGTGGACGAGGCCCGACGAAGGCCCGGACACGTTCAGTGCGTTCGACAATCTCGGACACCTGATCCACGGGGAGCGAACCGACTGGATCCCGCGAGCCAGGATCATTCTCGCACAGGGACCGGATCGGCGATTCGAGCCGTACGACCGATTCGCGCAGTACCGGGAGAGCGACGGAAAGAGCGTCGCCGAGCTGCTCGAGGAGTTCACGCGCCTCCGCGCCGGCAACCTGGTCACCCTGCGCGGGTGGAAGCTGTCGGACCGCGAGCTGGCGCTCGAGGGGGAGCATCCGGCGCTGGGGACGGTGACCCTCCGCCAGCTCCTCGCCACCTGGGCCGCGCACGACCTTGGACACATCGCCCAGACGGCGCGGGTGATGGCGAAGCAGTACCGAGAGGCGGTCGGGCCGTGGCGCGAGTATCTGCCGGTGCTCGACCGCCCGTGAGGCGGACGCGGCAACGCCGCGCGTTAGGGGAATCGCCGACGCGATTGTAGCGGGAGCCCTTGTGTGCGGGCATCGGCGGGGGCGTATCGTGGCCGATCGTCGGGTGTGACCGGTCACGCAAACCCCGTTTCCAATGACAGCCCTGCCCATGGCGGCTCCCGCAGCGCCGATTGCAACGCCCCCGCGCGCTGCCGCGTCGTCGCCGGAGGTGCACTTCTCCGCTCGGACGCGCCAGCTCGGCACCGAGAACGCCTTCAAGATCGGCCCCTACATCCGCGAGGTCGAGGCGGCAGGGCACACGGTGGTCAAGTGCAACCTCGGCGAGCCCGATTTCGCGCTGCCGAAGCACATCGCCGATGAGGTCAAGCGGTGCATCGACGCCGACATGACCCACTACGTGGACCCACAGGGCATCCTGCCCCTGCGCGAAGCCATCGCGGCCCATGTCAGTCGCGCGCGCGGCATCCCCGTCACGCCGGACCGCGTGGTCGTCTATCCAGGCGCCAAGCCGCCGATCGGCTTCGCGCAGCAGACCTACTGCGATCCCGGCGACGAGGTGATCTACCCGAGCCCGGGCTTCCCGATCTACGAGTCGTTCACCAGCTACCTCGGCGCGAAGCCGGTGCCGCTGCACCTGCGCGAGGCGGCGGGATTCAGCTTCTCCGGCCAGGACCTCGAGCCGCTGATCAGCGACCGCACGCGGCTCATCATCCTGAACTTTCCGTCGAATCCGACGGGAGGCGTCGCGACACGGGAACAGCTCGAGAGCATCGCCGAGGTCATCCTGCGCAAGGCGCCGGCAACGGTGCGCGTGTACTCGGACGAGGTGTACGAGGACATCCTCTTCGACGGCAACCGTCACATCTCGATCGCATCGCTGCCGGACATGGCGGGGCGGACGATCATCGTCGGCGGCGTGTCGAAGTCGTATGCGTGGACGGGTGGGCGTGTCGGATGGGCGGTCTATCCGACCGCCGAGGAAGCGGCTGTCGCGAAGAACCTGAACATCAACTACTTCTCGTGCGTCCCCGCCTACAACCAGATGGGCGCGAAGGTCGCCCTGGAGAGCGCGGAGAGCCGTGCGACGATCGCGGCGATGACCGAGGCGTTCCAGGAGCGGCGGGACATCGTCGTCGCGGGATTGAATGCGATCCCCGGGATCACGTGTAACACACCGGGCGGCGCGTTCTATCTCTTTCCCAACATCTCCGGCGTGTGCGAGGCGATCGGCGCCGTCGAGGCGCACCGGCAGCTGGATCCGGCGAGCCGCGAGCGAACGAGCCCGGCGACGCTCTTCCAGATGTTCCTCCTCTGGCGCCATCACGTCGCCACGCTCGACCGCCGCTCGTTCGGCCGCATCGGCGCCGACGGGCAGCACTACCTGCGGATGTCCATCGCGACGAGCCTGCCGGAGCTCGAGCGGGGCGTCGCGGCGATTCGCCGCGCGGCGTCGGATCGCGACGGATTCCATCGCTTCATCGCCGAAGGAGAACACCTGTGGTGATCGCCGACGTGATGCCTGCCGCCACGCAGCGGCTCGAGTTCGGGGAGCGCCGCGGCGTCTACATCGACATCCGGGAGGTCGTGACCCGGGAGGCGCCGGCGTTCGACGCGGACGCCGTGGCCACCCTGGAGGCGCTCGACCTCGTCTATCGGTCGCTCTGCTCGGCCATGTACAACTACGTGCCGCAGTCGGGGCACCCGGGCGGCTCGATCTCGTCCGGCCGGTTCGTGCAGACGCTGCTCTTCGAGACGCTCGAGTACGATCTCTCCGACCCGGACCGGCGGGACGCGGACATCATCTCGTACGCCGCCGGCCACAAGGCGCTCGGCCTCTACGCACTGTGGGCGATCCGCAACGAGATCGCGCGCATCGCGGCGCCCGAGCTGCTGCCGGCCCGCGAGGCGAAGCAGCTGCGCCTCGAGGACCTGCTCGGGTTCCGGCGGAACCCGGTGACCTCCACCCGCCTCTTCCGCGCGCATCGCGCGAAGGCGCTCGATGGGCATCCGACGCCGGCCACGCCATTCGTCCGGCTTTCCACCGGGGCGTCGGGCGTGGGACTGCCTGCGTCGCTGGGACTCGCGTGGGGCGCGGCGGACACCTTCGGCGACGATGCGCCCCGGGTGCACATCATTGAAGGGGAAGGGGGGCTCACGCCGGGGCGCGTGGCGGAAGCGCTCGCCGCCGCCGGCACGGCGTCGCTCGACAACGTCATCCTGCACATCGATTGGAACCAGGCGTCGATCGACTCCAACCGGGTGTGCCGCGACGGTTCGACGCCCGGCGATTACGTGCAATGGACGCCGATGGAGCTGGCGTACCTGCACGATTGGAACGTCATCTACGTCCCGGACGGATTCAACTTCCAGCAGATCGGCGCAGCGCAGCGCCTTGCACTGACGCTCGACAACGGCCAGCCGGTGGCGATCGTCTATCGGACCGTCAAGGGATGGCGCTATGGCATCGAGGGGCGGGCGTCCCACGGGGCCGGCCACGCCCTCTGTTCGGCCGGGTTCTACGAGGCCGTGGCGGGTCTCGTCGAGGGGCGTGCGCCTGCATTCCCGCGCTGCCACGGCGACGTGCAGCGCTGTGCCGGCGGTGCCAACCCGGGCATCGTCGAGCAGTGCTACTGGGAGGCACTCGAGGTCGTTCGGCATTACCTCGAGGAGCATCGCCCCCTCGTGGATACTCTGGCAGGGAAGCTCCGCAGCGCGCGCACCCGCCTCGACGAGCGCGGGCGGAAGCCGCGTTCGGGCGCGCCCGATCTGGCGCCGGCATTCGCGGCTGCCGACGCGGCGGCGAGGAGCCCGGATCCCGGTGTGGCGATGCAGCCGGGGACCCGCCTCACCCTGCGCGAGGCGCTGGGGTCGGTGCTCAAT
>DASTYL010000193.1:0-5690 GCA_035764975.1 Gemmatimonadaceae bacterium | reverse complement strand
TTATCGCTCCGCGCGGTGGCTGCGGGTGTTCACCTGCGAGCGGGTGACGCTGAGCCGCGACCGGGTGTTCGGGCTGCTGACGCTGCCGAAGGACGAGGTGAAGCGGCGTCTCCAGGGGGAGCAGGCGCTCCTGTGAGGGGTGAGCGGTGAACGCATGCCCCGTTCACCGCTCATGCCCCCGGGATCATTCCTTCGCCTTTCCGTGCGCCTCGGCGAGCTTCCGCGCGATGCCGCGGTAGAACGCGGCATGCTCGTCCTTGCCGTCGTCGTCCAGCGACATCGCCGCCATCTCGAGGGCGTACAGGATGTTGCCGAGATACAGCTCGGCGAGCGCGCCGACGGTCTGCGGGAGGCCCTCCCCATCCCGGGTCGGGTCGCCCGTCACGGACCACTCCCGAGGTGCTCCTGCGTCGTGCCGATATCGCCTTCGGCGTCCCCGTCCGGCGCGACGCGCACCACGATGGCCGTGATGTTGTCGAGCCCTCCGCGGCCGTTGGCTTCCGCGATCAGCGACTGCACCATGCGCTCGGGCCCGACCCGGGCCATCAGGAGCTGCTGGAGGCGGCGGTCGTCCACCATGCCCGTCAGGCCGTCGCTCGCGACGAGAAACAGGTCGCCGACCCGGAGCTCGCCGCTGTAGAGGTCCGGCTCGACGTTGTCACTCGCGCCGACACAGCGCGTGATGACGTTGCTGTACGGGTGGTAGCGCGCCTGCTCCTGGGTCAGGAACCCCGCATCCACCTGTTCCTGCACGTAGGAGTGGTCCTTGGTGAGCTGCCGCAGCGCCCCGTCCCGCAGGAGATAGACGCGGGAGTCGCCGACCTGGCCGATGAGATACTGGCTGCCCGACAGGAGCAGCACCGACGCCGTGGTGCCCATCCCCTGCTTGTCGGTCTCGGACAGCGTCCGGTCGTGGATGGCGCGATTGGCGTGCAGGATGCTCTCGACCAGCCGCTGCGCGGCAGGCTGGCCCGCGACCTCGCGCAGGTCGATCATCTCGCGACGGACGATCTGCACCGCCATCTCGCTGGCCACCTCGCCGGCGGCGTGGCCCCCCATCCCGTCGGCGACGATGAACAATCCCCGCTCGCCATCGGCATCGGCGGCGAAGTTGTCCTCGTTCCCCGACCGGATCATTCCAACGTCGGTGCGTGCAGCCCAGATGAAGCGTGGCATCTAGCCCATCACGAAGAGGGCGGTCGCGATGATGATCACGACCAGCAGGAGCCACACCCAGAATCGGAGACTGCCGCCGGATGCCGGCGCCGGCGTTGGGGGCGCGGCAGGCGCGGGACGAGGGGGCCGGGACGGCTTGGGCGCGCCCGGTGCCGGAGCCGGTGCAGCCGTAGGCGGTTCCTTCAGGGGAGCACGACCAGACGGGCCTGCCGCCGCCGTCACCGGCGGGGATGCGGCGGCAGCCCGAGGGGGCGCTGCTGGAGCCGCCTCGGGGGCGACCGCCGCCGGGGGGGCAGGTGTGGGTCGGGCGACGTCCGCATAGAACCGGAATTCTTCGCTCCCGATCCGGATGACGTCGGAGCGGTTGAGGAGCCGGCTCTGCACGACGCGCTCGCCGTTGACGAGCACCCCGTTCGTGCTGAGGTCGGTGAGCCGGTAGCCCTCGCCGGTCGGCACGATCTCGGCGTGACGTCGCGACACCTCCGCGAGCGGCACGACGACGTCCGCCCCGACCTCGCGGCCGATCACGAGCCCCGTCACGGGAACCGCGTACTCCTTGCCATCCACGAGGGAGACGAGCCGTCCGCCGCTGCCGGTGGTGGCCATCGTGGCGCCGCGCCGGGCGGCCATCGCGGCGATCTCCCCGCCCGACACGAACTGGGTGGCCCCGGCCTGCTGCTCGTCCGCATACCGGATGTCGACGCCGCTGATCTCGATCCGGTCGCCATGAAGCAGCGGCGTGGGCTCCGCGCCCAGCGCGACGCCGTTGACGCGGACGACCGCATCGCCCGTCGCGCGGCGGATCGTCACGCCCGCTCCGGCCTGCATCTCGACGATCGCCTGCACCCCCGTCCCGGCAGCCACCGGGATCTCGGCGGCCTCCGGCGCGCCGAGGCGCGTCGTACCCGGGGCGATGGGATACTGCTGGTCGTGGATGTGGAGGGCCGGCATCGGAGCCAGAAGCGAGGTCAGGCGGTTGGCAACAGTCCGCCGCGTACGTTGCCCGGCACAAAGCGCGGGCTCGGGGGAAAGTACGGGCGTCCCCCAGCGGCTGGCAAGCGGCCTGCGACCCGCCGTCGCGCGGTGATCCGCGTCATACCGCCGTGTCGAGCGCGCGTGCGATCGTCCCCTGCTGGAGGCGGTACAGGCGCTCGTAGAGTCCCTTGCCGGCGAGCAACGCAGCGTGCGTTCCCCGCTCCCGCACCTCGCCGTGGTGCAGCACCAGGATCTCGTCGGCATGCACGATGGTGCTGAGGCGGTGTGCGATGGCGATCGTGGTGCGACCCTCCATCAACGTCTCGAGCGCCCCCTGGATCTCGCGCTCGACTTCGCTGTCCACGGCGCTGGTCGCCTCGTCGAGCACGAGCACCGCCGGATCCGCCGCGATGGCACGCGCGAAGGAGAGCAGCTGCCGCTCGCCCACGCTCACCGAGCGCCCACGCTCGCCGAGCCGGTGTGCGAGGCCGTCGGGAAGCCGGCGGATGACCCGGTCGGCGCCGACGCGCGCGGCGGCTGCCTCCACCGCGGCGTCGTCGAGCGGGTTCGCGAGCCGGATGTTCGACGCGATGTCGCCGGCGAACAGGAAGATGTCCTGCTGCACGTAACCGATGAGCGCGCGAAGCTCCTGGACGGGCATGTCCCGGATGTCGACGCCATCGATGAGGATGCGTCCGCGCTGCGGATCGTAGAACCGCAGCAGCAGGTTCACGATCGTCGTCTTTCCCGCCCCGGTGTGGCCCACGAGCGCCACCGTCTCGCCCGGTCGCGCGGTGAAGCGCACGCCGCGCAGCACCCACTCCGGTTCGGCAGCACCATCTTGCTCACTCCGGCCCGCCGCATCGTGCGAGCGGTCGTAGTGGAACCACACGTCGTCGAACGTGACCGTCACCCCCCGCGCCCGTCGTTCGGCGGTCGCCTCGGCAACGTTCGCGGCATGCCCCGCGGGCACCCCCGCCTCTGGCTCGTCGAGCAGCGCGAAGATCCGTTCCGACGCCGCCATCGCCTGCTGCAGCGTGTTGAACTTGTCTGCGAGATCCTGCAGCGGCTGGAAGAACCGTCGCACGAGCTGCAGGAAGGCGGCGACGGTGCCGACGGTGAGGGTGGCGGCGCCCACGCGTTCCGCACCGGCGACGAGGATCGCCGCGAGGGCCACGGTCGTGAGGAGCTCCACGGCGGGGAAGTACACCGCGTAATAGCGGATCGACCGGCGCTGCACGTCGAGATGGGCACGATTGAGCGCGTCGAACGCCGCCGTCTCGTCCCGCTGCCGCCCGAACAGCTGCACGACGTGCATGCCGGAGACGCGCTCCTGCAGGAACGTGTTGATGCGCGCCACCGCCGCGCGGATCTCCCGGTACGCCACGCGCACCTTGAGCCGGAAGAAATGCGAGGTGAGATAGACGAACGGGATGACCGCGAACGCGGACAGCGCGAGCCGCCAGTCCGCGATCAGCATCAGGGTGCCGATGGCGAGGAGCGTGAACAGGTCGCCCAGCCCGGACACCACCCCGGCGGTGAACATCTCGTTCAGGGCCTCGACGTCGGAGGTGACGCGTGTCACCATCCGCCCCACCGGCGTGCGGTCGTAATAAGGAATCGGCAGCCGCTGCAGCTTCGCGAAGAGCTGCGTCCGCAAGTCGTGCATCACGGATTGGCCGAGCCGCGCGGTGAGCACCGTCTCGCCGAACTGCGCGATGAACGAGACGACGAGCGACGCCGCGAACAGCATGGCCGCCCGCGCGATCGCGCCGGCGTCGCGCGCCGGGATCGCGACGTCGATCACTTCCCGGGTGAGCAGCGGTCCGACGAGCTGCAGCGCTCCCTCGAGCAGCAGCAGCGTCACGGCACCGGTCACGAGCCATCCATGCGGCCGCGCGTACCCGAGCAGGCGGCTCGCGAGGCGATGATCGTAGACCGGCGCGATGTCGTCGTCGTCGTGTGTCGATACCATGCGTTTTGACAAGCTACCGTGCGGTCAAAGCCCGAGGCGGGCGGAGCTACATGGTACGCGGATTGCTTTCCGAGGCGGACGCGGATTCAACTCCCCTTCTGGAGGCAACACATATGGGTATTCTCGCCTGGGTCGTTCTCGGTCTCATCGCCGGCGCCATCGCCAAGGCCCTCATGCCTGGCCGGGATCCCGGTGGCATCATCGTGACGATTCTCATCGGTATCGTGGGTGCGTTCCTCGGCGGGTTCCTGGGCAACATGATCACCGGTGCCGGCCTCAGCGGCTTCTCGCTGTGGAGCCTGCTCCTCGCCGTTCTCGGCGCCATGCTGCTTCTCTGGGTGTATCGCCTCGCGACGCGTCCGAAGGGCACCCGCACGGTCTGACCGTGCCGCCTGAGCAGGGCTCAGGCGCAGTGAGCGGTGAGTGGAGGGGTCGGCGGTGACGATGCAGATCGTCCCGGCCGACCCCTCTCCGCGTTCCCACGGTTTCTGTTCGGTCGCCCGGCTAGATTGCGGCGCATGAAGGACAGGATCATCGTCCGCGGCGCGCGGCAGCACAATCTCAAGGGAATCGACCTCGAGATTCCCCGGCGGGCGTTCACCGTCATCACGGGCCCGTCGGGGTCCGGCAAGAGCTCGCTCGCGTTCGATACGATCTACGCCGAAGGACAGCGGCGGTATGTGGAGTCCCTGTCCGCCTATGCCCGCCAGTTCCTGGAGCGCATGGAGAAGCCGGACGTCGACTTCATCGACGGCCTCTCCCCCGCCGTCGCGATCGAGCAGAAGAATCCGACGAAGACCTCGCGGTCGACCGTGGGGACAGCGACCGAGATCTACGACTACCTGCGGCTGCTCTGGGCCAGGATCGGCCGCACCTTCTGCCCCGTCTGCGGACGGGAACTGAAGCCGGACACGGTGCAGTCCGTGACGGACCGGGTGCTCGCGCTGCCGCCCGGGACGCGATTCTCGGTGACCTTCCCGCTCAAGCGTTCGGCGAAGGTGACGCACGACGTGCTCGTCGAGAATCTCCGGGCGCAGGGGTTCGTGCGCGTGCGGGTCGACGGGCGGGACCTGCGCCTGGAGGACATGGCCGTGAGCCCCGACCTCGCGGCCGCCGCCGAGGTGCTCGTCGTCGTGGACCGTCTCGCGGTCGGCGACGGCGCCGCGGGACGGCTTGCCGACGCGGTGGGAACCGCGTTCTCCGAGGGCGATGGCGACTGCGTCGTCGTTCGCGCCGATGCGGGCGAGACGGCGCTCCGCTTCACGGAGCGCTTCGAGTGCCCCGACGACGGCACCCGTCTCCCTGCCCCGACGCCGCAGCTCTTCTCGTTCAACTCGCCGCGCGGCGCCTGCCAGAAGTGCAATGGGTTCGGCGCGGTGCTCGAGTACGACGAACGGCTCATCGTGCCGTACGGCGATCGGACGCTGCGTGACGGTGCGATCCACCCATGGACGATGCCGCGGTACGAGAACAAGCGCCGCGCACTCGCGGAGTTCGCGCGCAAGGAGAAGATCGACCTCGACACGCCCTGGGAGCAGCTCCCCGCCGCGGACCGTCACTCGCT
>DASTYL010000192.1:0-18347 GCA_035764975.1 Gemmatimonadaceae bacterium | reverse complement strand
CGAGGCGCGGCCGACCACCGTCGCCAGCGCGATGATCGTCAGGACGTAGGGAATCATCTCGACGAACTGCGACGGAATCACCTGCGAGCCCTGCAGCTGGATCTGGAAGGTCTCCGCGGCCGCGAACAGCAGGCAGGCGAGGGCGACGCGCTTCGGATCCCAGCGACCGAAGATCACCGCCGCGAGCGCGATGAATCCGCGCCCTGCCGTCATCCCGTCGGTGAACTGGTGCTGGTCGAGCGCGAGGTACACGCCGCCGAGCGCCGCCACGGCGCCCGACAGCGCCGCCGCCAGGTACCGCACGCGATCGACGGGGATCCCCACCGACGCCGCGGCCTGCGGGTGCTCGCCCACCGCACGGATCCGGAGGCCGAACACGGTGCGGTACAGCATCCAGCCCATCGCCAGCACGGCGAGGACGCCCAGCCACACGAGCGGATTCTGCGCGAGCGCGGCGAAGCCGCTGCCGCTCTGCTCGACCACGAACCCCTCGACGCGGGGCGAGTTGGAGGAGCTGTCGAACAGCAGCCGCAGGAAGAAGCGCGTGAGGCCGATGACCAGGAGGTTCAACGCGACGCCGATGATCACCTGGTTCGCCTTGAACCGGACCGACGACACGGCGTACAGCAGCGCGAGGAGTGCACCGCCGGCCATGCCGGCGAGGACGCCGATCCACGGGCTGCCCGTGGCTTCGGTGGCGACGACGGCGCAGAACGCCCCGCCGAGCATGTAGCCCTCGAGGGTCAGCGCGATGAGGCCGACGCGCTCGGAGACCACACCGCCCGCGCTGGCGAACAGGTAGGGGACCGCGATGCGGAACGTCTGCGCGAGGAAGGCGAGCACGAGCATCTCAGCGCCCTCCCGTGCGGCGGGCGCCGCGGAGGAGGCGTCGGACCTCGGGTACGGCGGTCGCGATGGCGATGATGACGACGGCCTGCAGCACCTCCACCATCTGCTTCGGCACGAGGGCGTTCACCGCCAGGCCGCCCTGCGACAAGGTCGCGAACAGCAGCGCGGCCACGACGACGCCGCCAGGATGGTTGCGCCCCACCAGCGCGACGGCGATGCCGAGGAAGCCGGATCCCGCCGCGAATCCCTCCTCGTAATAGCCCTTGTAGCCGACGACGTAGTTGAGGCCACCGAGTCCGGCGATCGCGCCGGAGACGAGCATCGCATGCCACCACACCCGCCCGACGTGCACGCCGCCATACTCGGCGGCTTCGGGCTGCAGGCCGGCGGCGCGCAGCTCGTAGCCGCGCCGCGTGCGGAACAGGGTCCACCAGACGGCGAGCGACGCGACGATGGCGAGCAGGATCGTCGCGTTCGCGGCCGAGCCGCGGAAGACGGCGGAGGCATCGGCGAGGCGCGGGAGCAGGCCGCTGCGGATGTCCTCCGTGTGCAGCGTCTCCGGCACGTGCAGGTGCGCGCTCACGATGTACGCCAGCAGCGCCAGCACGACGTAGTTGAGCATGATCGTCGTGATCACTTCGTGGGCCCCGAACCGCGCCTTCAGGATCCCCGGCACGTAGCCGACGATGCCGCCGCCAAGTGCCGCGGCGACGAGGTACACGGGCAGCACGGCGATCCACGGGAGCCCGGCGGGGAGCACCAGGCCCACGAGCGCGGCGGCGAACCCGCCTGCCGCGAGCTGGCCCTCCGCCCCGATGTTGAACAGCCCGGCGCGCATCGCATACGCCACGGCCAGTCCGGTGAACGTGAGCGTCGTCGCCTTGTACAGCACCTGCCCGAGCCCGTACCAGTTCCCCCACGTGCCCTCGAGCAGCAGCCGATAGACGTCGGCAGGGGACTGGCCGAACGTGAGGATGAGGAAGTCGCCGACGACGACGGCGAGGAGCACCGCCACGAGCGGCGGGAGGATCGCCTCCTCGAGCTTCGTGCGGCGCGAGTGGCGCATGCTGGCCGGGCCGGCCTCGGTGCTGGTGCCGGACGTCGGGCCGGGCGTGGCGAGAGTCGACATGGGTCTCAGGTGCCGGATGCCGCGGAACCGGCGGCTGCGCCCCGATCGGCGCCGGTCATGAACGGACCGAGCTTCTCCGCGGTGGCCTCGCTCCGCGGCAGCACGGCGACGATGCGGCCGCCGTACATCACGGCCACGCGATCGGCGAGCGCCAGGATCTCGGCGAGATCGGCGCTCACGAGCAGGATCGCCCGCCCCGCGGCGCGCGCCTCGCGCAACCGCTGGTGGATGAACTCGATCGCGCCCACGTCGACGCCGCGGGTGGGCTGCGACGCGAGCAGCACCTGGAACTCGCGGCCCATCTCGCGGGCGATCACCACCTTCTGCTGATTCCCGCCGCTGAGCGCCCGGGCAGGGAGCGCCGGATCCGTCGGCCGGATGTCGAACGCCGCGATCTGCTCCTGCGCGTTCGCCGCGATGCGCGCGCGGTCGAGCGACCCGCCGTTCGAGAACTGGTGCTGCCGGCCGAGGATGAGGTTCTCGGCGACGGTGTAGTCGAGAATGAGGCCGCGGTGGTGGCGATCCTCGGGAATGTGCGACAGCCCCGCGTCGCCACGCCGCCGGACGTCCAGCCGCAGCAGGTCGTGCTCGGCGGAGTCGGCGTTGCGCAGCGTCACCGTGCCGTCCGCGGCCGGGCGCAGCCCTGCCAGCGCCTCGACGAGCTCCGTCTGGCCGTTGCCCTCCACCCCCGCGATGCCGAGGATCTCCCCGGGCGCGATGTCGAACGACACGTCGTCCACCGCGCGCTCACGGAGGCGCGTCGAGACGCGGAGGTTGCGGACCGACAGCAGCGGGAATATCCGTGCGCCGGGGAGCGGCGCCCCGTCACCTCCCGCGCGCGGTGCGAGGACGTCCATCGCGAGGGCCACGTCGCGACCGACCATGGCGCGCGCGATCTCGCGCGGCGTCGTGTCGGCGGTGCGGAGGCGGGCGACCGTCCGGCCCTGCTGCATCACCGTGATCGTGTCCGAGACCGCCATCACCTCATCGAGCTTGTGCGTGATGAGGATGATCGTGCCGCCGGCGTCGCGAAGCGTGCGCAACACGCCCCACAGCTCCTCCACCTCGGGCGGCGAGAGGACGGCGGTGGGCTCGTCGAGGATGAGCACCTTTGCGCCGCGGTACAGCGCCTTGAGGATCTCGACGCGTTGCAGCTCGCCGACGGACAGCTCGGACACGGTGCGCGCGGGATCCACGCGGAGTCCCGTCTGCTCGCTGAGGGAGCGCGCCGCCGCCTCGGCGGCCGCACGGTCGAGCTGCAGCCCCCGCACGCGCTCGGCGCCCAGGGTGAGATTCTCGGCCACGGTGAGCGTCGGCACCAGCATGAAGTGCTGGTGCACCATGCCGACGCCCGCGCCGATCGCCTCGTTCGTGCTCCACCCGGTGACGTCGCGACCGCCGACCTCCACGGTCCCCTCGTTCGGTGCGAACAGGCCGGCGAGCACGCGCATCAGCGTCGACTTGCCCGCGCCGTTCTCGCCCACGATCGCGTGGATCTCCCCGCGCGCGACCTCGAGGGTCGCGTCCCGATTGGCGATGCAGTCCCCGAAGGCCTTTCGGATGCCGGTCATCCGGACGGCGGACGCGTGATCGGCGGCGGCGATGCCGGCGGCGTGGTGGACCGTCGATGCGCTCATCGCGTGCTCGGAACCGTGATGTGGCCCGCGATGATCGAATCGCGGAGCTGGTCGACGCGGAGGCGGGCCGCGGCGGGGATCAGCGGCTCGTTGTTGGCATCGTACACGTAGCCGACCCCGCGCTCCGCGAGCCCGAACTGCCGGATGCCGCCCTCGAACGTGCCGTCCTTCGTGCGCTTGATCGCATCGAAGACCGCGGCATCCACGCCCTTCACCATGGACGTGAGCACGCTGCCCGGCATCTCGGCGTACTGGTCGGCGTCCACGCCGATGGCGAGCCGGCCCGTCTGCCGCGCGGCCTCGAACACGCCGAGACCGGTGGAGCCGGACGCGTGGAAGATCACGTTCACGCCCTGCTGGTACTGGCTCAGCGCGAGCTCCTTGCCGCGCCCCGGGTTGCGGAATGCCTCCGGCGTCACCCCGGCGTACTGCGCGAGGACGACGCAATCGGGGCACACGTGCTTCACGCCCGCGCGATATCCGGCCTCGAACTTGTGGATGAGGGGCACGTCCATGCCGCCGACGAAGCCGAGCTTCTTCGAGTCGCCGACGATGGCCGCGAGCGCACCGACGAGGAACGAGCCTTCCTCCTCGCGGAACTTGAGCGCGGCCAGGTTGCGCGGCGGGAGGATCGGGGCGCCCGAGGCGTCGTTGGCGATCGCGAGGTCCACCCCGGCGAATCGCACGTCGGGGTACTCGCGCGCGAGGAGCGTCAGGTCGTCGGTGAAGATGAAGCCGACGCCGACGACGAGATCCATTCCCTCCGCGGCGAGCAGCCGCAGCCCCGCCTCGCGATCCGATCCCTCACCGGGCTCGATGAACCGGACGTGCGCGCCCAGCTCCCGCTCCGCCCGCATGGCGCCGGCGTAGGCGCCGTCGTTGAAGGACTTGTCGCCGCGGCCGCCGACGTCGAAGACGATCCCCACATCCAGGGCTTCCCGGGAGGGAGGGGCGGCGGCACCGGAGGGGCGTACGAAGAGGAGGGCAACGTGGACGACGAGCAGCGCCGCCACGAGAGCGAGAAGCTTCCGCATGAGACTTGGAAAGCTCGCCGGGGGAAGGGAGCGGGACAAGAGCGGCACTCACGCCCGCCGCCCGACTATCTTGGTTCCATGACCGACCGCATCCGCACCCGCTTCCTCGTCATCGGAAGCGGCGTCGCCGGCCTGCACGCGGCGTGGCGCGGCTCCCAGCAGGGAGACGTGCTGCTCCTCACCAAGCGCAGCCTGTTCGACTCTGCCACGGCGTACGCCCAGGGCGGCATCGCCGCGGCCCTCGGGGCCGGCGACTCTCCCGAGCTGCATCGCAAGGACACCCTCGCGGCCGGGGCGGCCCTCTGCGACGCCGAAGCGGTGCACGTCCTCGTGGAGGAGGGGCCCGCGCGCGTGCGCGACCTCTATACCGCCGGCGCCCACTTCGACCTCGACCCGCGGAGCGGGGAGTTCCAGCTCGGTCGCGAGGCCGCGCACTCGACCAACCGGATCGTCCACGCCCACGGCGACCAGACCGGCGCGGAAGTCGCACGGACCCTCATCGCCCGCGTGGCCGAGAGCCCGCGGATCAAGGTCGCCGAGAAGACCCGCGTGCTCGACCTCATCGTCCATCGCGGGCAGTGCGTCGGGGTCCGCGCCAGCGTGCGTGGCAAGGCCACGGACATCATCGCCGACGCCACCGTGCTCGCGACCGGGGGCTGCGGACAGGTCTTCCGCTACACGACCAACCCCCAGGTCGCGACCGGGGACGGCATCGCCATCGCCCATCGGGCCGGCGTCACGCTGTCGGACATGGAGTTCATCCAGTTCCATCCCACCGCGCTCGACACGCCCGAGAACCCGCTGCAGCTCATCAGTGAGGCCGTGCGCGGGGAAGGGGCGATCCTCGTCAACGAGGCGGGCGAGCGCTTCATGGTCGGCCGGCACAAGCTCGCCGAGCTCGCGCCGCGGGACGTCGTCGCGCGGCACATCTTCCGCCAGCGGCGGGGGGACCGGAAGGTCTACCTGGATGCGCGGAGCATCGGCCGGCGGTTCGTCAAGCGCTTCCCCGGCATCTTCGCCATCTGCACGGCGCGCGGCATCGACCCCCGGAAGGATCTCATTCCCGTGACGCCCGCCGCCCATTACATGATGGGAGGCATCGCGACCGACCTGGTCGGGCGCTCGAGCCTCCCGCGGCTGTACGCCGTCGGCGAAGTCGCGCGGACCGGGGTGCACGGGGCCAATCGCCTTGCCTCCAACTCGCTGCTCGAGGGACTGGTCTTCGCGGAGCGCGTCGCCCGCGACCTCGTCGCGACGGAGGAGCTGACCCAGGTGCCGCGCGGGAACAGCTGGTCGGTTCCCAAGCTGCTCGATCGCGGCGCCGCGCAGGTGGCCGCCGACCGGGTCCGCGAGATCATGTGGCAGTACGCGGGCATCGCCCGCACGGCGGCGGGGCTGCGCAGCTGTATAGCCGAGCTCGATGACATCGAGCACCGGCTCCCGGCCGGCGCCACGGAGGAGCTCAATCTCGTCCAGACTGGCCGGCTCATTGCGGAAGCAGCGTTGTTGCGCAAGGAATCCCGCGGCGGGCATTACCGCTCCGACTATCCGCGGGCGCAGCGCGCCTGGCGCGGTCGGCACATCGAGATGTAACCCCGAGATCATCACCGGAACCATGACTGCTGCGGCCCCGACGCCGTCCGATCCCAGATTCGCCGAGCTCCACGAGGAGATCCGCCGCCTCGCGCGCGAGCGCAACGCGGTGATCCTGGCCCACAACTATCAGCGCGCCGAGGTGCAGGACGTCGCCGATTACGTCGGCGACTCGCTCGGGCTCTCCCGCGAGGCCGCGAAGACCGACGCCGAGGTGATCGTCTTCTGCGGCGTGCACTTCATGGCCGAGACGGCGGCCATCCTGTCGCCTGAGAAGACGGTCCTCCTGCCCGATCTGGCCGCCGGCTGCTCGCTCGCCGCGACGATCGACGGCGAGCAGCTGCGCGCCTGGAAGGCGGAACATCCCGGCGCGGTCGTCGTCGCCTACGTGAACACCACCGCCGAAGTGAAGGCGGAGAGCGACTACTGCTGCACGAGCGGCAACGCCGTCGAGGTCATCGAGGCGATCCCCGCGGACAAGGACATCCTCTTCCTGCCCGACATGTTCCTCGGGGCGCACGTTCGGCGGATGACGGGGCGCGAGAACATCCATGTCTGGATGGGCGAGTGTCACGTGCACGCCGGCATCGATCCCGAGAACATCCGGCTGCAGCGATCGTTGCATCCGGAGGCCGAATTTCTCGTGCATCCCGAGTGTGGCTGCTCGACCAGCGTCATCGAGGCGGTGTCGGCGGGGGACGTGGATCCGGAAGGGATGCAGATCCTCTCGACGGAAGGGATGATCCGGCGGCCCGCGGAGTCGGACGCGCGCGAGTTCATCGTGGCGACCGAGGTCGGCATCCTGCACCGGCTGCGCCGGGAGAATCCAACGAAGCGGTTCTTCGCGGCGAACGAGCGCGCCTCGTGTGCGTACATGAAGGTCACGACGCTGCCGAAGCTGCGGAACGCGTTGCTGAACATGGAGCACCGGATCACGGTGGAACCCGGGATGGCGAAGCGCGCCCGCCGGTCCATCGAGCGCATGATCGCCATCGGCGGCAAGGGCGGCCCGTCGCTCTCGCCCGCCTCGGACGGATTCGACCCGGGAGAGTAGCGCATGGAGATGAATCCGCAGGGCAGCTCGCCGGAGCGTCGCCGGGCGCCACGGACGATCACGCCCCTCTCGACCCCGAGCGTGGACGGCCACGGCGTCCTGCGCTTTCCCTACGGCCATCCGCAGCTCAACGCAGTCGTGAAGCACGCGCTCGAGGAAGACGGCGCGTTCAACGATCTCACGACGATCGCGACCGTGGTGAGCGACCGGCGCGCGCGGGCCACGCTCGTGGCGCGTGAGGCGGGCGTCATCTGCGGCGTCCCGCTCGCGCTCGAGGCGTTCCGCGTCCTGGATGCCAAGACGGCGATCCGCGTGGACGTGGAAGACGGGACGCGCGTCGCGGCCGGCACGCCTGTGCTGGTGTTGAGCGGACACGCCCGCGGGCTCCTGAGTGCCGAACGCGTGGCGCTCAACTACATGCAGCGCCTGTCGGGCATTGCCACGATGACGCATCGCTTCGTGGATGCCGTCGCCGGGACCAAGGCGAAGATCCTCGACACCCGCAAGACGCTGCCGGGGTGGCGCGCGCTGGACAAGTATGCCGTCCGGGCCGGCGGCGGCGTGAACCACCGCTTCGATCTCTCCAGTGCGGTGATGATCAAGGACAATCACCTTGCGGCCGTGGAGGGCGACATCGAGCTCGCCGTCCGCCGGTCGCGCGAGATGTCGCCGCCGGACACGAAGGTCGAGGTCGAGTGCGACACCATCGACCAGGTCCGTGAGGCGCTGGCAGCCCGCGCCGACATCATCATGCTCGACAACATGCCGCCCGCCCGGATGCGGGAGTGCGTGGAGCTGATCGCCGGCAAGGCGACCGTGGAGGCCTCGGGCGGGGTCACGCTGGCCACCGTCCGCGCGATCGCCGAGACGGGCGTGGACTGGATCTCCGTCGGTGCGCTGACGCACTCGCCGCCGGCGCTGGATCTGGCGCTGGAGTTCGACTAGGCGACTGCGGACTGCGGACTGCGGACTTCCGATCCGCATCCCGCATCCCGCATCCCGCATCCCGCAGTCCGGATGTAAGTAATCCGTTCGGATGACCGGCCGGACCGTGGCCCTCCCGCGGGCCCGACATTCTATTTGTAAGGAATGCTTCCGCCGCGCATGCCGGGATCCGTCAAGTCGCGCTCCCTCGGCCCCCTCCTGCTCCTGACGCTGGCGCTCGTCCTCGCGGCGGTGCTGGCCCATCAGGCCGCCGATGCGATGCGCTCGCACCGGGAGACCGCGCGCCGCACGCTGCGGGACTACGCGGCCTTCGCCGACTGGCAGCTCGCCCAGCACGCCAAGAACACGATCCTGACGACGCTCGTCACCGGGTTCATGCTGCCGGCGTCGCAGGTCGATCCCGGCGACCTGCAGCCCTCGCTCGTCCAGCCGTACGACCTGGAAGCCACCGTGCGGGCGACGATCGCGAACTGCAAGTGCCTCGGGCAGGTCGGCTTCTTCTTCCGCTACGACTGGGAGGAGGGGACGCTGCAGACCACCGAGCCGACCGTCCCGATGGCGGTGCTCGAGTGGACCCGCGACACGATCCTGCAGCACGTCGCCAGCCTGCCCCGGGTGACCGAGCGCACGCCGCTCACTTTCGGGTCGCCCGACGGCGGGCCGTTGCGCGAGCTGTCCGTGCTCCTGACCAACGACGCCTACGCGATGGTCCTCGGCTCGCCGGCCGGCAAGGCGCGGCTGCTGAACTTCGTCGTGTCGCGGGACACTCTCGGCGAGCCGCTGGTGATCTACGGGTTCGAGACCGACCCGGCCGCGTTCCTCGGCCCGACGTTCGCCTCCATCCGCTCGCGCAACACGCTGCTGCCGCCCTCCCTGCTGAACGGCGTGAACGAGGATTCGGTCATCACCATCGTCGTGAGCGCCCCGTCGGGCGAGCGCGTCTATCGCTCATCGCTCGTGTTCGCCGACGAGTTCAGCGCGTCGGAGCGGCTGCCGGTGCAGTTCGGGCAGCTCACGCTCAGTGTCGCGCTCAGGCCGGCGCTTGCCGGCAACCTCATCGTGGGCGGGTTGCCGCGGTCACGCCTGCCGATGCTGCTCCTCCTGCTCGCCCTCACGGCCGGGCTGCTCGCCGTCGCGCTGCTCCAGATGCGGCGCCAGCAGGAGCTGGTGCGCCTGCGCACCCACTTCGTCTCCGGGGTGTCGCACGAGCTGCGGACACCGCTCGCGCAGATCCGCTGGTTCGCCGAGCTGCTGCGGCTCGGAAAGCTGCGGTCGCTCGAGGAGCGCGAGCGCTCGCTGCGGATCATCGACCAGGAGGCGCGGCGCCTCACGTACCTCGTCGAGAACGTGCTGAGCTTCTCCCGTGCGGAGCAGGGAAGGAGCCGCATCTCGCCGATGATCCGTGACCTGGAAGCGGAGGTGCGGGACGCGCTCGAGACCTTCGCGCCGCTCGCCCGCGGACGTGATGCCACGCTCCGGACCGAGCTCGAGGTCGGGATCTTCGTCCGCGTCGATCCCGATGCGCTCCGGCAGATCCTGCTCAACCTGCTGGACAACGCGGCCAAGTACGGGCCCGGCGGGCAGACGATCGTCGTCGGAACCTCGCGACAGGGACCGCACGTACGGCTCTGGGTGGAGGACGAGGGCCCGGGCATTCCGGCGGGCGACCGGGATCGTGTCTGGGAGCCGTACATCCGCCTCCAGCGGGGTGCCGAGCGCACGACGGGCGGCAGCGGGATCGGGCTGGCGGTGGTGAAGGAGCTCGTGGACCTGCACGACGGCCGCGTGTGGGTGGAAGATGGCTCGCGCGGCGGCGCGCGGATCGTCATCGAGCTCGCGGCTGCCGAGCTCCCGGGCGGCCTGCCCGAAGATGAAGCAGTTCCGGTGCTGGCGAACGAATCACCGATCTGAGCGGACCATGGCGCGAATTCTCATCGTCGAAGACAACGCCGACCTGGCGTATGGCCTCCGCACGGGCCTCGAGATCGAAGGCTACCAGGTGGATGTCGCCGGTGACGGTACCACGGGGCTCGCGCTCGCGAAGGAGACGAACCCGCACCTCGTCATCCTCGACCTCATGCTGCCGGGGATGGACGGCTATCGCGTGCTGCGATCGCTGCGCGACGCGGGCCACGACATGCCGGTGCTCATCCTCACCGCCCGCGGCGAGGAGACGGACAAGGTGCTGGGCTTCCGGCTCGGGGCGGACGACTACGTGACGAAGCCGTGCGGCGTGCTGGAGCTGCTGGCCCGCGTCGGGGCCCTGCTGCGCCGGGCGCGCCCCCACGAGGGTCTGCCCATGCCGGCACCGCACGAGCGCTTCGGCGACGTGGAGATCAATCCCGCCTCGCGCCAGGTGACGCGGAGCGGTAAGCTCGTGCAGCTCAGCCCCAAGGAATTCGACCTGCTGCTCGCCCTCGTGCGGCGGCGCGGTGCCGTGGCATCGCGTCTCGAGCTGCTCAAGGAAGTGTGGGGACACCGCGTCGAGGTCATGACGCGCACCGTCGACATCCACGTCGCGGAGCTGCGGCGCAAGCTGGAGGACGACCCGTCGGCGCCGAAGCACATCCTCACGGTCTGGAAAGCCGGCTACCGGCTCGAAGTCGAACCGTCCCTCCCTCCTGCAACCGTGGAGCGTCCGTGAACCATCGTCCTCTGCTCGTGTTCGTGCTCGGCGTGCTCGCCGCGGCGTGCGGTCCCCGTCAGGTCGTCGTCGGCACCGGCGTCTCCCCCACCGCATCCATCACCTCGGCGGAGGCACTCGTGCAGGCAATGCACAGTCGCTACGCCGGCAGCTGGTACCGCAACCTCACGTTCGTCCAGACGTCGCAGTACTACGACACGCTGGGGAATCCGACGCGCACGGAAACCTGGTACGAGGCGGGGCGGGTGCCGGGGGTCCTGCGGATCGACATCGGCGATCGCACGGCGGGGAACGGCCAGCTGTTCCGCAACGACAGCGCCTACGTCTTCCAGGACGGGAAGCAGGTGCGCGCGGTCAAGAGCCGGAACCCGCTCATGCTCCTCGGCTTCGACGTGTACGCCGTGGATCCCGCCCGCACGATGCAGATGCTGCGGGAGGAGGGCTTCGATCTCGACAAGTTCCACCGCGCCACCGCCGACTCGAAGGAGTACTTCGTCGTCGGGGCGGAGCCGGGTGACACCACCAGCAAGCAGTTCTGGATCGAAGCGGACCGCCTGCTGTTCTGGCGGCTCATCCAGCCGCCGCCGGCGAGCGCGCCCAATCGGCCGCCGACGGACATCCGCTTCCAGAAGTACGTGGCCCACGACGGCGGATACGTGGCGGAAGAGGTGGATTTCCTCCGCGCCGGCCGGCGCTTCTTCTTCGAGTCGTACGCCGACGTGCGCGTGAACGTGGAGCTCGATCCCGGGCTGTTCGAGCCGGAGCAGTGGGGGACCGCGCGATACTGGCGGTGAGGAAGGGCAACGGCAGTACGTGGTACTGAGCAGGGAGTACGGAGACCGACGGGGTGCCTCCTCTAATGCATGGCGAGAGGCGGCGCAGGGCGACGGGCAACTGCAGTACTGGGTACTGAGTACTGAGTACTCGGTACTCGGTACTCGGTACTCGGTACCACGTTACTTGGTACTGCAGTTGTAGTGAAGTCCGCCTTGGCGTGGCCCGGGTGTCGGTCTGGATACCAGGTACCGAGTACCAGGTACTTCAGTTGCCGTTCTTTCCTCTATCCGGCCCGTACTCCAATGACTTCCACCATCGGCGGCGACGTGAAGAACCCCGCGGGGCTCGCGGACGCCGCGTCGTAGGCCTCCCAGAATTCCGCGTGGTCGGCGGCCGAGAGATAGCCGTCGGCCACGAGGCCGGGCAGGAAGACCTGGAAGAAGGTGCGCGGCCACTCCCAGAACGCCGTGCCGGGCCGTCCCACTCGCACGAGGGGACGGATCTCGCGGATCTCGAGCCCCGCGGCGGCCATGTAGCCGGGCAGCTCCATGCCGACGTCCGGATTGCCGCCGTGCGCGCGCCACGATGTCGCGACGGCCTTGAACACGCGCTCCACGGCGGGATGGTACGGAGCGATCCGGAACGCCTGGTAGTTGGAGTAGTCGAGGATGGCGAACGTGGCGCCCGGGCGAAGCGCCGCGGCGACGCGCGCGATGACCGCTCCCGGGTCGGGGAGAAAGCACATCACCCAGCGCGCGAACGCACCGTCCACGCTTGATGCAGGCTGCGACAGCGATGCCAGGTCCTCCACGCGCGTCTCGATGTTCGACACGCCGCGCCGCTCGGCCTGCGTGCGCAGGTGCGTGACGAACCGCTGCGAGACGTCCACGCCGATCACGCGCCCCTCGGGGCCCACGAGGTCCGCGAGGTCGAAGGTCGCGTAGCCGGGGCCGCAGCCGACGTCGAGAATCGTCGCGCCGCGACGGAAGTTCGCGCGGGACCAGGCTGCCGTCGTCGGCTCCGCCCAGACCTGATGCTGGAATCCCAGTCGTGCGAGCTCCGCATCGTGGGTGCCGAGGACGTATTCGTTGTCTTCCGAGGGGCTCATGGCGTGTGGAACGAGGGGAACGGACAGCTGACGTACCGCAATGTACGCAGTGCGCCGGCACGCGCTTTCCGGATCTTGCGCAGCATCCCGGATGATCTCAGCGGGCCTGCGCCCGCTCGTACTGCGCGATGAACGCGTCAGCCGGGACGGCGGCGATGATGTCGGCGATCGCGTCGGAGGGCAGATCCTCGAGGCGCTTGAAGCGGACGCAGGACTTGCCCATGTCGAGTCGCTTGCCGGCCGCGTCGAACGCCGATCGCAGCCGTTGCTCGAGCGCGGGATCCTGATAGACGGCGTGCAGGTAGAGCGAGTAGCCGTGCTTCTGTGCCGCCAGCGCGGCATAGCTCAACGGCTGTCCGTTGTAGGTGTCCGGGTACCGTGAGAGCGGCAGCTCGTAGCTGATCATCCCCCAGTTCATCGTCTCGACGTACCCGTCGGGAAGGTGCTGCACGATCACCTTCCGCACGTCCGAGACGACCTGTCGCCGGTCCTCCGGCAGCTCGGCGAGGTATTCGTCCACCGTTCGAGCAGCGCTGCGCGCCATCGTGGCCTCCGCGAGTTGCAATGCGAGCGATGCCGTCTATCCTAATGTCCGCCCGGCGGGTTGCGCAGGTCCGAAGCGGCTGGAGCCGCCGAGGGCACACGAGTTGCGCCGGTCCCGGGCGTCACCTCTCGGAGAGAACGATGGACCTCCTCACCTGGCTGATCGTCGGCCTCATTGCCGGCGTCCTCGCCTCGATCGTCGTCGGCGGCGGCTTCGGCCTCATCGGCGACATCGTCATCGGCATCGTCGGCGCCTTCGTCGGCGGCTGGATCTTCCGTCAGCTCGGCGTCGGGACGCCCTTCGGCGGACTGGCCGGCACGATCTTCACCGCGTTCATCGGCGCCGTCGTGCTGCTGTTCCTCCTGCGGCTGATCACGCGGGGACGGCGGCGGCTGTAGCGAATGTGCGACGGGCATCGGGCGTTGCGCACACGCCCGATGCCCGTCGCACATTCGCCCATCGCGACACGGCCTGTCGCGTCAGGGCACCAGCTCTCTCCTCGGCACCGCGATCCGCCCGATCGACCCCTGGTCGGTGCCGAACCAGATCTGCCGCGTCGCTGGATCGAACGTCATGTGGCGGATGGTGTTGGGCGCCGGCCGCCCGACTGGCACTTGGGCGATGAACCGCTTCGCTCTCGGATCGAAGGCGACGAGCGTCGCGGGCGTGCCGTCGTATCCGTTCTGCGCGAGCCAGATCACGTCGCGATCGTCGGTCGTCATCGCGTAGGGCAACGCACGGGCGCCGAGCGGGAGGGCCCATTCCTCCATCTTCCCGGTGCGCGGATCGAGGTGGCCCAGGTAGCCGCGCGTGTAGTCGCCCCAATAGATCTGGTCGTCCGAAGTGATCGCGATGCGCCGGGGGCGCGTCCGTTCGTTCGGCAGCGTGAACGTCTTCATCTCGCCGGTCGCGGCGTCGATCGTCATGATCCGGTTCGTGCCGAACAGGTCGAACCACGGGTTGCCGCGCGAGTCGATCACGACACCGTAGGGACGTGTGCGCTCGCCGGTCTTCCAGATCCTGAACTGTCCCGTCTTCGGATCGAAGCGCCCGACCGCTCCCGCCTGCTGTGCGCTGAACCACGCGACGCCGCTCCTGGGATCGAAGACCATCGTGTGCGGGTCACGCACGCTCGCATCAGGGATCCGATACGTGGTGAGCCGCCCGGTTTCCGGGTCGAGCTTCACGAGCCGGTTGTTCCGGTTGCCGGTGAACCAGACCTGCCCCTTCTCCACGACGAGATTGTGCGGGTGCGTGCCCGAGTCGATCGCGAAGCGCTTGAACTCGCCGCTCCGGCTGTCGAGCCAGGCGACGTAGTTGCCCGCCTGCCCCACGAACCACACGCGCCCCTTCGCGTCGGCGTAGGGGTCGCGGGGTCGGGTGTCGGCGCCGTACGGAACGTCCCAGACCTTGGGGTCGTGATCCGCGGCCTGCGCGCCGGCCGGCGGCGCTCCGGCCGATGCGGCGGCGAGCGTGAAGAGCGAGGCGAGCAGGGCGGATCGGGGCGACGTCATCGGAAGGCTCCGGGGTGCCGGGTTCAGATGTTCTTACGTGCGCCCCCGCGGCGTCCGTTGAGCGCCCTGTGGGGCGCTACGGCGCCGGCTCGGCGCGGCCGTCCGGGGGGCCGCCACACGATACCCCGATCACCCGGAGCGGCGCGACCGGAGGCTGTTTGCGGCCGTCCGCCACGAGTGCCGTCGCCGTGCCGCTGGCCGTATCTCCGACGGCTGGGGCCGGACCCCGAAGCGCCACGCTGACCCCGGCGGGCCACCAGGAGGGAAACAGCATCAGCGTCGCGACACCGCCGAAGTCGTCCACCGCCCAGTCCCGCCCGTTCGGCGCGCCGGCGCCGGCGGCCCTGGCACCGGGGTCGTGCCCCGCCGCGGCTCGGTCGAGCGAGGGCGTCCAGGCGCCGAACGCGAACCGGTAGCAGACCGGCGCGGCCTCTGCCGCGGCGCCCGCGACCTGCCCGCGCGCGACGTCAGGGATCACGAGCGCTGCCACCGCGACGAGCGCGATGCGCACCAATCCGGACACGGCTCGGCCAATGGGGACCGACATGCCTCTCCTACACCGGCCGGGCCGCATCGAGCCGCTCCACGAGCTGCTCCGGCTCCTGGACCGGCGCCTCGCACGTGTAGTTGCGGCATACGTACGCCGTGGCGCGCCCGCCGAGCGCGGAGCGGCCCTCCAGCAGCGCGACGTCGGCGCGTTCCGTCCCGCCGGCCATCACGAGGGGCGCGGTATACCGCGAGCTTGCCGCCCGTCGCAGCGCATCCAGCGCCTCGGACGAAGGGTCGCCGGCGATGGCCAGCTCCACCGCGCCGTGGGTCAGCATCTCGGCGACGCCGAGCAGGTGGCCGAAGGCCGTGGGATGCTGCGTCATCGGTTCGGCGAGCGTCTCCGCGACGAAGGTGGCGCGCCGGCGATAATCCGGCTCCGCGAGAATCTCGGAGAGGCGGGCGAGCAGCTCGGTCGCGAGCGAGGTTCCCGAGGGCGTCGCGTTGTCGGTCGGATCACGCGGCCGCACCACGAGCTGCTCCGCGTCGTTGGCCGTGTCGTGGAAGGAGCCGGTCGTGTCGTCCCAGAAGTGCACGACGCACGCATCGGCGAGTCGTCGCGCCCGCTCGAGCCACGCATGGTCGAACGTCAGCTCGTACAGGGCGAGGAAGCCGAGGCCGAGGGCCGCGTGATCCTCGAGGAAGCCGGGGATCCGCGCGGTTCCCTCCTTGTAGCTGCGCCAGACGCGCAATGACTCGTCCGTCGCGGCGTCACCCGCCGGGCGGACCAGCGCGCGGAGCAGGAATTCCCCCGCCGTGCGGGCCATGCCCTCCAGCTCCGCGTCGCCGAAGGCGCGCGCCGCCTCCGCGAGCGACCGCAGCATCAACCCGTTCCACGATGCGATGATCTTGTCGTCGCAGCCCGGGCGGACCCGGCGCGCGCGCGCGGCGAGCAGCCGCTCGCGCGCCGTCGCGACGATCTCCTCGAGTCGGTCGCCTGCGATTCCGTGCGCCGCGGCGACGTCCGCGGGAGCGCGCGGCACGAAGAGGATGTTCTTCCCCTCGAAGTTGCCGCCGGGCGTCACGCCGAAGTAGTCGCACACGACGGACGCCTGCGCCCCCGCGACGGCCTCGATCTCCTCGGCCGACCAGACGTAGAACTTGCCCTCGTGTCCCTCGCTGTCGGCGTCGAGCGATGCGTAGAACCCGCCCTCCTCGCTCGTCATCTCGCGGCGCAGCCACGCGAGCGTCTCCAGCGCGACGCGTCGCGCGAGCTCGCTGCCTGTCGCCTGCCAGAGGTGCACGGCGAGCCGCACGAGCAGCGCGTTGTCGTAGAGCATCTTCTCGAAGTGCGGCACGAGCCACACCGCATCCACGGCATACCGCGCGAAGCCGCCGCCGACCTGATCGTAGATCCCGCCGCGGGCCATCTGCTCGAAGGATCGGGTGACGATGTCGAGCGCGGCCTGGTCGCCCGTGCGCCACCACCGGCGGAGGCAGAAGTCGAGCGCCATCGTCGCCGGAAACTTCGGCGCGCCGCCGAACCCGCCGTGCTCCGCATCGTGCTGCCGAACCAGGGTGCTCATCGCGCGGTCGAACAGCGGAGCGCCGAGGGGACCGCTGCTGCGCGCTTCCTCCAGCCCGGCCGCGAAGAGCGAGCGCATCGACTCCACCGTGCGCTCGACGTCGCCGCGGCGCGATGTCCAGGCATCCGCGACCGCGGTGAGGACGCGCGTGAACGACGGCATTCCATGGCGATCGTCGGGCGGGAAGTAGGTGCCGGCATAGAAGGGCACCCCGTCCGGCGTGAGGAACACCGTCATCGGCCAGCCGCCGCGGCCGGTCATCGCCTGCACGGCCTGCATGTAGATGCCATCGACGTCGGGGCGCTCCTCGCGGTCCACCTTCACGTTGATGAAGTGCCGGTTCATCACTTCGGCGGTGGCGGCATCCTCGAACGACTCGTGCGCCATCACGTGACACCAGTGGCAGGCCGCGTAGCCGACGCTGAGGAGGATCGGGCGCTGCTCGGACCGCGCCTTCGCGAGCGCCTCCTCCCCCCACGGATACCAGTCCACGGGGTTGTCCGCATGCTGCCGCAGGTAGGGGCTGGTTTCCGTGGCGAGGCGATTCATGAAGCGGTCCGAGGGAGCGATGGTCGTCGGGAGCGAGTAACTTACCTGCCGCAAGGCCCGCTCCAGTCCCACCCCCGGTCTCCCTGCCCGTGCCGAAAAACAGGACTGCTCCCTCCGCGCCGCCGGCGCGCCGTCGCCTGTCCACGCTCCCCTGGACCGCCCTCGCCGTCACCGGCCTCGTGCTGCTCGGCGCAGCGTTCGCCATCCCGCCGGTTCGCGACGCCGTCACGCTGCAGCGCGTGCCGGAAGTCGAGCTCACCTTCTCGCCGGCGTACCTGCTGCTGTCGCCGCTGTGGGATGTCCTCGATGCGCTGACGCTGCTCACGGTGCCGCAGCACATCGCGCTGTTGGTGTCGCTGCTGGTCGTCTTCGCCGCCTGGCGCGTGCTGCGCGCGCGGGCGCGGCGGCGAGCCGGGCACGCGGCCGCCGGTCCCGCGCAGGCGACGCTCCGCGAGGGCCTTGCGCTGCTGGCGTTCCTCGTCGGCTTCATCGGGCTCTATGCCATCGGCGCGATGATGCCGCGGCCGATGGCGGAGCTGCTGCGTGAGGAGCAGATGGTGGTCGCCGTGGACGTGCACGCGCACACCCGTCACTCGCACGACGGCCGCCCCGGCTGGACTGCCGAGGATGTACGCGCGTGGTACGGCGCGGCCGGCTTCGACGCCGTGTACATCGCCGACCACCGGACCTACGACGGCGTCATCGAGGCCCAGGGGAACAACCCCGTGCAGGTGGGCCAGCGCACGACGATCCTGCCGGCGCTCGAGGCGGTGTACCGCGGTGAGCACGTCAACATCCTGAGCGCGGGACGCAAGTTCGCCGGACTCACGACGCCGGACCTGCGCGACGTCGATACGACGGCGCTGGCCCTGGGCAGCTCCGTCCCGGGGCTGGAGCC
>DASTYL010000191.1:0-8730 GCA_035764975.1 Gemmatimonadaceae bacterium | reverse complement strand
CGATGCGCTGCGCCTCGCGCGCGGCATGACCTACAAGAACGCCGTGGCCGGTCTCAACCTCGGCGGCGGCAAGTCGGTCATCATCGGTGACAACCGCACGGCCAACCGCGAGATGATCTTCCGCGCCCACGGCCGCTTCTGCGAGTCGCTCGGCGGGCGGTACATCACGGCGGAGGACGTCGGCACGAGCACGGCCGACATGGACTTCGTGCACATGGAGACGGACTACGTCTCCGGCCTCGCGGGCCGGTCCGGCGATCCGTCGCCCGTCACGGCGCACGGTGTGTTCCGCGCCATCCAGGCGTCGGCGAAGAAGCGCTGGGGCTCGGACGACCTGACGACGCGCACCATCTCGATCCAGGGCGCGGGCCACGTCGGCTACTACCTCGCGAAGGAACTGCACGAGGCCGGGGCCAAGCTCATCGTCACCGACATCGATGCCGATCGCGTCAAGCGCGTCGTCACCGACTTCGGCGCCCGGCCCGTGGCGCCGGACGAGATCTACGGGGTGCAGGCGGACATCTTCGCGCCGTGCGCGCTCGGTGCCATCATCAACGACAAGACGATCCCGCAGCTCAAGGTGGAGATCGTGGCCGGCGCGGCCAACAACGTCCTGCTCGAGGAGCGGCACGGCCACGACCTGGAGTCGCGGGGCATCCTGTACGCGCCGGACTATGTCGCCAACGCCGGCGGCGTGATCAACGTCTACAGCGAGCTCGCCGGCTGGAGCAGCGCACGCGCCTTCCGCAAGGCGGACGAGATCTACGACACCGTGCTCAAGGTGTTCGAGATCGCGGAGCTCGATGGCATCCCGACGTACGAGGCCGCCGACCGCCTCGCCGAGCAGCGCATCCGCGCCGTGGGCTCGATGGTGCGGACGTGGCCGCAGTGGCCGAATAAGTGACCAGGTGCGAGCTGCGAGCTGCGAGCTGCGAGGAACGACAGCCGCAGTGCTCGCAGCTCGCAGCTCGCAGCTCGCAACTCTGGAATTCTCCGCCATGCCAAACTGGAACACCTGGAACCGCCTTCCCCCCGGCGATGCCCTGCGCAGCGCCGACCCGCAGATCGCTGACCTGATCACGCGCGAGACGGCTCGCCAGAACCACGGCATCGAGCTGATCGCCAGCGAGAACTTCGTGTCGCCGGCCGTGCTCGAGGCGCTCGGCTCCCCCCTCACGAACAAGTACGCCGAGGGGCTGCCCGGCAAGCGCTACTACGGCGGCTGTGAGATCGTCGACCAGGTCGAGCAGCTCGCGATCGATCGTGCGAAGCAGCTCTTCGGCGCCGATCACGCGAACGTGCAGCCGCACTCCGGCGCGCAGGCGAACTACGCGGTGTTCCTGGCGTTCCTCAAGCCGGGCGACACCTTCCTGGGGATGGACCTGTCGAACGGCGGGCACCTGACGCACGGGTCGCCGGTCAACTTCTCCGGGCTGCTGTACAACGCGCTCTCGTACGGCGTGACCGACGAGGGGCTGCTCGACTACGACGACATGCGCCGCAAGGCGCGCGAGCTCCGGCCGAAGATGATCATCGCCGGGTACAGCGCGTATTCGCGGCACATCGACTTCGCGGCGTTCGCCGAGGTCGCGAAGGAGATCGGCGCCATCTTCATGGTGGACATGGCGCACTTCGCCGGGCTGGTCGCGACCGGGCATTATCCGTCGCCGGTGCCCCATGCGGACGTCGTCACCACGACGACGCACAAGACGCTGCGCGGCCCGCGCGGCGGCATGATCCTCTGCAGGGCGGAGCACCAGAAGGCGATCGACAAGGCGGTGTTCCCGGGCTCGCAGGGGGGACCGCTCGAGCATGTCATCGCCGCGAAGGCCGTGTCCTTCCACGAGGCGCTGCAGCCGGAGTTCAAGGACTACAGCGCGCAGATCATCGCCAACGCGCGCGCCCTGGCGGCGTCGTTGACCGAGCGCGGCCTGCACATTGTGTCCGGCGGCACCGACAACCACCTGATGCTGGTGGATCTTCGCAACCGGGGCCTCACGGGCAAGGTGGCGGAAAAGGCGCTGGACGCGGCCGGGATCACCGTCAACAAGAACACGGTCCCCAAGGAGACGCAGTCGCCGTTCATCACGAGCGGCATCCGCATCGGCACCCCGGCGGTGACGACGCGCGGCATGCGCGAGGCCGAGATGCGGACCATCGCCGAGTTGATCGATCACGTGCTGGCCAATGCGGAGGATGCGGCGGCCATCGCGAAGGTGAAGGGGCGGGTGGAGGAGCTGACGGCGCGGTTTCCGTTGTATCCCACCGCGTAAGAACGCATCGGGCGTCGGGCGCGGGCCGCAGTCTGTTGCGGGTCCGCGACGCCCGACGCCAGCGGGGCCGTGCCGGGGACGCCGCGTCGCCCGGCCCCCGATGCCATTGTGGCGCCGCCTGCACGGCCACATCTTCCGTCAGGCGATTGGCAGGACGAGTGGAGAGGAGGAGCGAGCGTTGGCAGTTGCAGAGCTGGTGTTCCGCGATGGCGTGATGGACCGTATCCGGTTGCGGGAACGGCGCTTCCATGAACAGGCCTACCTGTTCGTGCTCGCGGCGCTCGAGTTCCAGCAGTCCCGGCTCGCCGAGCGGCGGCACATTTCCGGGCGGGAGCTCGCCGCCGCCTGCCGCGACCTCGCGATCGAGCGGTACGGGGTCATGGCCCGCGTGATGCTCGAGCACTGGGGCATCACCAGCACGGCCGACATCGGCGACGTGGTCTTCGCGCTCGTCGAGAGCGACCTGCTGCTGAGCCAGCCCGGTGACCGCCGGGAAGACTTCATCGGGGTCTACAGCTTCGAGGACGCCTTCGAGCGCGAGTATCCCTGGCGGGGAGCGGTGCACGTGTAGGCGGGGCGCCGGCGACGCGGTGCCACATGGGGGACGGACCAGGTGGTGGGGGATGCGAGGGTGGACCAGCCGCAACTGCCGGATTGCCGCAAGTGCATGGGGGGAACGCTCCTGCCGTTGAGTGACTACGGCCGCGATGGCGCCCCCATCACCTACAAGGCCTGGGCGTGCAGCAACCCTGAATGCGGATTCAACATCCGCATCGACAACGGGGAGCTGAGCTACGGCCGCACCATCGGCACCTCCAACAAGTGACTCGCGCGCGGCGCGCGCGGTGATGTCGGTGCCGACATCGGGGATTCGTGTGTGCACGGCCGCCGAAGCCGCGGCCCTGGATCGTGCGGCCATCGACGGCGGCATTCCCGGGCGTGCGCTCATGCAGCGCGCCGGCGCCGCCGCGGCGGGTGAGATCACACGGCGATATGGCGCCGCCCTCGGCCGCGGCGTGCTCGTGCTCTGCGGCCCCGGCAACAACGGTGGCGACGGCTGGGTCATCGCGCGGGCGCTGCGTGCGGCCGGCATTCGCGTGCGCGTGTGGGAGTCCGGCACCGCCCGCACCGCCGACGCCCTCGCGGAGCGCACGCTCGCCATCGACGCGGGGGTCCCGCGGTCGCAGGAGCCAGACTTCGACGGCGAGGGGATCGTCGTCGACGCGATCCTCGGCACCGGGGCGACGCTGCCCGTCCGCGAGGATGCGCTGGCAGGCGTGCGCGCCGCCCGCCATGCGCGGTCCCGCGGCGCGTGCGTCGTCGCGATCGACCTTCCCACCGGCGTCGATGCCACGACCGGCGCGATCGACGCCGCCGGCAACGTGGTGGATGCGGACTTCACCGTCACGTTCGGGACGCTGAAGCGCGGCCATCTCATCGCGCGCGAGACGTGCGGGGACATCGTCGTCGCGGACATCGGGCTTCCGGCGCCGGCATTCGACGGCTTGCCGACGCTGATCGATGCGCGGCGCACCGCGATGCTCATGCCGCCGATGCCTGCCGACGCGCACAAGGGGTCCCGCAAGCGGATCGCGATCCTCGGCGGGGCCGCGGGGATGGCGGGCGCCGCGATCCTGGCCGCGCGCGGCGCGCTGCGCACCGGGGCCGGGCTCGTGAAGCTCATCGTGCATCCGGACAGTCTCTCGGCCGTGCAGCAGGCGGTCCCGCAGGCCCTGGCCGCGACGTGGGGGAACGCCGACGTGCTCGCGCGCACGATTGCCGCGTGGGCCGACGCCGTCGCCATCGGGCCCGGACTCGGCGCCAATGCGGAATCGCGCGCGCTGGTCGAGCGCATTCTCGCCGGGACGCGCGTGCCCGTCGTGCTGGACGCCGACGCGTTGAACGTGTTTGCCGGCGCCGGCGCGACGCTCCGCCACGCGATCGGCGAACGGGAGGCGCTGCTGACTCCGCACCCGGCGGAGATGATGCGCCTCGTCGGCGCGCCGGACGTCGGCACCGTGCTCGCGGAACGGTTCGACATCGGTGGTCGCCTCGCGGCGGAGGTCGGCGCCGCGGTGCTCCTCAAGGGCGTTCCCACGGTCATCAGCAGCGCCGACGGCCGCCGCCTGGTGAGCGCCGTCGGCACGGCGGCCCTCGCAACTGGCGGCAGCGGCGACGTGCTCACGGGCATGGCGGCCACGCTCCTCGCGCAGACGGGGGACGCGATGAAGGCGGGCGCACTCGCCGCCTGGGCACACGGCCGGGCCGCCGAGATCGTGACGGCGCGCCTCGACTCCCCGCGCGGGGTCTCGCTGGACGAGATTCTCGAGGCGCTGCCGGACGCGCTCCCGACCGCGTGGGGCGAGCGGCCCGTGCGGATGCCGTACCCGATCGTGTGCGAGATCCCGGCGCCGCCGGGACGTGCCACCTGCGAGGCCAGCGAGGAATGAGCGAGGGCGCGCGCCACCCCATCGTCGCGCCGCTGCGCGAGGCGGGCGAGTTCGACCTCGTGCGTGCGATCGCCGCGGCCCTCGGCGACCGCGCGGCGGAGCTCGGGGACGATGCGGCCGTGTTTCCGCTTCCGCATGGCGACTCGCCGGTCGTCAGCGTGGATGCGAGCGTGGAGGGCGTGCACTTCCGCCGGGAATGGCTCGAGCCCCGCGAGATCGGCTATCGCGCGGCCGCGGCCGCGATGAGCGACCTCGCGGCGATGGCGGCGGCCCCGCGCGCCCTGCTGCTCGCGCTGACCCTGCCGCCCGACCGCACGGGCGACGTCGCGGCCATCGCCGACGGCGTCGGGGAGCTCACCGCGTCGGTGGGCGCGCTCGTCGTCGGCGGCAACCTCGCCGTGGCGACCGAGCTGTCGCTCACCACGACGGTCATCGGCAGCGTTCGCACGCCGTTGCGCCGCACCGGCCTCCAGCCGGCGGACCGCCTGTACGTCACCGGGCGCCTGGGCGGCGCCGGCGCGGCGCTGGCGGACCTGCTCGCAGGGCGCACGCCCGCGCCCGAGCGGCGGCAGCGCTTTGCCCGCCCGGAGCCGCGCATCCGCGAGGCGCAGTGGCTCGCCGCGGCGGGTGCCGTCGCCGCCATCGACATCAGCGACGGCCTGCACGCCGACCTCGAGAACCTCGCCGCCGCCTCCGGCGTCGCGATCCGCCTCGACGCCCGGCGGATCCCGTGCTTCCCCGGTGTCTCCGCCGAGGAGGCCCTCACCAGCGGCGAGGAGTACGAATTGATCGTCGGCGCGCGCAATGGCTTCGACGCCGCGGCGTTCGAGGCGCGGTTCGGAATACCGTTGACCGAGGTCGCGACGGTGGGCCAGGGGAGCGCCGGTGTCGTCGTCGAAGGGATCGCGCGCGTTGCCAAGGCACACGGGCACGATCACTTTTCGAGGTGATGCGCAGCGTCCTCACACTCCTGGCCGTCTTCTTCGTGACCCTGGCCCTCGCGCCGGTCGCCTTCGTCGCCTCCCTCCTCCGGATCCCGGAGCGACCGGGCAGCATCTACGAGCGTGCGATGCGCTGGTGGGCGACGGCGGTGGATCGCGCCGCCGGCGTGCGCGTCGTCGTCCACGGCGCCGAGAACCTGCGAAACGGCGCCGTCTACGTTGCGAATCACGTCAGCTGGTTCGACGTCTTCGCGGTGGCCGAAGTGGTGCCGCGCTATACGTGGATAGCGAAGGCCGAGCTGCGGCGGCTCCCGATCTTCGGGCGCGGGGCCGAGGCGGCGGGCATCATCTTCCTCGAACGCGAGAACCGGAAGAGCGCCTTCGAGTCGTACAAGGGGGCAGCGGCGGAGGTGAAGCGGGGGCGCAACGTCATCGTCTGCCCGGAGGGCACGCGCGGGCGCGACTACGCCCTGCGCCCGTTCAAGAAGGGCCCCTTCGTCCTCGCCGTCGCTGCGCAGGCCCCCATCGTCCCCACCCTCGTCTACGGCGCGCGCGAGGTCATGGGCAAGGGCTCGTTCCGGGTGCGCGCCGGCACCGTCCACGTGCACTTCCTCGAGCCGATCTCCTCCGCGGGGTTCGGCTACGACGACCGCAACGTCCTCGTCCAGCAGACGTGGCAGCGGATCGCCGATGCGCTGGAACAGCACTACGGCATCGCGAGCACGCCGCGTCCGCCGCGCGCTGACGTCGCCGCGAGCGCCTGAAGTCCCCTCACGCCTTCACTCCCAGATCGTCACCATGGCTCAGATCATCGATATCCAGGCCCGCGAGATTCTCGACAGCCGCGGCAATCCCACCGTCGAAGTCGACGTCTTCCTCGACAGCGGGCTCTCCGGCCGCGCGGCGGTCCCCAGCGGCGCGAGCACCGGCGAGCATGAAGCGGTCGAGCTCCGCGACGGCGACAAGGAGCGCTACCTCGGCAAGGGCGTGAAGCAGGCGTGCCGGAACGTGGAAGAGCACATCGCCCCCGCGCTGGCCGGGATGGATCCCGTCGACCAGATCAGCGTCGACCACGTGATGCTCGACCTCGACGGCACGCCGAACAAGTCGAAGCTCGGCGCCAACGCGATCCTCGCCGTGTCGATGGCCACGGCCCGCGCCGCGGCGAGCGAGGTCGGGCTCCCGCTCCACCGCTACCTCGGCGGGCCGCTCTCGCGCACGATGCCGGTGCCGATGATGAACATCCTCAACGGCGGCGCGCACGCGACGAACACGGTGGACTTCCAGGAGTTCATGATCGTCCCCGTCGGCGCGGAGTCGTTCAGCGACGCGCTGCGCATGGGCGCCGAAGTGTTCCATTCGCTCAAGAAGGTGCTCGTGAAGCGGAAGCTCGCGACCGGCGTCGGTGACGAGGGCGGCTTCGCCCCCGACCTCGCGAGCGACGAGGATGCGATCCGGCTCGTGCTGGAGGCGATCGAGGCCGCGGGCTACGCGCCGGGCTCGGAGATCGCGCTCGCCCTGGACTGTGCCGCGAGCGAGCTGTACTCGGGAGGCAAGTACACGTTCAAGAAGAGCGGCGCCGGCACGCGCGACGCCGCCGGCATGGTGGAGCTCTACGGCCGCTGGCTCGACGAGTATCCGATCGTGTCCATCGAGGACGGCCTCGCCGAGGATGACTGGGACGGCTGGGCCGCGCTGACGACCGCGCTCGGCGACCGTTGCCAGCTCGTGGGCGACGACCTCTTCGTGACGAATACCGAGCGGCTCGCGCGCGGCATCGAGAGCGGCGTCGGCAACGCGATCCTCATCAAGGTGAACCAGATCGGCACGCTCACCGAGACCCTCGAGTCGATCGACATGGCGCGCGCCGCGGGGTACCTCTCCGTCATCTCGCATCGCTCGGGGGAGACCGAGGACACGTTCATCGCCGACCTCGCCGTGGCGACGGGCGCGGGCCAGATCAAGACGGGAAGCGCGAGCCGCACCGACCGCGTCGCGAAGTACAACCAGCTCCTCCGCATCGAGCAGCAGCTCGGCGCGCTGGCGGAGTATCCCGGCGGCGCGATCTACGGGCTGTGAGCCCGGCCAAAGGGTCGACGTCGCGCGCGCGCGGGGGCAGCAGTGATGCTGCCGCCGCGCTGCGCGCGAAGCTGGGAATCGCCTTGAAGGTCGCCGCCGGGCTCGGCGCGGTCTGGTTCGCCCTGGAGGGCGGGGAATACGGCACCTTCGACCTCGTCCGCCAGAGCCGGACGGAGGCGCGGCTGCGCAGCGAGATCGATTCGCTGGCGACGATCGTGGACTCCCTCGGGAAGTATCACACGCGGCTGAAGACCGATCCGGCGCTTCAGGAACGGATCGCGCGGGAGGAGTTCGGGATGGTGCGGGGCACCAACGAGCTGTTGTACCGCTTCGCCGAGCCCGACGCACCCGCGGAATCCCCATCGCCGGCCGCGCCTTGACCGAACGCGTCGGCCGGAGTAGGTTTGTAGAACTGACGCGGGGTGGAGCAGCCTGGTAGCTCGTCGGGCTCATAACCCGAAGGTCGCGGGTTCAAATCCCGCCCCCGCTACTCCGATCGGCCGGACTTCCCCGCGAAGTCCGGCCGATCGTCTTTTCCGGTACTCCACCGATGCGCCTGCTCCTTCTCTCATCCTCGCGCGCCGCCGGCGGCCCGTGGCTCACCTGGGCGGTCGACGACATCGCCGAGACCCTGGATGGCGCCCGCACCCTCGCGTTCGTCCCATGGGCAGGGGTGACGCTCGCATGGGACGCGTACACGGAGATGCTGCGCGACGCCCTCGCGCCGCTGAAGGCGCAGGTCCGCGGCGTCCATGAGGGGGACTCCGGCGCCATCCTCGCGGATGCCGAGGCGGTGCTCGTCGGCGGGGGAAACACCTTCCGCCTGCTCGAGCGGCTCCAGGTGACGGGGACGCTCGACGTGCTGCGCGCCCGCGTGCGCGACGGGATGCCTTACGTCGGCTGGAGCGCGGGGAGCAACATCGCGTGCCCGACGATCCGCACGACGAACGACATGCCGGTGATCGAGCCGCCGTCGTTCGAGGCGCT
>DASTYL010000190.1:0-15010 GCA_035764975.1 Gemmatimonadaceae bacterium | reverse complement strand
TCCCACAGCGACGGTCACGAGGAGCAGCATCGGTGGCACGCGGCGTACGCGCAACGGCGTGTGCGCCGCCCCACCATAGAGCCACGCCCACCAGCCGTACAGCGCCAGCACGAGATACACGAGCTGGAGTCCCGCATCGGCATAGAGCCGCACCTGCCAGAACAGGATCGCGTACAGCGCCACGTTGACGATGCCGACCGGCCAGTTCCAGACGTCCTGGCGTGCGGCCAGCCAGACCGAGGCGACGCCGGTGATGAACGCCGCGACCTCGACGGGAGTCACGTGGGCTCAGCTGGCGCTGTCGGCACGCACGGCCACCCGCGCGGCGGCGGCGGCCCGATCGAACACGGCGCCCTGCGTTCCGGCCCCCGCCAGCAGCTCCACGGCGGTCCGGATCGCCTCGTCGTCACGCACGCGGCGGAGGAACTCCCCCTGCCGGCCGAAGACGTACCGTGCGATCTCGTAGCCGAGGAGCCGCGACACGAGCGGCGCCGCCTCGTCGTAGATGGCGCTGTCCACGATGGCCCCGCGCTGCCGCATCCGCCGCAGCAGCTCGCTCCGCATGGCCGGCGTCACGACGAAGGTGGCATCGGTGACGCCGCGCGAGCCGCGCAGCGCGATGGCGTACGACGCCAGCGCATCGCGGAACTGCGGGATCTTCGCGCCGAGCGCACGTTCGAAGCTCCGGCCCGCGCTGTCGAGTGCCGCATCCGCGACCACGACGTCCGGCACGATGCCGCCACCGCCGTACACGATCCGCCCCGCGTCGGTCCGGAAACGCGGACGCGGGACCGTGTCTTCCGTCGCGGCGTCCCGGTCATCATCCGACAGCGTGTCTCCCGGGAGGCGGCTGATGCTGCGCCCCGCGGGCGTATACCAGAGCGCCGTGGTGATCTTCACCGCCCCGCCGCCATCCGTCGGGATGAGGCTCTGCGCGCTTCCCTTCCCGTACGACGTTGTCCCCACGACGACGGCGCGATCATGGTCCTGGAGCGCCCCCGCGACGATCTCCGACGCGCTCGCGCTGCTGCTGTCCACCAGCACGATCATCGGCACGTTCGCGATGACCTGCGGGTCACGGTCGACGAAGGTCTGGTTCGCGTCGGCGACCCTCCCCTTCATGGAGACGATCGTCTTGCCGGGATCCAGGAACAGCTCGCTCACGGCGACGCCCTGCTCGAGCAGCCCGCCCGGATTCCCGCGCAGGTCGAGGACGAGGCTGCGCATGCCCGCGCGGCGCAACGAATCCACCGCATGGCGGATCGCATCGCGGGAATCCTCGCCGAACACCGAGAGGTTGACGTAGCCCACGCCGTCGCGCAGCAGCACCGTCTGCTGCACGGGCGCGTACGCGATCTCGCTGCGGGTGAGGCTGAAGCGCAGCGAGTCGTCGACCCCCGGGCGCTCGACGACGACGCGGACCAGCGAGCCGGGTTTTCCGCGCAACGCCTTCACCGCTTCGTCGCTCGTGAGCCCGCGCGTCGTCTTCCCGTCGATCTCGACGACCCGGTCGCCGGTCAGGAGGCCGGCCCGCTCGGCGGGTGTGGACGGCAGCGGCGCGATGACCGTGATCCATCCGTCGCGCACGTCGATCTGGACCCCGACGCCGGCGTAGCGCCCCGTGGTGGTCTCGCGCAGGCGCGCCAGCCGGTCCGGCGGCAGATACGAGCTGTGCGGATCGCCCAGCTCCTCGAGCAGGCCGTCCACGGCGTTGCGGAACAGCGTCGCCTCGGGCACGCTGTCCACGTAGTAGCGGGCCACGTGCGTCTTCACCTCTTCGAACAGGCGTGCGCGGTCATACGTGCTGGCGCCGCCTTCGCCCAGCCCATGCTGCATGAGCCAGCCGCCCGATACCAGGGCGGCGGCCAGCACCGCGCCCACGATGAGTGCCCGAGACTGCATCACGTCTCCCGTTGCCCGACGTCCCGCGCAGCCGCGTGCCGCCCGGGTGATTCCCTATGTGACCCTGCGCGCCGCGCGAAAGTTTCAGGCCACCGGTCGTGCAGCACCGCCTGGATGCGCGCCCCGACGGTCTCCACGTCGCCCGACGCGTCCACGGTCACGATCGGCCCGCATTCCGGGTGCTCCGCCTGCCATGCCGGCGTCGCGAAGCGCGTGAACGCCGCCGACACCCGCGCGTGGAACGCATCGCCGATCTGCTCCATGCGATCCGGATCGCCCCGCAGCGCCGCGCGGGCCAGCCCATCCGCGCCGGGCAGGGCGAGCAGGAGCGTCACATGGGGGACGAGGTCACCCACGGCGAGCCGGTTGGCGTCGCGAATCCGCTCCAGCGGAAGCCCGCGCCCCTCGACCTGGTAGGCGTAGGTCGAGAGAAAGAACCGGTCCACGAGCACGATGGCGCCTCGCGCGAGCGCCGGCCGCACGACCCCGGCGACGAGCTGCGCGCGCGACGCCATGAACAGCAGCGCCTCCGCGGCCGGCTCGATGTCGCTCGCGGGATCCAGCAGCACCTGGCGGATGGCATCGCCGAGATGCGTCCCGCCCGGCTCACGCACGGCGACGACGTCATGGCCGTCGCGCACGAGCGCGTCGGCGAGCCGCCGGAGCTGCGTGCTCTTGCCGGCTCCCTCCGATCCCTCGAAGACCACGAGCAGCCCGGCCATCGCGGTGGTGCCTCAGCCCAGCGTGATGATGGGGCTCGCGGCACCGCGCTCGATGCCGTCCAGGATCCACTCGTTCACCTTGCCCATCGTCTTGTCGAAGTTCTCCTGGGCCACGAGCAGGCGCTGGTACGTCGGATTGACCTGGACCGTCTGCAGCAGGGTATCGAGCTCCTGCTCCATCTCCGGCGTCGGCCGCTGGCCCCCCTCGAGCATGCGATGCGCGTCCATGCGCAGCTGCTCCATCCGGCGCAGCACGCCGAGCGCGTCGTGATCCTGCGCGAGCGCGTCGTTCGCGCGCTTCAGCGCCTGATATTCGCTGCTCTGGCCGATCAGCCGGCCGAGGTCCTTGGCCCTGTCCTCGATGCTCATGCGCTCTCCGCGTGGTCCAGGCGGCGCGCGAGCACGAACCGCTCACGCCCCGAGAGATCGAGCCGGACGCGCACCTGGGTATAGCGTCCGTCCGATGCGACGCACTCCGCGGCAAGGGCCGCGCGTCGCGAATCGACTTCCATCGCCAGCAGCCCGCCGGGCTCCAGCACCTCCGCGGCCTCGCGCACGAGTCGGACCGTGGCATCCATCCCGGAGGCGCCGCTGTACAGCGCCACGGCAGGCTCCCAATCCCGCACGGTCGCGGGCAGCTCGGCGGCCTCCGCGTATGCAATGTAGGGCGGGTTCGACACGACCACGCGCACCCGCTCCCCGCGCACCGGTCCCAGGAGCGACCCGTGGCGCAGCTCCACCGGGCCCCGAAGCGCGCACGCCACATGGCGCGCGTTCTCGCGGGCGACGGCCAGCGCGTCGAGCGAGATGTCGATCCCGATCACGCGCTCGAAGCGACCCTCGGCGGCGAGCGACAGCGCGATCGCGCCGGAGCCCGTTCCCACGTCCACCGCCGTCCCGCCGGGACGGCCCGCGAGCTCGCCAAGGACCAGGTCCACCAGCAGCTCCGTCTCCGGACGCGGAATGAGCACCCGCTCGTCCACGTCGAGCGTGAGATGGCGGAACGACGCACGTCCGACGGCGTACTGCAGCGGCGCGCCAGCGGCCAGCCTGTCCGCGGCCCGCAGCGCCGCATCGCGGGTCGCCATATCCACCGGGGCATCCGGATGCAGCGACGGCCACGAGCGCGGCACCTCGAGCAGGGCCGCGACGAGCTCGCGGGCGTCGGCGTCGGCGTTCGCCACGTGCGGCGAACCCGCGAGCCGCGCCGCGGTGTCCTTCAGGAGCGCCGTGATCGTCGAATCGCTTCCCGCCGGCCGCCCCCCGATCGGCGATGCCTCCTCAGCCCTCATCGCGCTCCTCGACGCTCGCGACGCGCAAGGCGCTCACGAGCGGCTCGAGGTCGCCGTTCATCACGCCGGCGAGATCGTGCGTCGTGAAGCCGATGCGATGGTCGGTGATGCGGCTCTGCGGGAAGTTGTACGTGCGGATCTTGGCCGACCGGTCGCCCGTGCCCACCTGCGTCCGGCGCATGCGCGCACGCTCCGCTTCCTGCTCGGCGATGCGCAGGTCCAGCAGCCGCGCCCGGAGCACTTCCATCGCCTTCGCCTTGTTCTGGATCTGCGAGCGCTGGTCCTGCTGGCTCACGACGAGCCCCGTGGGAAGGTGCGTGATGCGCACCGCGGAGTCGGTCGTGTTGACCCCCTGCCCGCCCGGTCCCGAGGCGCGATAGACGTCGATGCGGAGATCCTTGTCGTCGATCCTCACGTCCACCTCCTCGGCTTCCGGAAGCACCGCCACGGTCGCGGCGGACGTATGGATGCGCCCCTGCGTCTCCGTGGCGGGCACCCGCTGCACGCGATGCACGCCGCTCTCCCAGCGCATGGCGCCGAACGCCCCGTCGCCGGAGACCTTGAACACGGCTTCCTTCGCGCCGCCGAGGGTGCCGTCGGAATAGCTCAGCATCTCGAGCGTCCAGCCCTGCCGCTCGATGAAGCGGGTGTACATCCGCAGCAGGTCGGCCGCGAACAGCGCTGCTTCGTCGCCGCCCGTGCCCGCGCGGATCTCGACGATCGCGTTGCGGTCGTCCAGCGGGTCGCGCGGAATGACGAGCGGCTTCAGCCGCTCGGCCAACGCCTCGATGGATGCCTCGAGGCGCTCGGCCTCCGCGCGCGCCTCGGCGGCGAGCTCGGGGTCGTCAACGGAAACGAGCTCGCGCACCTGCGCGAGCTCGTTCTCGTCCTTGCGAAGCCGGGCCACCAATTCGACCACCGGGGCGAGTCGTCGGTGCTCCCGTCCGAGCTCGGCGAGTCGTTGCGCATCGCGCGACGCTCCCGGCGCCGAGAGCTCGCGTTCGACCTCGTCGGCCCGCGCGAGCGCCTCGGCGATCCTGCCGGATAGGCTCAGGCTTCCTTCTTCCCGTACTTGTTGCGGAACCGCTCGACGCGACCCGCGGTGTCGATCAGCTTCTGCTTGCCCGTGTAGAACGGATGGCACTGGCTGCAGATGTCCGTGTGGATCTCAGCCGACGTCGAGCGCGTCTGGAATTCGTTGCCGCACGCGCACTTGACGGTCGCCGTCGCGTACTCGGGATGGATATCGGTCTTCACTGGGGCCTCAGTCTTCGTAGGAGAACAGCTTCTGAATATAGCGGGGCCAGCGCCTAAAAGACAACCCGACATGAAGTTGGCCCGTTTGACACCCGGCCCCCGGCTCTCTTACTTTCGCCCAGGCGCAGGCACAGGGATGCGGGAGGGATGCGGAACGCGGGATGCGGGATGCGGGACCCCGCTGCCGCATCCGGCATCCCGTATCCCGCATCCCGCATCCCGTATCCCGCATTCGGTACCGCATCCCGCTTCCCGCATCCGGCACCCCCGTGACCGCACCAACCAGCGATTTCCTCGCGTCCGTCCCGCTCTTCAGCGGCCTCGACCTCAGCGACCGGCAGCGGTTCATCGAGGTCACCCGGGAGCGCACCTACCCCAAGGGCTCCGTCATCCTCTTCGAGAATGACCCCGGGGACTCGCTGTACATCGTCCGGCAGGGCCGGGTGAAGGTCGTCCTCATCGGCGAGGACGGCCGGGAGATCATCCTCGGCGTCCTCGGGCCCGGGGAGCACTTCGGTGAGCTGTCCCTCATCGACCAGCAGCCCCGGTCGGCGACCGTCATCGCGATGGAGGACGCCTCGCTCCTCATCCTCCACCGGGACGACTTCCGGCGGCGCGTCGAGGCCAGCCCGGCGGTCGCCTGGTCGCTGCTGACGGAGCTCTCCCGGCGGCTCCGGCGGGCCGACGAGAAGATCGGCGGGCTCGTGCTGCTCGACGTGCCGGGGCGCATCGCCCGGCTCCTCCTGGATTTCGCCGCCGAGGGCCCCAACGGGCGCATCGAGCGGGCGCTGACCCACCAGACCATCGCGCAGATGATCGGCGCCAGCCGCGAGACGGTGTCCCGCGCGATGAAGGACTTCCAGGACGCCGGCTGGATCGGCGTCGAGCGCCGGCGCATCACCGTGTTGGACGAGGCGGCACTCCGGCGGCTGGCTCAGCTCCGGGTCTGATGCCGTTGCACGTGCGCGTGTGGGGCACGCGCGGCTCCATCCCGTCCCCGGGGCGGAGCACGGTACGCTATGGCGGCAACACCCCCTGCCTCGAGGTCCGGACGACGACCGGCTGGCTCGTCATCCTCGATGCGGGCACGGGCATCCGCGAGCTCGGGCTGCACCTCGTCGCCCAGACCGACGCCGCGAGCGGGATCCGGGGGGACATCCTCCTGACGCACGCCCACTGGGACCACATCCAGGGCATCCCCTTCTTCGCCCCCGTCTTCGGGCGCGGCAACCACTTCACGATCCACGGGTCCCGCGCGCTCGAGCGCAGCGTCGACCGCGTGGTCCGGGACCAGATGTCCCCCGTCGTATTCCCGGTCACCTTCGAGGAGCTGGACGCGACGATCGACTTTCGCGAGGTGGCCGAGGAGCGCTACCAGGGGAACGGGTACAGCGTCGAGCCCTTCGCGGTTCGGCACCCCGGGGGCGCCCTCGGCTACCGCCTGCGCGGGTCGGGGGAGGCCGGGGGGCTGGTGTACGTCCCCGACAACGAAGTCTGTGAAGATGCGCGCTACGAATCGTCTCCTGCATGGCGCCGGCGCTTCATCCAGTGGATGCAGGGGGCCGGGGTGCTGGTGCACGACTCGATGTACACGCGCGAGGAGTACGCCCAGCATCGCGGCTGGGGGCACTCGACGTACGACGAGGCGGTCGAGGTGGCGCTGGAGGCGGGGGTGGAGCGCCTGGTGCTCTTCCACCACCGGCCGGAGCGCACCGACGACGACGTCGACCGGTGCCTCGAGTTCTGCCGTGAGCTGGTGATGCGACGTGGCGGCAGGCTGGAGGTCGTCGCGGCAGCAGAAGGGATGATGTTCGAGGCCTGAAGTCCGCGCAGCACTGGGTTTCACCCGGCAGTATCCACGCGCTTCGGAGGCGCACATGATCGCCAGCCGTTCCTTCGTCCGTCTGACGTTCGCGATGCTCGCCGCGCTCCCGATGACCGCGCAGTCCGCGGCGTCGCAGGACACGCGCCCCACGGTCGCGGTGCTGTACTTCGACAACAACTCCATCGGTCGTGATGCGGCCGACTACGCCGGTATGGGCAAGGGCGTGGCCGACCTGCTCATCACGGATCTCTCGGCGGCCGCGAACGTCCGGGTCGTCGAACGGGAGCGGATCGAGGCGCTGCTCCAGGAGCAGAACCTCGCGAAGCAGGGACAGATCGACCCGGCCACAGCGGTGCGGCTCGGCCGGATCCTCGGCGCGCGCCACATGATCTCCGGCGGCTTCATGAGCACGGGCGACCGGATGGTGCTCACCGCCCGGGCGTTCGACGTGGAGACGGGCCAGATCGTGAACACGCAGAAGGTCTCCCAGGCGGGGGACGACGTGCTCGCGCTCATCGGCGAGCTCTCCACCCGTCTGACGACGTCGCTGCAGCTGCCCCCGATGGAGCGCCGGACCGGCGATGCGGGGCACGATGCGGGGCACGAGTCGGGGCACGCCGCGCAGCACCCCGCGCCGCACGCCGCACATCACGCCCCGGCGAAGCTCGACCTCCGCACGGCACTGCTCTACTCCAAGGCGCTCGAGGCGCAGGACGCCGGCGATCGCGCAAAGGCGGTGGAGCTGTACAACCAGGTGCTCGATCGCTTCCCCAACCTCGAGTCGGCGCGGGCGAATCGCGACAAGCTCCAGGCATCGAACGACTGACCCCGTGATCGCTCACGGCGTGCGCCCGCTTCTCGTCGCCGCCGTCGGGCGTGCGCTGACGGCATCCCCCCTGGGGCGGCGCGAGGGCGACCTCGAGCTGCTCCGGGTCCCGGCGCTGCCGCCGGCCGCCTCCCTGCCCGCGGGCCGGCCGATCGTCGTGCTGCTGGACCGCGGGCTCCTCGGCGGCATCGGGCACGATCGTCCGGCGCTGGAGTCGCTCGCGGAGGTCGCGGCGCTCGTCGGCATCGGAGATCCCGGTGAATCCGAGCCGCCCGGTGACTTCCCCGCCGACCTGCTCACGAGCTACCTCCCCGGCGATGCGCCGCCCGGACTGCTCATCGCGCAGCTCCGCGGCGCCTTCCGCCATGCGGTGGCCCTCCAGTGTGCGAGGAGCGCGCGCGAGGACGAGGCGGCACGGCAGCACGAGCTGGCCGAGCTCTCCCGGGTGGGCGTCGCGCTCTCCACCGAGCGCGATCTCTTCACGCTGCTCGAGCTGATCCTGACGCAGGCGCGGCGCATCACGGCGAGCGACGCGGGGTCCATCTACCTCGTGGACCAGGAGACGAAGCGCGAGGACGGCTCGCCGGTCACGCTCCAGTTCAAGTGCTCGCAGAACGCGACGCTCCCCGACCTGCCACTGCACGAGTTCACCGTGGCGGTGGACCATTCGAGCCTCGCCGGGTACGCGGCCGCCACGGGGGAACCCCTCGCGATCGCCGACGTCTATCTCCTGCCGCACGACGTCACGTACCGGCAGAACAGAAGCTTCGACGAGTCCTTCGGCTACCGCACCAAGTCGATGCTCGTGATCCCCATGAAGACGCACAAGGACGAGGTCGTGGGGGTGCTCCAGCTCATCAACCGCAAGCGGGACGGGGCCGCCCGGCTGCCGGATGCGGACGCGGTGGAGCGCGAGGTGCAGCCGTTCGACACGCGGTCCGTGAACCTCGTGGACGCGCTGGCCGCCCAGGCGGCGGTCGCGATCGAGAACAGCCTCCTCTACGCGAGCATCGAGCAGCTCTTCGACGGCTTCGTCACCGCGGCCGTGCACGCCATCGAGCAGCGCGATCCCACGACGTTCGGCCACTCGGAGCGGGTCGCCGCGATGAGCGTCGGATTGGCGGAGGCGCTCGCGCGCCGGGGCACCGGCACCTATCAGGGCATGCGCTTCACGCCGTCCGAGTTGCGCGAGCTGCGGTACGCGGGGCTGCTGCACGACTTCGGGAAGGTCGGCGTGCGCGAGAAGGTGCTGGTGAAGCGGAAGAAGCTCTACCATGGCCAGCTCGACCTCATCCGGCACCGCTTCGCCTTCCTCCTGCAGCAGACGGATCTCGAGTTCGAGCGCGAGCGTGCGAACTACCTCGCCGACAACGGCGGGGCGATGCACGAGGCGACGCTGGTGCGCCTCGAGGACGCCCGGCGCCGGCGTCGTGCGGAGCTGAACGACTTTCTCGACGCCATCCTGCGCGCGAATGAGCCGACGGTGCTGCCGGCGGGGACGTTCGAGGAACTGCAGGCGATCGGTGCCCGCCGGTACATCGATCACGACGGCACGGAGCGTCAGCTGCTCCGGGAGGACGAGCTGCGGTTCCTGATGGTGCGTCGCGGCAACCTGGACGAGGAGGAGCGGCGCGAGATCGAGTCCCACGTGACGCACACCTTCGCGTTCCTGCGGCAGATCCCGTGGACGCGCGAGCTGCGGCGCGTCCCGGAGATCGCCTACGCCCATCACGAGAAGCTGAACGGCATGGGTTACCCGCGGCGCGTAAGCGCCGAGCACATCCCGGTGCAGGCGCGCATGATGACGATCGCCGACATCTTCGACGCGCTCACCGCGACCGACCGGCCCTACAAGCGCGCGGTGCCCGTGGAGCGGGCCCTCGACATCCTCCACCTGGAGGCGCGCGAGGGCATGCTCGATCTCGAGCTGCTCACGACGTTCACGGACGCGCGCGTGTGGGACGTGCTCGGGCCGCCGGCCGCCGGCGTGCCATCCCTGCCGATGGCGGCCGGGATGGTCGCCGGGGTGCTCCGCCAGCCCGCCTAGCGCCGCCGGTCGGCGGGCGCCGGCTCGTCCCGGCGCCGTGCGCGGCCGGGCTGCACCGCCGGCACGCGCAGGGCCGTCATCGCCGCCCACGCAAGCGCCACGTTGATCGGCAGTGCCAGCGCGATGAGGGCCCAGTTGTCCTGGGTCATCCAGGGCATGAACTTGAGCGCCGCGCCGATGCACGACAGCACCGCGACGCCGACCGCCACGGTGCGCGCCGCGGGCCGCCACCGCGGGTTGCGCCAGGCCACCGGCAGCAGCACCAGCAGCGTGAGCGCCAGCGGGTTGAACTGGAACAGGTTCTCGTTGCGATACCAGTGCACGTGCCGCGTCGCGACCCACGCGAGCAGGAGCACGAGGCCGATGGTGCCGGCGACGCCTCCCCAGAACCCTCCGAGGGCCGCGAGTGCCACGCCGGCCTTTCGCCGGCCCCGCGCCGCCGCGCGCGCGAGGAGGACGATGATGCCGGCCGCGAGCAGCCCCGGAAGGCCAAGCTCCGCCAGGAAGCTCGGCGCGTGCGCGCGCTCGGGGGCGCGCTGCGCCTGGAAGACGACCCGTTCCTCCGCGACGAGAGGGATCGTGTCGCCCGTCGCGCCCGCGATGCGGATGTCGCGCAGGTACTCCTGGAGCCGCATCGGAACGAACATCGCCTCCCACGCGGACAGCGGCACGTCGCCGGGCTGTCCCAGCGCGGTGGCAATCCCGAGCTGCGATGCCGGATCCTCATCGGTGAGCCGCACGCTCTCGCTGCGGTACGTGGCGTTCGTGATCCGGGCTTCCGTCTGGCGCCGCAGCTCCCCGCCCATCGCGCGATCGAGCGCGTCGCGCAGCCGCGTGGAGCAGTTGTCTCGGAAGTAGTCGTACCGGTAGTAGCGGTTCTCCGGCCGGTCGTTCCACGTGAGGAACGCCCGCAGCGAATCCACCTGCGCCGGCGTCAGCGCGAGGCGCTGCACCGTGATGGTGCGATTGAACCGCCGGTAGTAGCCCAGCACCTGCTCGAGGTCGTTCCCCTCCATCCAGTACTTCGTGTCGCCGAGGAGGAAGCGGGAGAGGAAGTCTGGGGCGGCAAAGTCGAACACCCCCCAGTTGTACGCGACCATGCGCCCCGTGGAGTCGGGGACCGCGAGGAAGTTGTGGCCGAACCGCTCCCAGATCGCGTCGCCCTGCCCCATCGTCACGAGGAGGACGGCTTTCGCCGTGTCCGCCTCCGCGCGCGGCTGCGCCGTCGCCTCAACATCCTGTGCGTGGGCGGCCGGCACGCCGGCGACCGCGGCGCCCAGGGCGAGCGCCGCGCAGATCGACCGCAGCGAACGTCCGCCGCTCACAGCCGGATCTCTTTGCCGTCTTCCGCCGACTTGTAGATCGCCTCGATGATGCGGTGCAGCTTCACCTGGTCGATCGGCGCCTCGTACTCGGCCTCTCCCTGCACGACGGCCACGAAGTGCGCGAGCTCGGCGCGATAGGACTGGATGAATGCGCTCTCCCGCGCCGCCGCTCCGGATGGGGAGACGTCCACGGGACGGCCGTGCAGCTCCTTGAATACGCGCAGGGGCGCCAGGCGGGCGCTTCCCCGCTGCGAGATGATCTCGAACCACCAGCGGTCTTCCTCGCCCACGTACGACCAGTTGACGTCGAACGTGAACACCACGCCGTTCGCGCCCTCGATCTGCACGATCATCGCGTCCTCGACGGCGCCGGCCCCGCGTCCCTTCTCCCAGTGCGCCCAGACGCGCGTGGGATCGGGGAAATCGGCGAGCCACAGCGCCAGGTCGAGCAGCGGGACGCCGTAGTCGAGGAACGCGCCGCCGCCCGCCTCGGCGCGCCGGAAGCGCCAGCCCTCGGCGGGGCGCTTGATGTGATACGAGCCCGCGCGCACCGCGACGAGCTTGCCGAGCTCCCCGCCGCGCTGGAAGGCATCGAGCATCTGCGTGTCGTTGCGGAACCGATGATTGTTCGCCACCGCCACCTTGCGGCCCGCGCGGTTGGCCGCCGCGAGGATCCGCTCCACGCCGCGCGCGGAGAGCGCGAGCGGACGCTCGCACAGCACGTCCACGCCGGCGGCGAGGGCGCGCAGCACGTGCGGCTCGTGCAGATGGTTGGGCGTCGCGATCACGACCGCGTCGACCGTCTCGTCCGAGAAGAGGTCGTCGATGTCGGTGAAGGTGTCCGCGATGCCGAATCGCTCGGCCAGGGCCCGCGCCTTGGCGCGGTCGTTGTCGCAGATCGCCACGAGCTGGGCGCCGCGCATCTTCGAGAGCACCGGCAGGTGCGCCATCTGGGCGATGGCGCCGGCGCCGATGAGACCGATCCGGGTTGCGTCTTTCATGAAGTCCGCTGTCGGGGTGCTCGACCCGGCTCCTGCTCGGAGCTACCGCGCCGGGCCGACGGTGGTACCTGGGAAGTACGTCTGCAGGATCGTGCGGAAGTCCTGCCCCGCCCGCGCGCGGCCGATGGCGCCCCACTGGCACATGCCGACGCCGTGGCCGTAGCCGCGGCCCTCCAGCACGACACCACCGCGGCCGTCCGCCGGCCCACGCACGGAAAAATACGAGCTGTTGAGGATCTCGCCACCGGGCTGCCGCAGCACGTAGCGCGCATCGTTGCCGCGCAGCGTGTAGTCGCCGCGTGTGGTCTGGATCACAGCGGTGCCGACGCGCCCGGATGCCGTCGTGCTCGCGACACGCACGGCCCGGACCGCGCCCGGCGGTCCCGCGGCGGCACGCTGGTACGCACCGAGGTGCCGGGCCACCGCGGCATCGAGCGCCTCGGCGCTGATGGTCTTCGTCCAGCGGTAGCGCGGCGAGGGCTCGCAGTAGTCGCGGTCGGTGCCGGGGATCCGGTCGCTCACGCGCTGGAGGAACGGCTCGCCGCGCGTGTTCCAGGCCTCCGGCGCCTCGGCGGTCGTGCCGCCGCAGGTGGAGTGATAGGGCGCATTCACGGTCCGGTCCCCGTACCGAAGGACGAGGCCACGCGTGTTGAGGACCGCACGGATGGCCACCGGTGTTTCAGCGGCGACGCCGCCATATACCTGATCCGCGGTCGTCGAACGGAGATCGTACGTTCCGCCGTTGCCGAGGCGCGTCACCGTGTAGCTGCGGGCCGCCACCGCCTGGGCCTCGACCGCCGCGATCTCGCTCATGGTTCGCGTGCGGCCGATCTCGAGCGGCACGACGCCAGTCAGGTACTCCTCGAGCGACAGGTGATCGACGGCCAGGATGCCGGCGGACGTGGCGTGAAAGCGCATGACGCCGCGATACCGCGTCCGATCGATCGCCATCACGCCATTCGGCTCGGCGGGGCGCAGCTCCAGCACGCCGCGCCGGTACGGCGTGGCCGCGCCATCGCCGCGCACGACACGCAGCGCCGTCCCACTCCGCTCGATGCGCCATGCGCGCCCCGGGCCACCCTTCGCGACGGTCGCTTCCTCGCCGACCCGCTCGACGATCCACGACGACGAGACCTCGAAGGTGACGGCGTTCGCATGCGTGCCCGTCAGCACCCGGATCGACGGCCCGCGTGCGGAGCGCGACAGCCGCTGCACGTCGGTGACCGGCGCATCGATCGTCCGCGCGCCGGCAGCCCGGCTCACATTGCCGGGCAGCCGCGTCGGCGGCGGACGATCCTCGGGCTCCGCCGGGCGTTCCACCGGCACGCCGGGGGGCGCCGCGGGCGTCGCCGTGCTCTCCGGCACCGTCGTCGGGTCCACCGGCAGGCCGACGCCCGGCGCGGGACGCACCGGCCCGGCCGTCCTCGAGCATGCGAGCCCCGCCGCCGCGACGAGCACGGCGACCCGCATGGTCAGCTGTCGCGCGGCGGACGATCGCGTGCGCGTCGTGCTACGCAGTCGCGGCCCCCAGGGCGGCATCCAGGCGCTCGAGGGTGAGCGCGATCTCCTCGTCCCCGTGGGCAGCGGACATGAATGCCGCCTCGAATGCCGACGGGGCGAGGTACACGCCGCGGTCCAGCGCCGCGTGGAAGAACCGGCGGAACAGCGCCGTGTCCGCGGTCTTCGCCTCGGCGAAGTTCCGCACCGGCTCCGCGCGGAAGAAGAATCCCCACATCGTGCCGGCGCTGTCGGCGGTGAACGGGACGCCGCGGCGGCGGGCGATGCCGGTCAGTCCCTCGACGAGTGCGCGCGTGCGCGCCTCGATGCGCCGGTGCAGCTCCGGCGTCAGCGCCTGCAGCGTCGCGAGCCCCGCGGCCATCGCGAGCGGATTTCCAGAGAGCGTGCCCGCCTGGTAGACCGGCCCGTCGGGGGCGATCAGCGCCATGAGATCGCGGCGGCCGCCGTAGGCAGCGGCGGGGAGTCCGCCGCCGATCACCTTGCCGAGGCACGTGAGGTCGGGGCGCACGCCGTACCGCTCCGCGGCGCCACCGGGCGCCACGCGGAAGCCGGTCATCACCTCGTCGAAGATCAGCAGCGCCCCGTGCGCATCACAGAGCCGCCGCAGCTCGGGATGGAACGCGGCATCCGGCGCGATGAAGCCCCCGTTGCCCACCACCGGCTCCACGATGACCGCGGCGATCTCCCCCGGGTGCTGGACGAAGAGCTGCTCGACCGCGGCCGCGTCGTTGAAGGGCGCGGTGAGCGTCAGCGCGGCGAGCGCCTCCGGCACCCCGGGCGAATTCGGCAGTCCGAGCGTCGCCACGCCGGAGCCGGCCTTCACGAGGAAGGAATCCGCGTGCCCGTGGTAGCAGCCGTCGAACTTGATGAAGCGGTCGCGCTTCGTCGCCGCGCGCGCCAGGCGGATGGCGCTCATCGTCGCCTCCGTGCCGCTCGACACGAACCGCACCATCTCGACGTGCGGCATGCGCGCGGTCACCGCGGCGGCCATCTCCGCCTCGAGCGCCGTCGGGATCCCGAAGCTCGTGCCGCGCCGCATCGTGGCGTGGAGCGCATCGAGCACGATCGGCGCCGCGTGCCCGAGCACCAGCGGCCCCCACGACAGCACGTAGTCGATGTACTGGTTGCCGTCCGCGTCCCAGATGCGCGCCCCTTCGCCGCGCGCGGCGATGAAGGGCTCGCCGCCGACCCCCGTGAACGCGCGGACCGGCGAGTTCACGCCGCCGGGAAGCAGCCTGCGTGCGCGCTGCATGATCTCCGCCGACCGCGCTGTTGTGCGGGTGTGCGCCGTGTGG
>DASTYL010000189.1:0-34917 GCA_035764975.1 Gemmatimonadaceae bacterium | reverse complement strand
GGCCCGGCCGCGCTCGTCGAATCGGGGAAGCGTGCGCTGCGCGACCCACGACCAGAGCCCGATGATGCGCTGCGGGACGAAGACTATCGCGTAGAGCGCGGCCATGACGATGCCGGCGAACACGACGCCGCTCACCATGATGCGCGAGACCGGCTGCCCGAGCACGCTTGCCCCGGATGCGAACCGCGGGTCCAGCGTCGAGAGCGCCATGAGGAGCAACACGATCGTGGCGTCGAACACCCGATCCACGGCGACGGAGGCGAACGCCGTGGAGAAGGGAACCTGGTCCGTCTCGCGGGTCAGCGCGAACGCCCGCGCCGGCTCGCCCGCACGCGCGGGAAAGAGGTTGCTCACCATCATGCCGATCGCCGTCGGCGGCCACAGCATGCGGAAGGGCAGGTTCGGCGCGACCGGGTCGAGAATCGGCTTCCAGCGCCGCGCGCGCAGCGGGAAGATCGCGGTCGCGGTGATCGTGGAGAGCAGCAGCAGCCAGACGTTCGACCGGCGCAGGTGCTCCACGACTTCGCTGAAGTGCACTCCGCGAAGTGCCCAGTACAGCGCAGCGGCGGAGATCAGCACGCCCACCGCGCCGCGCCATCCAAAGCGCATCAGGATTTCCTAGTCTGCGAGTGCGAGCTCGATGAGGTCGAAGAGCTCGTCGATTGCTGCGGGGTCCAGGGCGCCCCCCGCTTCCCGCATCTCGTCGCGCAGCTCGAGGGCGCGCCGCAGCGCGGAGCGGCCGCGGTACACGAGCGAGGCGACCGGCACGACCGGCGTGTCATCGAGGGCGATCGGCGTCGCGAGCGGCTGGGCGCTGATCGCGCCGACGGCGGTGACGCTCCGGCCGAGCAGGGCGCCGAGCTCGAGCCCGGACGGGGTGGGGCGGCGCGCTGCCGCCTCCTGCGGAACGACGGGCGTGGTCGCGGCCGGGCGTGCCGGCGCCGGCGCCGGGGCGGGAACGGGCACGGATGCGAAGCCCGGTGCCGGAACCGCGGCAGCGGCTGGCGCTGATGCCGGCGCCGTCGGAGCTATCACGGGCGCGGGCGCCGCCGCGGCCGGCCGCAGCGAATCCGCCAGCGTCGCACCGGCACCCGGTGCCGCCAGGCGGCGCGCCACCGCGGTCAACCGTGCGAGCGCGGCATCGTCCAGGGGCCCGACGTCCTGCGTCACGCCGACGATCGCGTCGGCGACCGCCCGCTCGCCGAAGCTCTCGGCCATCCGCCGCATGGCGCGGAGGCTCCGCCGGATGTGGCGCCGATACCGCGCGCGCGCCGAGGGATCGGCCGTGCGTGCCTCCTCGACGAGGAGGCGGAGATGCTCGCCATTGCTGACCATCTCGAGCTGGAACCGCTGCGCCGCCGTCGTCGGGGGATTCGGCGTCGCGGTGACGACATGCGGGCCCGCGTCGGTGTGGAACAGCGAATCGATCGTGACGATCGGGGCACCCGCGCCCTCTTCCTGGTCCAGCCACGTGTCGAGGGCCTGCTCCAGCTCGTCGAGCGTGCGAAGGTCGGTCTGCCGGCCCGCACGCGTCGCGAGGGCGATGTCGCGGAGAATGCGCGCGGCGATGCTGAGGACCTCCCGCTGCGCGTCGGCGGGCGGACGTCCCTGCTCGAAGGGCGCGGAGGCCTGCTCCGCGGCTTCGAGCGCATCCGGGAGCGCCGGCACGTCGCGAATGGCAGCAATGCCGCGAAGCGCGCGCACCCGCTGCAGCACCTGCATCCCGGCGTCGCCGCCGCCCCCCGGTGCCGTCAGCAGGAACTCCAGGCCGGCGGCGACGTTCGCGGTCTCGTTCGAGATATAGCCGACGCTGGCGCCCGATCCCGGTGTCGGCGCGCGCGCCGCCTCGCCCGGCAGGATGCCCAGCAGCTCGGACGCGCGGCTGCGCGCCCGTGCCGTCTCGGCATCGGACCAGGAGCGCGCGTGATGCAGCAGGATCTTCAGCTCGTCGACCGCCCCGACGAGGGCAGCGCCGACGGTCGCATCCCAGGGACGGCTTCCATCCCGGACGGCGCGGGCGACCCGCTCGACGGCGGCCGCCAGGTCGGCGAAGGGCGCGACCTTGGCCATCGTCGCGCTGCCGCGCAGCCCGCGGGCGCTCCGCTGGACGGCTTCGAGATCGGGCATGCGACCGCCGCCCGCGATCAGCCCGTCGAGCTGCTCGAGATATTCGCTGGCTTCGAGGACGAAGAAGTCGAGGAGTCCGGGCGCAGTCATTGAGGAGGCTGGAGGGATCGGCGGACGGCCGCGACGGAAATTACCCTGTGCAGGGGACGATCGGCCAGCGTGTGCGTCTCAGGCATGGCCGCGTGCGACGTCCATCACCCCCCGCAGCTCGCGGACGGCGTCGCCGATGCCCACCGAGATGGCGCGGGCGATGACGGCATGCCCGATGTTCAGCTCCTCGATCTCCGGGATTGCGGCGACGGGCCCGACGTTCGCCACGGTGAGCCCGTGCCCGGCATGGATCGCGAGACCGAGCCGGCTGCCCGCGGCCGCCGCATCGCGCAGCGCCTGGAGGGTCGCGGGATCGTCCGGGTGATGCGCGTACGTGCCGGTGTGCAGCTCCACGGCGTCGGCCCCGAGCGCGTGCGACTGCTCCACGGCCGCGCGGGTCGGATCGATGAAGAGGCTGACCTTGATCCCCGCCGCGCGCAGCCGCGCGATGCCGGCCCGCAGCGACTCCGCCTCATGGTGGACGTCGAGGCCCCCCTCGGTCGTGATCTCCTGCCGCTTCTCGGGGACGAGCGTCACCTCGAGGGGCTCCAGTCGCTCGGCGATCGCGAGCATCTCGGCGGTGCACGCCATCTCGAGATTGAAGTCCTTCGTGATGGTGCGTTTCAACCGCTCGACATCGTCGTCCTGTATGTGTCGCCGGTCTTCGCGCAGGTGCGCGGTGATGCCGTCGGCTCCGGCGCGCTCGCAGAGGAGGGCCGCGGCCACCGGATCCGGTTCGGCGCCACGGCGCGCCTGCCGCACGGTCGCGACATGATCGACATTGATGTAGAGCCGCAACCGCCGCATGTCCTGTTGTTCCGGGTGAGTTGAAGCCATGGGAACCGGTCCTTAGGTTCGCACGGACGCGCCCGACGAATCCGCCTGGAGATCACGAATGACGAAGAAGTTAGCCATCCTGCTGCTGATCGCGGCACCCGTGCTCGCCGCCTGCGGGTCGAAGCGGACCGGCGCCCCCGGACCGATCGGCGCGAGCGGCGCCACGAGTCCGCGCACCGCCACCGAGGCGTTCCTCGCCGCGGCGAAGGCGCAGGATCTCCAGGCACTGAGCCTCATCTGGGGGAGCCAGGCCGGGCCCGCGCGCGCGACGATGCCACGGGAGGAGCTCGAGCGGCGCGAGGTCGTGATGCTCTGCCACCTGCGCCACGAAACGCACGAGATCCTCGAGGAAGGGTCGCTCCTCGGCCAGCAGCGCCGCCTCGTGGTGGAGCTGACGCAGGGGAAGATCACGCGGCGGACGAGCATCGTGACCGAGCCGACGCAGAGCGGGGCATGGTATGTCCTGAGCGTGGACCTGGAGCCATTGCAGGACCTGTGTGCGGCGGGGCGCTAGGCGTCTGCCCCACCCACGCCGGACATAAACATCAGCGCCGGTCCGCGGAGCGGACCGGCGCTTTCGTTTTCCCCATGGTGTCAGCCGCCGGATCCACGACCGCCGGTGACGTGTTCCGGCCACCGGCGCCCCGTCAGTGCTCCGAGAGCTCGACGAGAATGCCCCCAGTAGACGAGGGGTGCAGGAACGCGATACGTTTCCCCTCGGCGCCGAGGCGGGGCGTCTCGTCGATGAGGCGCAGGCCTGCCGCGCGGCAGCGACCGAGCGTGCCATCGAGGTCATCCACGGCGAAGCAGACGTGGTGGATGCCCGGGCCCCGCTTCGCGATGTACTTGCCGATGGGCGAGTCGGGCGAGTCGGCCTCGAGCAGCTCGACGAGCGATTCACCGGCGGCGAGGCCGGCAATGCGGGCACCATCCGAGTCCGAAAGGGGTACGGAGGGCAGGCCCAGGATGTCGCGGCAGAAGGGCAGGAGATCGTCGAGCGCGCGGACGGCGAGGCCGATATGCGCGATTCGCGTCCCACGTGAAGCATCAGGCATGGCGTTTGGCGCGTGAGTGTGCGCCGCAACCTAATGAAAGCGGCCGGAAGCAGGCAGCCCGGCGCGGAGATGGAGAACGATGGCAAAGCCGATGGAAGTGACGGACGCGACGTTCCAGGATGAGGTCGAGAAGCACGATGGCCTCACGATCGTCGATTTCTGGGCGACGTGGTGCGGCCCGTGCCGCATGGTCGCGCCGATCCTCGATCAGCTGTCGCAGGAGTACGACGGCAAGGTCAAGATCACGAAGCTGGACGTGGACTCGAACATCCAGACGGCGACGCGGTTCAACGTCCGCTCGATCCCCACGCTGCTGTTCTTCAAGGACGGCAAGGTCGTGGACCAGATCATCGGCGCCGTGCCGAAGTCCGCGATCGAAGGCAAGATGCAGCAGCACGCTGCGTGAGTCTCCACGCCTGAGGGCCGCCGGCCCTCAGGCTGCCGTCCTTCCCGTCTCCCGCCCATGGCCGCCAACATCGCTGGCGTGCGCTTCCCCTACGCCCGCGTGCTGCTTCCGCGCACACGCCTCGCGTACGTGCACCTGCGCAACCTCCTGAACGACGCCAAGCGCGATCGTGCGGCGCGCGTGTCGGGATACGTCGCCGTGTGGCTGCCGGAGGAGCTGCTGCTGCTGTACCTCCAGCGCGGGGAGGTGGTGAACGCGACGCGGTTCGACGGGCGCAGCTTCCGATCGCTCGCCATCGGCACGGCGATCGCGCGCGTCCCGACGGAGCCGGAGTACGGGGAGATCTGCTTCCACGAGGCGCAGGACGAGCTGCTCGCGTGCATGTTCACCGGGCAGACGCAGCCCCCCGAGAGCTGGCCGCCCGAGCTGCGCCTCACGGATCCGAAGGTGCTGTTCTCGTACCTCATGGCTACCACCTTCGACGGCGTGATCGAGATCGTCGCCGGGGGCGCGACGAGCTACCTGCTCCTCAACGACGGCACGGTGGAGCGGGCCTATCTCGCGTCGTCACAGGGCGGCAGCCTGGTGGAACGGATCCAGGCGCTGTTCGGTCGCGACGGCCGCACGGACCTGCAGATCCGCCGCTGGCCGCGCATGGCGCCGCTGCCGGTGCAGGCCCCGCCCGCGCTCGTCACGGCGTATCGCGAGCTCGCCACGGCGCTCGTCAAGCGGGTCGCGGACGGCGGTCGCGAAAGCGCGGTCGCCATCGCCGAGCATGCGCGCACGGAGCTGCTGGCCCGCCATCCGGTGCTCGATGGCCTGAGCTTCACGGACCGTCCGCCGCGGGATACCGTGACGGACGCCGCCGAGCTCACCGCCGCGGTGGCGTCGTGGATCCAGGAGTTCATGTGGGCGGCCGCCGACCACGAGACGTCGTCGCCCGAGCAGGTGCTGCGCGACGTCGTATGGGAGCGGCGGCACATCTTCCAGAGCGCGGGCCTCTTCGACCGGATCCCGTGGAAGGTCGCGTGAGCGACACGCGGGACGCGGAGGCCCCCGGCCAGCTGTACGTCGTGAGCACCCCCATCGGCAACATGGGGGATTTTTCTTTCCGGGCGGTCGAGACGCTGCGATCGGTCGCGCTGGTGCTGGCCGAGGACACCCGACACTCGCGCCACCTGCTCGATCGCTATGAGATCGGGACGCCGCTGCAGGCGTATCACGAGCACAACGAGGCGAAGGCGACTCCGGCGCTGGTCTCGCGCCTGCTGCGCGGCGAGGATCTCGCGCTCATCTCGGACGCCGGCACGCCGCTCCTGTCCGATCCCGGCGCCCGGCTCGTGAAGGCCGCGATCGACGCCGGCGTGCGCGTCGTCCCGGTGCCCGGAGCCTCCGCGCTCCTCGCGGCGCTCGTTGCCGCCGGGCTGGATGCCACGCGCTTCACCTTCTTCGGGTTTCCGCCTCGGAAGGGGCGCGAACGGGAGGAGACGCTGCGCTTGGTCGCACGGCTGCCGCACACGTCGGTCCTCTACGAGGCACCGGGACGGGTCGCCGCCACGCTGGCCGAGCTCGCCGCGTACGGCGCGGCGGGACGGGATGCCGTCGTCGCCCGCGAACTGACCAAGCAGTTCGAGGACCTTCGTCACGGAACGGTCGGCGATCTTGCACAGTATTACGCCGAAGCCCCACCGCGGGGCGAAGTGGTGCTCGTGGTCGGCGGTGCTCCGCCGGCTGCCGCCGCCGACGAGGCGACGGTGCGATCCCGCGCCCGCACGCTTCGCGACGGCGGCGCGTCGGCCCGGGACGCCGCGACGGCGCTGATGGAGGAGTTCGGACTCGCCCGCAATGCCGCATATCGAATCGTGCAGGAGGAAGGCTCCGAGTGACGCTCTCCGCCGTGGCGACCGGCGGCTGATGCGCGCGCGCGGGTGGCGCGCCGTGGTGACGCTCGCCGGCGCCGCCTGTCTCATCGCCGCGGTGAGCGACGCCACGCGCGAGGATACCGCGCTCACCATCGCCCGGGTGCAGTACGACGGCGGCGACTGGTACGCCAATCCCTCGTCGCTGCCCAACCTGCTCGCGGCCGTTCGCGCACGGACGACGCTCCCCGTCGCGCGCGCCGAGGCCCGCGTCCGGCTCACCGACCCGTCGCTGCGCGATCATCCCTTCCTGCACGTCACCGGGCACGGTGACATCCGCCTGAGCGGGGCGGAGATCGCGGCGCTGCGGGAGTATCTCACCGGCGGCGGCTTTCTCCACATCAGCGACAACTACGGCCTGGATTCCAGCGTGCGGCGCGAGCTTGCCCGCGTCTTCCCCGATCGGCCCCTCGTCGACGTGCCGCTGACGCACCCCGTCTACCGGATCGTGTACGCGATGCCCCGGGGGGTGCCGAAGATCCACGAGCACGACGGTGCGCCTGCCCGCGGATACGGCATCTTCATCGGCGACCGCCTCGCGGTGTTCTACGATTTCTCCGCCGACCTCGGGAACGGGTGGGAGAACCCCGAGGTACACAACGACCCGCCGGCATTGCACGAGGCCGCGCTTCGGATGGGGGTGAACCTGTTCGTCTATGCGGTCACGATGCGGAGCACGCCGTGACGGTCGGGGAATCGGTCGCCCGCGAGCGCGTGAGCGTGCGGCGGCGCGACGTCGCGGCCGGCATCGCCTCCGGCGTCGCGGCAACGTGCGTGCTGCTCGCCGCCGGGATCGCACTCCTCGGGGATTCGCGATGGCTGAGCCTTCCCCGCGGGGTGCCCGCGGGACTCTGGCTGCTCGCCATCGGCGTGAACGTCGCACTCGCCTGGTACGTCTGGCGCCGCGCGGCGGGGATGACGCCGTCGCGCATCGCGGCGCAGATCGAGCGCGAGCAGCAGCTTCGCGCGGGGACCGTACAAGGCGCGCTCGAGGTCGGGGAGCAGGGCGCGCTCGGCCGCCGCGCCGCGCACGCCGTCGCGCACGATCTCGCGGGTCGCGGGCCCGTGCTCGTCCCCGCGCTCCGGGCGCGCGTGCACCGGCGCGCCACGATGGCGCTCGCCGCGGCGATCGGCTCGGCGCTGCTCGCCACCGTCGTGGCGCCGATGTTCGACGACGGGCTGCTCGCGGTGCTGCACCCGGTGCGGGCGTACTCCGGCCAGCTGTTGCCGCCGCTTTCACTGGCCGACATGCCGACCGACGTGCTGCGCGGCGAGCCCGTGCACGTGCGCATCGCGGCGCCGGGGCGTACGGCGATCACGCTCCATCATCGCGCCGCGGGTGCGTCGTGGGAGCATGTCCGGATTCCCGTCGTCGACGGCGAGGCGACGGCCGATCTCGGCCCGATGCGGAGCACGATGCACGTCGTCGCCACCGATGGCCGCACCGTGAGCGACACGGCGGTCATCGCCGTCGCCGACCGCCCGTTCCTCGGCGACATCACGCTGCGCGCGGTCTTCCCGGCCTACCTCGGCCGCGCGCCTGAGGTGATGCCCGTAGGCCCCGCGCTGGAGCTCCCGCGCGGGACCGTGCTCCACATCGCGGGCCGCGCCTCGGTCGCGCTGCGCCGCGCCGCGCTTGCGACGGCGGGCGACATGGTGGTGCTGCGCACCGACGGCCACGCATTCGCCGGGCGCCTCGTGGCTGCGAGCTCCGCCCGGTGGACGTGGCTCGCATCCGCGGAGCGGGGCCCGCGCGAGATCGACGTGCCCGATCCCATGATGATCGGCGTGGTCGCCGATTCCGCGCCGGTTGCGGAGATCGTCACGCCAGCCGCCGACACCGCCGTGGGGCCTGCGCAGCGGCTGCCGCTGCTCGTGGGCGCCGGCGATGACCACGGGCTCGCGTCCCTGATGCTGGAGACGGTGGTCGAGCGCGACGGCAACCAGGGTGCCGTGCGGCGCGACCTGCTCGTCCGTGGCGCGGGGCTGGCCTGGGAAGGCCCGGCGACCGTGGACATCGGCGCACTCGGGGCGGCGGCGGGGGACGTCGTGCTCGTCCGGGCCGTGGCGACTGACGCTTCGCCGTGGGTGCAGGCCGGTGCGAGCCGCGTGCTGCGGCTGCGGATCCTCACGACAGAGGAGCAGCGCGACCGCGCGCGCACGCTCGCCGATTCCGCCGTGGCGTCGGCCGTTGCAACGGCCCGCGCGCAGCGCGCCCTCGGCCAGCGCACCGAGGACGCCGCGCGCACGCGCGATCGCACGGCACCGCAGCGCGCGCAGGGCGCGGGCAGCGCGGCCTCCGCGATGAGCCATGAAGCCGGGGAGCGCGCACGGACGATCGCGCAGGAGCAGCGCCAGCTCGTGGAGCGCGTGCAGGCGCTGCGCGAGGCAGCGCGGCAGCTCGAACAGGCGCTCGCGGAGGCGGGGGCGATGGATTCCTCGCTCGCGCGCCAGCTCCGCGACGCGCAGAGCCTGATGCGGCAGGCGCTCACGCCGGAGCTGATGGCGCAGATGCAGCGGCTCGAGCAGGCCGCGCAGCGACTCGACGGCGAGGAGGCACGCCAGGCGATCGCCGACCTGGCCCGGATGCAGCAGCAGCTGCGCGAGCAGCTCGAGCAGAGCGCCGAGATGCTGAAGCGTGCGGCGCACGAGGGCGCGATGCGGACGTTGAGCGACGAGGCGCGTGAGCTGGCGGAGCGGCAGCGTGCCCTCGCGGATTCGGTCGCGCGCGGCCGCACGGAAGGCACGCGCGAGGCGCAGGCGCTCGCGGATCGTTCGGATCGCTACGCCGACGACGTGAGCACGCTGCAGGAGCGACTCGCGCGGGACCGCGCGACGGCAGCCGCCGACGGTGCGGCCGAGGCGCGGCGGTCCGCACGACAGGCGGAGGAGCTGCTGCGCGACGCCTCGCAAGGCGCGCAGCGACGACGGGCGTCCGGGCAGTCGGGCCAGGTTGCGCAGGGCGCGCGCGACGCGGCGTCGCAGATGGACCGTGCCGCGGAGGCCATGCAGGCTGCACGCGACGCGCAGGTGAACGAGTGGAAGCAGGAGCTCACGAAGGAGCTCGACCGCGCCGCGGAGGAGATGGCGCAGATGGCCAAGGAAGAGCAGGCATTGGCGCAGCAGGCGCGCGAGGGCCGCGCCGGCGCCGACCAGCTCCGCGGTCGCCAGAGCTCCGTGCAGCAGGGAGTGGAACAGACGCGGCAACGGTTGCAGGAGGCGGGGAAGCGCTCGGCACTGGTCTCGGGCGGGACGCAGCGCGCCGTCGCCGAAGCCCGCGAGAAGGTGCGGTCGGCGACCCGCCAGCTGGGATCGGGTGCGTCGGGCCAGGTGCCGGGGCAGTCGGCCGAGGCGCTCGCCGAGGCGGCGGAGGCGTTGCAGCGTGCTGTCGCATCCGTCGCGCGCGATCGTCAGCGCGCCGCGTCGGCCTCCAGCGCGTCGGGATTCGAGGAGATGCTGCGGCAGATGCAGGAGATGGCACAACGCCAGGGCAACATCAACTCGCAGGCGCAGGGCCTTCTCCAGATGCCCGGCGGACAGCAATCGCCGCAGGCGGCGCAGCTGGCGCGTGCACTCGGCCGACAGCAGCGGGAGGTCGCGCAGGGACTCGACGACATCAGCGAGGAGGGCGGAGGCAGCCGTACCGGCGAGCTCGCCCAGGAAGCGCGCGCGCTTGCGGACGCCCTCGATGCCGGACGCCTCGACGCGCGGACGACGGCGCGGCAGGAGCAGCTCTTCAAGCGGCTTCTCGATGCAGGTCGCTCGCTCGAGAAGGAAGAGCGTGAGGACTCGGATCGGCGCGAGGCGCGGGCGGCGACCGGCGCCGAGGTGTACACGCCGGAGAGCGGTGCTGCGACGGGCCGCGCCGGCGTGCGATTCCGCGAACCAACGTGGGAAGAGCTGCGCGGGCTGTCAGCCGAGGAGCGGCGCGCGATCATCGAGTACTTCCGCCGGATCAACGCGGCGTCAGCGTCTTCGGCGCCCTGAGGACATCATCGTGACGAATGGCAGGCTGTCGCGCGGGATGAGCGCGACTCCAGGGCGACATGGCAGGCTCGGGCTCATCGTGCTCGCGTTGCTCGGGGCACTCGGTGCAGCACCCGGTGCCGGCGCGCAGCACCTGCTCGTCCCGATGGACGAGGCGCAGACCGATCACCTGCGCGCCTACGGCGTCACGTTCCAGACGCTGCGGGACGGCGTCAAGGCTGAATGGCTGCTGAACTATCGCGGCGGCGCGTTCGTGCTCCCGGACGCGGAAGTCGTCCGGCGCCGGGCGAGCGCGGCCGGCGTGCTCGTGGAACCGCTCGACGGCGGTGCGCTCGCCGCCGTGCGCGCTGAAGTCGCCGCCGCCGACGGCGAGACGGTGCCGCTCGAGAAGGCACCACGCATCGCCGTGTACACGCCGCCGGGCGCGCCCCCCTGGGATGACGCCGTGACGCTCGCGCTCAAGTACGCGGACATCGAGTACACCGCGCTCTACGACGACGAGGTGATCGCCGGCGATCTCTCGAAGTACGAATGGCTGCACCTGCACCATGAGGATTTCACCGGCCAGCTGAACAAGTTCTACATCGGCTACCGCGATGCCCCCTGGTTCCGCCAGCTCGCCCAGCGCGATGCATCGGCGGCACAGCGGCTCGGGTTCGCGAACGCGGCGGCGCTGAAGAAGGGCGTGGCGGAGCGCATTCGCCGGTTCGTGCAGGACGGCGGATTCCTGTTCGCGATGTGCGGGGCGACCGAGACGCTCGAGCTGGCGATCGCCGCGCACGACGTGGACATCGCGGCTCCCTTCAGCGACGGCTCGCCCGTGGCACCGGACGCCGATGCGCGGATGGACTGGGGCCGCACGCTGGCGTTCGCCAACGCGCGGCTCGAGCCGTCTCCCCTCGTCAACTCGATGAGCAACATCGATGGCCACCAGGTCAACGTCCCGGGGCGCCGGCAGCCGCTCGGCTCCTTCACGCTGTTCGGCTTCGCCCCGCGGTTCGATCCGGTGCCGTCGATGCTCGTCCAGAATCACCGCACGGTCCTGCCGGACTTCTACGGCGTCACGACGAGCTTCGCGCGGGAGACGCTCAAGCCGGGGGTGACCGTGCTCGGGTCGGAGGAGGGGGCGCCGTGGGTGAAGTACATCCACGGGGACTACGGCAAGGGCACGTGGACCTACTACGGCGGCCACGATCCCGAGGACCCGCAGCACGCGATCGGCTCCCCGCCGACGGACCTGTCGCTCTTCCGGAACTCGCCCGGGTATCGCCTGATCCTGAACAACGTCCTCTTCCCGGCCGCGAAGAAGAAGCCCCTGAAGACGTAGCGCGAGGCAGCAGCGGCTTCGGGCAATATTCGGTATATTCCCGTCCATGCCGGCCTCCCGCCTCGCCCCCTCCGCCGCGCTCGCCATCAGCGGGCAGATCCGCCTCGCCGGCGGACGCGAGGTCTGCTTCGTCGGCACGGTGGACGAGGAGGGCATCGTCCAGACCGCGCGGGTCGTCGCCCGCGGCGACGTCGAGCGCGTGCTGGCGCTGCCGGGGTTCGCGAAGCGCGGCGAGATGCTCATCCACAACCATCCGTCCGGCAACCTCGAGCCGTCGGACGCGGACCTGAGCATCGCGGCGCTCGTGCACGACGACGGCATCGGCTTCGCCATCGTCAACAACCGCGCGACGGATCTCTACGTCGTCGTCGAGGTGCCGCGCGCCCGCGAGGAGACGCCGCTCGATCCCGACGCGATCGGCGCGGACCTCGGCCCCGCCGGCCCCGTGAGTGCCTTGCACGGGTCGTACGAGGACCGGCCGGGCCAGCGCAAGATGGCGGCGGCGATCGCGCAGCTGTACAACCGCGGCGGCGTGGGACTGCTCGAGGCGGGGACAGGGATCGGCAAGTCGCTGGGCTACCTCGTGCCCGCGCTGCGCTGGGCCGCCGCCAACGGCGAGCGCACGGTCGTGTCGACGAACACGATCAACCTGCAGGAGCAGCTCGTCGGCAAGGACCTCCCGTTCCTCGCCCGCGCCTTCACCGACCAGCCCGTGCGCTACGCGCTGCTCAAGGGCTGGCGCAACTATCTGTGCCTCGCGCGGCACGAGCAGGCGAAGCTCGCCGGCGGGGCGCTGTTCGACGATGCCACCGCGCCGGACTTCGCGATGATCAACGCGTGGGTGGAGAAGACGAAGGACGGATCGCTGAGCGACCTTCCGATGCCACCGAAGTCCGAGGTCTGGGACGAGGTCTCCGCGGAACCGGATCTCTGCCCGCGCATGAAGTGCCCGCACTACGAGCGGTGCTTCCTGTTCCGTGCGCGCCGTGAGGCCGCCCAGGCGGACGTCATCGTCGTGAACCACCACCTCCTGCTCTCCGACGTCGCGGTGCGACGCGCCTCGCAGAACTGGGAGGATGCGGCGGTGCTGCCGTCGTACCAGCGGCTCGTCGTGGACGAGGGGCATCATCTCGAGGATGCCGCGGCGGGCCATCTCGGGCAGACGGTCACGCGTCGCGGCCTGCAGCGCCTCTTCAATCGCCTCGACCGTAAGGGGAAGGGGCTGCTCATGGCGCTCGTCGAGAAGCTCAATGCGAGCAAGGACCTGCTGAGCGCCGCGAGCCTCGACCTCGTGCACCTGCGGCTCGCGCCGGCGGTGCACGCCGCGCGCGAGAAGAGCGCGTTGCTGTTCGACCTGCTCGACACGTTCCTCCAGGAGTCGGGGCAGCCGGTCGTGCGGCTCACCGACGATTTCGCGGCGCATCCCATCTGGCGCAGCGGCCTGTCGCGCGCGCTCGAGGACACGCTCGGCGAGATCGAGATGCTGCAGCTCGGCCTGCGCACGGTGAAGGAGCGCATCGAGGGCAGCACGGCGCTCGACGAGGCACTCGCGCCGGTGATGAACGAGATGCGGGCCGTGATCAAGCGCCTGCAGACCGCCGGTGACGCGCTCAAGGCCGCGCTCACGCCGCCCCCCGGTGACCCGACCGTCCGGTGGGTCGAGGTGAAGGGCAAGGATCGCGCGGTCTCGCTGTCGGTGGTGCCGCTCGAGCTCGCCCCCATCCTGCGCGAGGACCTGTTCAAGCGCGTGCGCACGACGGTGATCACGAGTGCGACCCTCGCGACCGATCGCGGCTTCGGCTTCGTGCGCGACCGGCTCGGCGTGGATGACCCCGAGATCGACACGGTGACCGGCGTCTTCCCGTCACCCTTCGCGTACCGCGAGCAGGCGCTGCTCTGCGTGCCGACCGACGTCCCCGCGCCGAACGTGGATGCGACCGCGCATGCCGCCGCCGTCACCCGCGTCGTGTGCGACCTCGCCACGGCAGCGGACGGTGGGCTGTTCGTGCTCTTCACGAGCCATCGGGACGTGCGGCAGATGGCGACGGAGCTGCGCGCCCGCGGGCTCGACCGCCGGTGGCCGGTGCTCGTGCACGGCGAGGAGACGCGCGATGCGCTGCTCGCACGCTTTCGCGACTCCGGCTCCGCGGTGCTGCTCGGCACGGCCTCCTTCTGGGAAGGGGTGGACGTGCCGGGGCGGGCGCTTCGCGGCCTCGTGATCGCCCGGCTGCCCTTTCGCGTCCCGACCGAGCCCGTCACCGCGGCGCAGTGCGAGGCCATCGAGGCACGGGGCGGCAACAGCTTCGCCGAGTACATGCTGCCGCACGCGTCGCTGCGGCTGAAGCAGGGGTTCGGGCGGCTGGTGCGGACGGCGACCGACCGCGGGGTCGTGATCATCACGGACCCGCGGCTGGTTGCCAAGCGGTACGGCCGCGACCTCCTCGACGGCCTGCCGCCGGCCCGGCGGGTCATCTCGCCATGGCGGGTGGCGGCCGAGGAAGTGAGAAGGTTCTATCTTCCAGCGGTGCGCCCGCTGGCCCTCGCGGCCGACAGCGCCCCACCGCTCGCCCGGCGCTGACCCGCCCGCCGGGCTTCACCTTCCGTCCCGCCCCCGTGAAGCGACCCGGAAAGATCGTCTGCGTCGGCCGCAACTACATCGAGCATGCGCGCGAGCTCGGCAACGAGATGCCCGCCGAGCCCCTCCTGTTCCTCAAGCCGCCCTCGGCGGTGATCGCTTCAGGCGACCCGATCCGCCTTCCCAAGGCGTCGAGCCAGGTCGAATACGAAGGGGAGATCGGCGTCGTGATCGGGACGGCGCTGTCGGACGCAGACGAGGCGGAGGCGCTTCGCGCCATTCGCGGCATCGTCGCCGCGAACGACGTCACCGCGCGCGACCTCCAGAAGCGTGACTCGCAGTGGACGCGGGGCAAGGGGTTCGACACCTTCTGCCCGATCGGGGACGAGGCGCCGGTGCCCGCCGACCTCTCGGCGCTGGAAGTGGTGACCCGGGTGAACGGTGAGGAGCGTCAACGGGGGCGGGTGTCCCAGATGGCGTTCGGCATCCCGATGCTGCTCTCCTACATCTCGCGGGTCATGACGCTCGAGCCCGGCGACCTCGTCCTCACGGGGACGCCTGCCGGCGTGGGGAAACTTGCACCCGGCGACGTGGTAGAAGTGGAGATCGCCGTCGGCGGCGCTGACCCCCAGGGCGGCCGCCCCGGCGTGAGTCGCGTTCACAATCCCGTCCAGGATCGATAGTGCCCCAGCTCGCCAGCCGATTCCAGGAGCTTCCGGAGTACGTCCTCGCCCGCATCCCGGCGCGCAAGCGCGCACTCCTCGAGCGCGGCGTGGACGTCATCGACCTTGGCGCCGGGGACGCCGATCTCGCGCCGCCGCCCTTCGCGCTCGAGCGCCTCGCGAGCGCCTCGCGCGAGCCGGCGCTGCAGCGCTACGGGTTCGGGCTTGGCTACGTGCCGTACCGCGAGGCGGTCAGCGCATGGATGCAGAAGCGCTTCGGCATGCGCTTCGATCCGATCACGGAGATCGTGCCGCTGATCGGCTCCAAGGAAGGCATCTCGCACCTCGCCTTCGCGTATCTCGAGCCGGGCAAGGTCGGCATCATCCCGGAGCCGGGCTACAACTCGTACCAGGGCGGGACGCTGCTCTCGGGCGCGGAGGCGTATCGCTACGCGCTGCGCCCGCGCACGAACTTCCTCGTGGACCTGGATGAGATTCCGGACGACGTGCTGCGCCGTGCCGGCATCCTCTACCTGAACTATCCCAACAATCCCACCGCCGCGATCGCGCCGAGGGACTACCTCGAGCGGGTCGTGCGGCGGTGTCACGAGCTGGACATCCTGCTCGTGTACGACAACGCGTATTCGGAGCTCGCGTTCGACGGCTACGTGCCGCCGAGCATCTTCGAGATCGACGGCGCGCGCGAAGTGGCGATCGAGTTCCACTCGATGTCCAAGACGTACAACATGACGGGCTGGCGGTGCGGCTGGGCCGTCGCGCGTCCGGAGATCGCCGGCTCGCTCGCCAAGGTGAAGTCCTTCGTGGACACGGGGCAGTTCATGGCGGTGCAGGCCGCCGCGGTCGCCGCGATCGAGAGCTATGACGACTTCGTGCCCGCCAACGTGGCGACGTTCCGCGAGCGGCGTGATGCCGCCGTCGCGTCGTTCCGCGAGGCCGGCTTCCAGTGCGACACGCCGCAGGCGACGATGTACCTGTGGATCCCGCTCCCGGAGGGGATCACGAGCGCGGAGTTTGCCGATCGGCTCATGGAGGAGGAAGGCGTCATCGTGCTGCCCGGCTCGGGTTTCGGCGCGGGGGGCGAGGGCTTCTTCCGCATCTCGTTCATCACCTCGCCGGCGCGCATCGCCGAGGCCGCGCGCCGCGCCGGGCGCGTGTTGCAGAGCATGACGGCAGGAGTCGCGTGACCCGGGAACCCTTCGTCGTGAAGTCCCTCCGGCCGAGGCGCTCGGCCGGCGCGCTGGCGGTCTCGATTGCACTGCACGTGCTGGCGGCGATGGTCCTGTCCGCCATCCTCGTCCGGACGGGGGTCGTGAAGTGGGATGGCTGGCGTCGCGGCGAGCGGCCCCCGCAGGAGCGCATCACGTACGTCAACGTCGGGGCGGCGCCCGCGCCGGGAGCGGTCGGCGCCGATACGGGTGCCGGGCCGGGCGCTGCCGCGGAGAAGCCGCCGCCACCCGCGCCGCGATCGATGCCCGCGGCGCCGGCCGAGACGCCTCAGGGTATCACGCCGGCGCCGTCGGTCCCTGCACCCGGCGGCGTGCCGGGGGGCAGGGGCGGTGGCGGCGGGGCAGGAGGGACCGGGCCCGGCACCGGCATGGTCCCCTCGTACTCCGATTCCCGCATCTGGGCGCCGCCGGGCGCATTCGTCCCGGCGCCCAAGTCCCAGCAGCAGGTCGTCGACAGCGTCATCGACGTCGCCGTGGGCGCGTACCTCGACTCGCTCCAGGTCGCGGCGCGCAACAAGGGGCGCGAGCCCGGCGACTGGACCGTCGGGCGGGGGGACACCAAGTGGGGCGTGGACCCCAAGTGGATCCACTTCGGCAAGGTGAAGGTGCCCACGGCGCTGCTCGCGCTGCTGCCCGTCAACGCGGTGAACAACCCGTACATCGACGTGCGCGAGCGCAATGCGATCCGCTGGGACATCCAGTATCACGCCCAGCGCGCGATCACCGAGGACGAGTTCCGCAAGAGCGTGAAGCGGATTCGCGAGCGGGTGGAGAAGGCGCGAGCGGCCGAACGAGCGGCCGCCCGGCCCTGAGGTCTAGCCCCTCACGAGACCTGGCTGGCCATCGGGGGCGCGGGCATCTCCGGCACGGCGGCCAACGCCGCGTGTGCCTCCTCCGTGTCTTCGGCCACGAGGGCCTCGGCGACGGGGAGTCGCTCGTGGAAGGGGCGGAAGACACATGACACGACGCCGAGGATCTGGTAGTCGTCCCCCGGGCCGACTTCGATGGCCGGGACCGCCGGATTCGCCGACTCCAGCACGAGCGTCATGCCGCGGTGCGTGAGCGTCCGGACGAGCGTCGTGTTGCCGTACCGCACCGCCACCATGTCACCGTCGGCGGCCTTGACGGTGGGTGAGACGAGGAGATAGTCGCCGGCCGTGATCGCACGGCCCGCCATCGCATCGTCCGCGGCGCGCAGGAAGAACGCATCCTCGCTGGGCAGGAACCGGCGGTCCATCGTGACGTACCGTTGCCGTTCGTCCGCCGGCGGCGCGGCGCCTTCCTCCTGCAGCACCGGGACGGGCTGCACCTGACCTGCACTGGCGAATCCCAGGATGCGCACGCCGCGCGAACGCGAATGATCGCGCTCGATGTACCCCTTCGCGGTCAGGGCGTGGAGCAGGTCCGAGACGGTCTTGGTCGACTTGATCCGGAATCGCTTGGCGATCTCACGGATGCTGGGCTGATACGTGTTCTCGGCGAGGAAGTCTATCATGTAGTGATAGACCCGCTTCTCGAGAGGTGTCAGTGTCTCTGGCATGCCGCCCCCATCTTGTACGGCTGCGCGCGCCCAGCCCCAGGCGAGGACGGCCCGCGTCGGCCAATCGGGCGCTAATGTACAGTATGGGGCATAAGGCGGTCAATGCGTTTTTGCCTGTCGGGAAACTTCAGGACTTCAACGTCTCGACCGCAGCGTCCAGCCGCGCCAGCGAGCGATCGCGTCCGAGGGCCACGAGCACGTCGAAGATGCCCGGGCTGACCCCCATCCCCGTGAGCGCAACGCGCATCGGCTGAAAGATCTTGCCCGCCGAAACTCCCTCACGCTCAGCGAATTCCCTGAGCGCATCTTCCATCGTCGGCGGATCCCACGACGGCAGCGAGGCGAGCGCGTCCCGCGTGCGCTGCAGCAGCGCACCCGTCGCGCTCCGGTCCTTCCACTGCTTCGCCACGGCGTCCGGATCGTAGCCGATCGTCTCGAGGAAGTAGGGCTCGGCCTGGCGGACGATGTCGTCGAGCGTGCGCGCGCGCACCTTCAGGAGCTCGAGCAGCGCGTGATACCAGTCGCGCCGCGCCTCCAGCTCGGCGGCGGTCGCGAGGCCCGCCTTCTCGAGATAAGGCGTGACGCGCGGCGCGAGCTGCGCCGCCGTCTGCAGGCTGAGGTGCTGGCCGTTCATCCACTCGAGCTTCTTCGGGTCGAACACCGAGGCCTTCTTGAGCAGGCCGTCCGCGGAGAACCGCTCGATCATCTCCGGCACGGTCATCACCTCGACGTCGCCGCCCGGCGACCAGCCGAGGAGCGCGAGGAAGTTGAGCATCGCTTCCGGCAGGATCCCCATGTGCTGGTAGTCGCCGACGGCTGTCGCGCCGTGCCGCTTGGAGAGCTTCTTCCCGTCGGTGCCGTGGATCATCGGCAGGTGCCCGAACTGCGGAATCTCCGCGCCGAGCGCCTCGTAGAGCACGATCTGCTTCGGCGTGTTCGAGATGTGATCGTCGCCGCGCATCACGAGCGTGATCCCCATCGCGATGTCGTCCGACACGACCGCCATGTTGTAGATCGGGGTGCCGTCGGAGCGGAGGATGATGAAGTCGCCCTCGCCGATGTCCTTGTTCGGGAAGGTGATCTTGCCGTGCACGAGATCGGTCCACGACGTCTCGCCCTCGGGCATCAGGAAGCGCACGACGAACGGCGTGCCGGCGGCGACGCGACGCTCGACCTCGTCGGCGCCCAGCCGGTGGCAACGGCGGTCGTACTTGAACGCATCCTTGCGCGCCTCGGCGTCGGCGCGCATCGCCGCCAGCTCCTCCTGCGTGCAGAAGCAGCGGTAGGCGTGGCCGCTGGCGAGGAGCTGGCGGGCGTGCTCCTGGTGGCGCGGGAGGTTGGCGCCCTGATGGACGACCTCCTCGTCGTAGTCGAGGCCGAGCCACTCGAGGCCCTCGAAGATGGCGCGGGTGCTCTCGTCGGTGCTGCGCGCCTTGTCGGTGTCCTCGATGCGGAGGAGGAACTGGCCGCCGTACTTGCGGGCGTAGAGCCAGTTGAAGAGGGCCGTGCGCGCCCCGCCGACGTGGAGATATCCCGTGGGCGAGGGGGCGAAGCGGAGGCGCGGGGTCTTGGCCATGGGCGTCGGGCGAAGGGCGTCGGGGATCGAGCGCGACCGCGACGCCGGTAAAGTGAAAAGCCCGCCGGTGTTGGGCGGGCTCTTCGAGGAGCGGAGAGAGCGGGATTCGAACCCGCGATAGAGGTTGACCCCCTATGCCGGTTTAGCAAACCGGTGCCTTCAGCCTCTCGGCCATCTCTCCCGGCAGAACACCAGCGAAGCAGGGAAGTTAGCCGCCTGAGCGGCCGTGAACAAGCAGCGGAGGGTGAGGGATTCGAACCCCCAAGTCCTTTCGGACGGCGGTTTTCAAGACCGCTGCAATAGCCATTCTGCCAACCCTCCGGGGTGCCGAAATCTAGCGGCCGCGCGCCAGTTCGAGAAACACGGTGGCGGGCGGACGCGCCCGGGGCCGCAGGCTAGCGTGCGGCGCGTCCCCAGCGGTAGGGCAGCGCCACTTCGCAGCGATCAGTGCGCACGGTGTACGTCGCCTCGCCGCCGCGCCCGCCGCCGTGCACCACCGCGAGGAAACGACCGGTCGAGTCGGTGGTCACCTGATCGGGACGCGCCTCGCGCCCGCGCTTCGACTCCGTGCGCAGCACGCTGGAGGGCGGGAATCCGCTGCCGAGGATCCGCACGGCCCGTCCGTCGCGCGTAAGCAGCTGGAGGTCGAGCGTCCCGCACCCGGCGGCGGTGGCGGTGACGGGACGCGGGACGACCACCGCGAACGCGCTGTGCCCGCCGTCGATCGTGGAGAAGGCGTACGCGAACGGCTCGCCCTCACCCGCGTTGCCGACCGTCAGCTCGAACTTGTCGAGCGGCGCGGGGCACCAACCTGTGCCCGCCTTCGTTGCGAGCGCCGCGTGCTGTGCGCTGTCGGCGCACACCACGGCGCCGCTGCTGTCGAGCATGTAGCCGGTCGCGAGCCAGCGCGCGGGTCCTTCCAGTTGACGCATCCAGAAGGTGAATGGCACCGCCCTGGGAAGGCCGCTCACGCGCGGGGAGACGACGACCTCGGTGCCGCTCCCGCGACCCGAGCGGGAGACCTCCTCCATGCGCAGCGAGGCGCCGGGTGCGGAGCACTCCGGCTGCCAGCGGCAGCCGACGGCGCTGTCGGGAGGGGTGAGACGCTGCGCCTGCGCGGCGACGGACGGAAAGCCGAGGAACGTGAGCAGGAGCGTGGTGCTGCGCGCGGACCTGGCGAGGGCGGTCAGGATCGGAGACATGGGGAACGGTCCGTGTGAGTCGGGGGCAGGTTCGCCCAGCAGCCGGGAGCTGCCGTGCCAAGGACGACCCGCACCCTGCCGACCGTCACACGTGCCGGGCTCAATCCTGCCGCGGGAAGTGCTGCGGCTCGGCGACGACACCGAGCGCACGGTACCCCGGCAGGTCGTAACCCGAGCGAAAAGGTGACCAAGCAGCGCCGCGGGTGTCATGTCGCTGTGCAGTTGTGGCGCGACGTCCGTCTTCGATGCCGTCGTGCCGGCGACGAGCAGGCCGTTTCTGGTGACGGCAGGAGCCTTCCGAAATGCGATACATCGTTTGCCTCGCCAGCGCCGCCGCGACCTTCCTGGGGCCGGCAAGCGCGCACGGCCAGCAGGATTGGCGGCACAAGCGCGAGCAGGAATGCCGGAAGGCCAGCCTGATCGTCGAGAACGGGCGGCCCCAGAAGCAGGAGGCCTGGGCATGGGAACTCCTCCCCTCCTGCGGTGCTGACGGTGCCCGGACGTTCGCCCTGGTGCTACGGAACAGCCGGCGCGCGACCGACACGCTGCTCCTCGAGCAGGTCATCGGCCGGCTGGACGGATGGCAGGACGCCAGCCTGGCCGCTGCGGCGGCGGAGATAGCCGGCGACGAGTCCGCGAGCGTGGAGGCCCGGGTCTACGCGGTGAAGTTCCTGCTCGGTACGCTCCGTCCCGGCGCGATCTACACGTACGGGCGACTGGCTGCCGGGCTGCAGGCGATGAAAGACGAAGCCGGCGACCTGGAATTCAAGTCGCAGTGTTCCGCGTCCGGGTTCGCCACACACCGCAATCGCGAAGGCGGGACGCCGCTGCCTGACGACCATGTACCCACGGTCCGGGCCCTGCTCACCGGGCTGGCGAAGGACGAAAGCGTGCCGCCTGCGGTGCGCAATGCTGCGGAGTGCGTTCATGCGAGTGTTCCGTGACATCGGCACGTCACACGGGCTGCCAAGTGATCGGCAGCCCATGTGCCGTCCAGCCGCCGCACCGAGCCGAAGCCAAGTGCCGAATCGGAAATTTGAAGTGCGACGAGACGCCATGTCGAAGGTTCGGCGGGTGGCCGTGCTGCTGGCGGTCGGTCTCGGCACGATGCTGCCGGAAACTGCTGCGGCGCAACGGGAACGGCGCGACACCGAGAAGGACGACGTCCATCTCAGGAACAACTGCCGGCTGGCCGCGCAGGTGCTCGAGACTGGGTATCCGCCTCCGCACCGCGGCTGGGCGCTGGATCAGATCCTTGCCTGTGAGCAAACTGGAGGCACGGCGCTGGCCACCGTGTGGCGGGTTGCGCCCGTGGATCGCTCCGCGCTGGCGCGGCTCATGTACGCCAGCCGGGCCATGCGCGACGAGCGCGTATTCGCCGCGACCGCCGAAGTGGCGGAGGACCCCGCGCGCCCCACCCTCGTCCGGCTTGCGGCCATGAACGTGCTGACCTCCTTCGCCGACTCTGTGCTGATGGCTCGGCTGGAGGTTCTGGAGAATCCGCCGCCGTTCTACGTTCTCGGCAGGGTGCTCGACTTCCCGATCACGCCGGGAGCGGAGCCGCTGACCGGGGATACTCCGGAGCGCGTGATGACGCTGTTCTCGGCATTGGCGACAAGGGATCGGGATCCGGTGGTGGTGGCGGCCGCCCGGTACCTGCACAAGGGGCTGCTGCTTCATTTCGCTCATTGATGGGGAGCGATCATTCAACGCTGCTCCGGAGGGGCGTGGACCGGATCCGTCCCGCGTCGCCCGATTTGCCACACGACCGGAACAAACCGCCGCGATGGTACGTGCCCTCGCCGTTACGAAGCGCAGGCGTCAACGAACCGGCCCCGCAAGCGGCCAGCGTCACCGGGCCCCGATCGATTACCAGCCGAACGTCGCGCCCAGCGACAACAGGGAACCCGTGGCTCCGAGGAAGTCGTCGGTGAACACATGCTGGACGGCGGCCGCCCCGGTGGTGACGGCGAGGGCGCGGGTCACGTGGTACGTCAGCCGGATCTCCGGCATCACCGCCGCACCGACGGTCCACCACGACGAGTCCTCCGCCTCGTCCGGAAAGCCTGGCAGCACCGGAGTGCCCTCGACGCCCACCCGCCGATCACGCGCCCACATGGCGCCAGCTCTACCGCCGAGGACGAACTCGGTTCGCCCGGCGGCAAACACCGACGTCTCCGCCCCGACTGCCGCGACCGACCAATCGCGGTCGACGACGTACCGGTCCGGGTCGGGGGCGCGGACATCCGCAATGCGCGCCCCCAGGAGCATTCCCGTTACACGGACACGTGGAGTCACACGGCGTCCGGCAGCAACCGACAGCGCCGGTCCGGTTCGCCCGTGTGCGCTCGGCTGTGCCAGCATGCCGCCGGCGACGTCCACGCTCCAAATCGGACGCGCCCGATGGGGTATTCCCGGGTCCTGTGCCGCAGCCGGCATCGTGAACGCCACTGCTGCGGCCAGCAGGGTGACTGCGCGCTGCAGGCAGCAGATCGGCCGCTGATCACGGAGACCCCATTGAAGACTGATTCTCTGCATGACGTGTGTCCTCACGCGTTGACTCCCGCTACCGCCGAAGTCCGAACACGAACGGCATACTCGCCACGCGGTCCACGGCGCACCCACCGATGAGCGCAGGAACGAACTGCGCGTCGGCGAGGCTCTCGACCGCCGACCGGACGAACAGGCGATAGAAGTGGCCCAGATCGCCACGGGGGCGAGGCCGGTCCTCAGGCCACTGATCCCGGGCCGTGCCCTGCTTCAGCCGACCCGTCGAATCGACCACGAACCGGAGAATGATCGTGGCTTCAGCCCCCCTCGACCGGGACGTCTCTGGATAGCGGGGGGTTGGCATTCGGTGGACCGCGACCTCTCGCTCCCACGGGACCGGCAGGGTGAAGACCGGCACCGCGAAGCGCGCCTCCAGCGGCTGAATCGCGCCGTCCTGCGTGACCGACGACCGCACGTATGCAAGGCGGAACAGGAGGGAATCGCCCGACGCTCCGGCCGGCCACGACATCGCCACGCCCGCATCGTGGACGACCATCAGCGCCTGCATGATGAGGTTGCGTGCTTCGTTGAACACCGTATCCGGGCGCATGCCGGACACGGAATCTTCACCAGTGGGATGCGGCAGCGACCACGTGAGCCGTCCATCGCGATGCACCGTGACTTGCACGCCGCCGTCGAGCTGCCGCCAGTGCACGAACCCCGCGGCGTCCGGCAGGGGAGCGCCGGGGCCGAAGGACGCCGTCAACACCCGCGCGACGAGCAGGGTGAGCGTATCGGCGACGGGCAGGATCCGGCGACTTGCCGAATCAGTCGACGCTTCCAGATGGACCGGCACGCGCGTGAAGGCGCTCGCAGGAATGGAGGCGAGACAATCCGGCGCGCGGGGCGTGTCGGCATCCTGCGCGTGCACGGCGATGGCCGATGCCTGCAGCGCGGCGGCAACCAGGAGGAGACGCATGGGGGCGGGGTCGACGAACCGCCGGTCGGCGGTTCACAGGGGCGGGGAAGACTTTCCTGTCGATGCGTATGTCTACGTCGTCTATGCGCCATGAGGTAGGGGGTCGGTCACGTGGCGTGACGGCGGGGATCCCCTCGCCGCATTCCCGACGAATAGAGCATCCGGGCGGATGCGCGATGGCCAGCGAGCGATCCGCGAGCGTGCAGCCGCCTACGCGTCGCGCTGCGTAACCACAATTCTTGCCGCGCGCTGAACGCGGACGTACGATGGGCGCTGCCAGTTCGGGATGCGATGCGGCTCCCGGGTGGCGATCGCGTGGTCGATCCGCTCCCCCAGCGAGTTGCTACAGCGTCACCGGGGAGCACGAGGGGACCGCGAACCGCGTTTCCCGTCAGTACTTCCGACCATGCCTGTGTCTCGCCTCCGGTGCCGCTGATGTCGATCCGTGGATGCGCGGCGTGCCTGCTGGCGCTGCTGCTGGGTGGCGCATGGCCGCTGCATGCGCAGAGCGTCGAAGTGCGGGGGCGCGTGCTGAGCGTCGCGGACACCGCGGCGCTCAGCGGCGCATCCGTCGAGATCCTCGGGACCTACTGGTCGGCACGCACCGCGCCGGACGGCTCGTTCCGTCTGCGCGCCGCGCCGGGCACCTGGCGCCTGCTCGCGCGGCACGTGGGCTTCCGGCCCGATACCGTCGTTGTGGCGCTGGACGGGATGGAGCCTGTGGCGCCGGTATCGATCAGGCTCGCGCCGCAGCCCGTCCAGTTGCGCGGACTCGTGGTGGAAGCGCCGGGCGCGGCTCCGCTCGCGCAGGTCGTCACCGCCCAGACGATCCGTCAGGTGCCGCCCCTGCTCGAGCCGGACGTATTCCGGGCAGTCGTGATGATGCCGGCCGTATCGCAGCCGAACGACCTGAAAGGACGGATTCACCTGGCGGGTGGAGCCAGCGACGAGACAGGCGTTCGGCTCGATGGACATCCGCTGCAGGACCCCTTTCACCTGCTAGGGCTGCTCGGCGCCTTCAACGTCGCGGCGCTCGAGCGCGCCAACGTCCTCATCCATCACGTACCGGTGGCGGAGGATGGACGCCTCTCAGGCGTCATCGATCTCGAGAGCCGTCTCGTGGAGGAGAAGCCGCGGAACGAGCTGGTCACCAGCGTGCTGTCCAGCGGCCTCACGACCACCCGCACGTTGCCGCTGGGGTTCGACCTTCTCGCCTCGGGACGCATCACCTACCTCGACCGCTTCGTCGGAGTGGCCGGCAGGTTCACGGACCGGCTGCGCGACGTGCCCCTCTACCGCTTCGGCGACGGACTCCTGCGGGTCGGTCGATCGTTCGGTTCATCGGGGTGGCGGATCGAGGCGCTTGGCTTCCACAGCCGTGACCGGGTGCGGGAGCCGCTGTTCGAGCACATCGAGGGATACGAGTCGCTGAACTGGGGTGAGTCGCTGCTCGGCGTACGGGTGCAGCGACACACGGATCCGTGGCGCCTCGACGGGCGTATCGCACGGAGCCGCGCGAGCGCCGGCCTGGACGAGCTGCCCGCGGGCGGCTCGAACATGGTCGCCGCGCGCCGTGACTGGTGGTCGGCGGCAGCCCAGGTGGCTCGAATCGGGCGCACCTGGCGGTGGAGCTCCGGGGCCGCGCTGGACGTGCGTGAGCACGCGCACGAATGGGTCGCACGCGGCCTCGCCGACGAGATCTTCTCCCGCAACACCCCCACGGTGTTCGCCGGTGCCGACTCACAGGCGGTGCTGGCGACGTTCGGCGAGGTCGGATGGCATCCGGGTGTATGGAGCGGCACGGCCGGAGTTCGGGTCTCGGGCGCGCTCGAGGGCTCGGCTCATCTCGCGCCGAGAGTGGTCATTCGCTACGAGCCGTCCGCCACCTGGCGCGCGGAAGGTGCGCTCGAGCGCCGGCACCAGCATGATGCGCAGCTCGAGGAGCCGATCGAAGGAAGTATCTCGCCGCCCATGTTCCTGCTCGACCGGCCGCGCACCGCCGACGTCGCAGCGCTTGCCGCAAATTGGCGGGTACGGCCTTCCCGTTACACCGACGGCGCCACCGTTCGGCTGGAGAGCTTCGCCAAGCGCTATCCGGACAGAACGCTCCTGCGCGACTTCGAGCTGGGCGAGTCACGCGATGTTGCACCGGCGGACTTCCCGGCGTTCCTCCGCCGCCGTGGGTACAGCGTGGGGGCGGCCTTCAGCGCGCAGGTGCAGTTCCTCGGCGAAGGCACGCTCCAGGGGAGCTACACCTACCAGCGCGTCCGCGAGCAACGGGCTGGCAAGGACATTCCCGCCACCTGGGACGCGCCGCACGCGCTGTCGCTGTTCACGAGCGTGCCCCTCGCCCGCCGCTGGACGGTCAACGCCGCGTATCAGGGTCACAGCGGCCGTGCCACCACGCCAGTTCTGCTGCGCGTATTCGCGCCCGGACCCACAGCGCCTCCGGACCGCGGCATCCGCTCACGCTTCATCCTCGGGGAGCAGAACAGCATCCGGGTCCCATCGTACCAGCGGCTCGACCTCGGCACGCGATACTCGTGGGGCAGGAGCTCCCGATGGGTGCTGTCGGTGCAGGTGCTGAACGTGCTGCTCCGCACCAATGCGATCGACTACGACTGGGCGCAATACTTCTCCACCGTCGAGACGAGCGGCGGCAACCGAGGCAGCCGCCCGGGACTCCCGATGTTACCGACCGTTGGACTCGAGGTGAGCTGGTGACGAAAACGTTTCCGTGCCTTCCATGGGTCAGTGCACGCCTTCGTGCGCTAGTGGCGTTCGCGCTCATCACCGGCTGCGAAGCAACCCCGATCGTCGTGCCGGACAGCCAGGAGCCGTTCGTCTACCTCGTGCTCGACCCGACTGCACGTGATCGGGTCGTGACCAACGACCGGACGCAGTACGCCGCGGTGCTGACGACTCGTACCCCACTGCAGTCGCCCTGCCGAAGCGTGCAGCGTTTCGACATGCACGCCAGTGGGGAAACCATGCCCTTCGGGTGGCGCATTGCCGGTGAATGCTTCACGGGACCAACGAGCATTCTGGATCAGTTCACCGACAGCTGCTGTCACCTTCCAGAGGTCGCAGGCACCGACAGCCTTGGCGCTGTCGATCTCGAATATGGGGAGACCTACCTGATCGAGATCGAGACGGAGGGACGGGTCGTCCGGGGGCGGGCGACGCTCCCCGCGGACTTCCAGGTCGTCCTGGTCCAGCGTAACGGCCAGCGCTGGCTCACCTGGCCGAGGGTGGTCGGCGCCGGCGGATACCAGGTCCGCCTCAGCGGCGGTGAGACCAGATTCCTGTCGGATACGATGTTGCTCGTCGCACATTCCGACGGCGTTGCCGGATTTGTAAGTGCGTTCGACGACAACCTGTATCGGTACGTGACTGACGAGGAACTGACCAGTTCGGGCGTCGAGGGCGCATTCGGCGTTTTCGGTGCCGTCACGACCCGCGACTTCAGCTTCTGAGATCATGAGAGCCGTATTGCCGTATCGTGCGTTCCTGATCGTCCTGCCGGCTGCCGGACCGCGTGCTGACGTTGTTCGCGGGCGTGGCGACGGAGGACCCGGACCCGGTGGTGCAGGCTGCTGCGCGGTACCTGCACATGGGGCTGCTCCGACGACGAGCACTGAGGTAGACGGTCCACTCGACCACCCCCGATACCGCCGCCCGAACACGAACGGCATATCCGCCACGCGGTCCACGGCGCACTCCAGGCGGCCTGATGATCCGAGTGCCGTTCTTCCCGGCGGTCACCGCAGCGACACGCGCACGAGCTTCGGCTCCATGGAGTCCGTGAAGGCGATCAGCCAGCTGCCGTCGGGCCCCACGAAGAGCCGCGAGACCTCCACCGGCACCGAGATCCGCTCCACGAAGATGCCGTCGGCGATGCGCATGACGTCGATGCCGCCGCTCGTCGGCACGTACACGACCTCGCCTCCGCCGGACAGCGAGATCGGCGAGGGCGGCGAGAACCTCATCGGCACCCGCCGGACTTCGCGGAGCGAGGCATCAAGGACGCGGTTCGAGAACGTGAGTTGCGCGCCGGCGGCATCGAACGACATGAAGCTCAGCCCCGGAGAGCCGTCGATCGGGGGACTGCACGGCGTGAACGAGTCGCTGACGGCGATGTAGACCTGCGCGCAGGCGTACGCGGGGAGCATGACGAGGCGCGAGCGATCGGGGGTGAGGCCGAAGCGGGCGCTCGCGTGGTACTGACCGAAGCCGCGTGCCCCCGCGTCGGGCCGGAGGCGGTGTGCGCCGGTCGCCAGGTCGACCTCGAGCACGTGCACGTTGCTGCGCGTGCCATGCGTCAGCGGCACGAGGGCTTTGCCGCTGGCGGTGACACGGACGCTCGTCGGTTGCGGCGGGAGGGGAGAGACACTCCCGTCCGTGCCCGCCGTGTCCAGCACCGAGAGCCCGACGTACGTGCGCTGCCCGTCCGGAATGTCCAGCACCGCGATGCGCCGGCTTTCCGGCAGCGTCACGAGCAGCGAGTCCGCACTCAGCGCCAGAGCCACCCCGCCCAGGCGTTCGTCGAACGTGAGCGGGGCGTCGAAGGCCATCGCGCCCACGACGAGCCGCTGCACGCTCCGGGTACCCGGCTGTGCCAGGTACATCAGGTCGCGGCCGGCATCGTAGGCGACATCCTCGATGGCGGGCGCGAAGCCGGTTGGCACATCGAGCACGGCGGACGTGACGCGCTCGACCACCGGGTAGACGCGCAGTTCGCCGGCATCCAGCACCTCGCTGCGGTGGCCAGCGGCGTCGCGAACGTACGCGGAGAGCGGGAACGCGCCCAGCCACTCGGGCTTCGCGGTCAGGATCGCGGTCCACGTGTCGGATGAGGCGCCTCCTGCCGCAAGAGCGACCGAGTCCCGGACATTCGCGGGCGCGCCGAACTCGTAGACCAGCCAGGTCAGCGCGTGGTCGTCGCGGGCCGCTGCGACGAGCCTGATCTCGTCCCCGACCGCGGCCTGCCGCCTGTCGATCCAGGAGCCCGAGTACACCGTCATCGACGTGAGGGTCGGCGGCGTCACGTCGACGATGCGCGCCGCCGCCGGCAGATGGCGCGCCGCGACCTGGAGCCCGACGTCTTCGGCATACACGGAGATGTGCAGCGGCTCGTCGAGGCGAGCGCCGGCGGGGACGACGAACTTCGCGGTCCGCCGGACGGAGGCCGATCCCCGCTCACTGAACACCTGCTGCTGCTCGAACGCTCCGGCAAGGCCGACCGCGCTGCGCCACACCCCCGCCGTGCTGGTCGCGGTATAACGGATGGCGACGGTGTCACCCACCTCGTATTGCTGCAATTTCGGATCGAGCAGGGCCTCCATGATCGCCGGAGGCGCGGTCCCTGCCGGGGCGCGAGCTCCACAGGTGAACCTGGTACGCGCGCTGTCCGTGCGGCTGGTGCCAGACTGCTCGTAATGCACCACGAACTCGAGCTGGAAGGGCGCGTCCGCCCAGAAGTGCCAGTCGGCGGATTTCGCGTCGCCGGGCGCGAGGAAGGCGTTGCCCCAGAGTTCCCCCAGCTGACTGCCGACCAGCACCATCGAGTCGACCGCCGCCAGGGTGTCGATCCCCATGTAGAAGTTGAAGACCGCGCGTCGGACGATCGCATTGCCGGAGCCGCTCACCGCCACACCGAGCTTCACGGGGCACGTGATGCGCGGCCCCTCGTAGAGGTCCTCGATGACGGCGGGACCGGGGTCCGCGGTCACCAGCAGCGTGACTGGCGGCTCCGGACGCGTCAGGTCCATGCAGGCACCGAGAGCGGCGAGCAGGAAGAGCGGTGCGAGGGCGACCCGGGTGCTAAGCGGCATCGGTGGGAAGGGGGGCGAGGAGTCTGGGCAGTGCGTTCTGCCAAGCTGAGCCGCCGGGGGGCGGCGTGTCAATCGGACGTTTCGCGTCGGGTCACGTGGCGTGACGGCAGCGTGGCGCGCGAGGTCATCCCCGACACCCTGCGAGCGATCATGGGATTCCAGGGCAGGGCTCTGCCGATGAGTTCCTCGGTGGTGCACCGTCAAACCACGTGACCACGCTTTACAGCTACCCGTGGACTTCGACGATGACCCTGCGACCGACCGATGACACGCGAAGCGACTCCCCGCGGCTCCGCCCCGACGACCCGCGCTACCAGGCGGTGGTGGAGAAGCGATTCAACAAGCGCTTCCGCGCGAGCCCCGACTACGTTCGCGTCGTCGATTCCACGGCGCAGGTGGTCGCAGCGGTGCAGGAGGCGGTGGACGAGGGACGGCGGCTCGTCGTGACGAGCGGCGGGCACTGCCTCGAGGGCCTGGTGTCCGACCCTGACGTGCGCGTGATCGTCGACGTGTCGCCGATGAAGCGGATCTACCACGATCCTCGGATGGGCGCCGTGGCGATCGAGGCAGGTGCCACGGTGGGTGAAACCTTCCGGGCGTTGTTCGAGCGATGGGGTACCGTCATCCCGCTCGGCGAGTATCCGGGCATCGGCATGGGCGGCCACGTCGTCGGCGGCGCATTCGGATTTCTCTGCCGCCAGCTCGGCCTCGCGGCCGACTACCTGTACGGCGTCGAGGTGGTGACCGTCGATGCGGACGGACGCGCCGCTGCCGTGGTGGCGACGCGGGAGCCATCGGACCCCAACCGGGAGCTCTGGTGGGCGCATACCGGCGCCGGCGGCGGCAACTTCGGCATCGTCACGCGCTACTGGTTCCGTGCCCACGGCGCAGCGGGCGAAGATCCGGCGACGCTGCTCCCCAGGGCGCCGGAGTCGATCACGACGTTCCGCGCGGAGTGGAGCTGGCGCGACCTCGACCGCGGAGCCTTTCAGCGCCTCATCCGGAACCACGGCGAGTGGTGCGAGCGGAACGCCGGCGCCGACGAGCCCGCGGCGGCGCTCTTCACGCTCCTCGAGGTGCACCGCCAGCAGTTCGGAACCATCGTCACGCGCGGCGTGAGCACGGCCGGCGACGGCGCCGCAGGGCTGATCGACGATTACCTGGCGGCGCTGGCCGAGGGCGTGGGCGCTCCGGTGCGCGGGGAGCCGATCCGCATGTCCTGGCTCGAGTTCGCACTGAACCCCTTTCCGGACCTCTTCACCTTTCCGCCGGGCGGGGTGAGCATGAAAGGGAAGGATGCGTTGCTCCGCCGGCGGCTCACCGATGGCCAGATCGACGTCGCGTACGAGTGGCTGACGCGCAGCGATCACGACGTGATGGGCGGCATGCTGGGGCTGGCGACGTACGGCGGCCGGGTGAACGCCGTGGCGCCCGACGCGACCGCTGCGGTGCAGCGCGACTCGATCCTCGATCTCGCCTGCGTGACCGGGTGGCTCGATCCGCACGAGGCGGAGCCCAACCTGGCCTGGGTGCGCGGGTTCTACCGCGACCTCTTCGCCGGGAGCGGCGGGGTGCCGGTGCCGGGGGAGCAATGCGGCGGGGCGATCATCAACCATCCCGACGTCGACTTCATCGACCCGGCACTCAACACGTCCGGCGTACCCTGGCACTTCCTTTATTACGGGTACAACTATCCGCGCCTGCAGCGAACCAAGGCGCGCTGGGATCCCCGCAATGTGTTCCGGCACGCACTCTCCATCCGGGCGGAATGACGTCGCGCGACCATCCTCGCTGGTCGGGGGCATGGCTGAGCGCGGCGTATCGACGGCTTAACACCTTGCGTCGCATCCTGTTGACGGTGTTGATGCCGGGTTGATGCTTCGCGCGAGGTTGTGGGATCTCCCCACACGAGCGCCTCCATGCCCGCGTTCCGCCCCTCCGCCGTCGCTGTGCTGATCGCCGTCGGCATTCCTGCGCAGGCGCAGCAGCAGCCGGTCGAGAAGCCCCCGGTTCGCACGATCGACTCGACCCGCATCGTGCGCGCGCCGGGCGACACCACGACCGACACGACGAAGACCGGCACCGGCGGTGTAGTCACCAGCGGGCCGAAGCTCCGGCCACCGACCGCGCCGCCGCCGGGCGTCGTGACAGTGCCCGGACGTTACCGTGTGACGCTCAACGGGTTCACGGTGCTCCGCCAGACGTACGACAATCCGGTCCAGACCGACGGCAAGGGCGACGAGATCTACTTCGCGGGCTGGGTCGCCGTCATCGACACGGCGTCGCCAATGATGGTGCAGCACTATGTGGTGCAGAGCCGTGAGGCGGGCGATCGGAATGGGTACCCGTATCGGGTGCGTGCCGGCAGCGCGAGTCAGGCGGGCGGCATCCGCACCGGCGACAAGTTCCCGGCAACCCCAACCCAGCGCGCCGGCGCGGTGTCGCCGGACTCGCTGCCGATGCTCCTGTGGGAAGGCGAGCTCGTGCCCGGCCGAAGTGCCGTCGTCGTCACGCCCACGGTGTGGGAGTGGGATCACAATCCGGAGCTCTTCGCCTACTGGGTGGTGAGTCGCGGCGCGATGCTCGACCGGGTCATGAAACCCGAGGTCCTGCTCGCCTCGATCAATAACCGGAGCTGGTTCCCGCTCGACCTGGGCTCACCGGGGCTGGTGGTGCACACCAACATGTTCGCCGACAACCGGGACCGGCCGATCGGACTGGAGCTGGGGCGGCCGACACCGGAGGCATCGTTCGTCGCGCCGCAGCCAGCGAACAGGCCGCCTGGCGGATCACTCCTCGGCGCGATCGCCGAGAGCATCCTGCGCTTCACCGAGCGGGCGCAGCCGCTGGCGCAGAAGTATTCACCGCTCATCGCCAAGCTCATGGAGACGGCGGGGCGTGTTGCGCAGTTCGCGGCGACCGCGAGCCGGAAGACGCCGCTCCCCTACGACGCCGCGGATGCATCGCTCGCTCGAGGTGCGCTGTCCCGGTTCCTCGAGCAGAGCGGCGGGGCTGGGATGCTGGCCAGGCCGAAGTCGCTCCAGTCGCTCCAGGGCGCGCTGCGGAGCGTCGTCCGCGACTACACCGCACGCGAGGTCTACTTCTTCGAGAAGACGCTCGTCCTCACGCCCCAGGCGATCGAGGATGCGCTTCAGCAGGCGGCGACCGCGGGCGGTCGACCGCGCGGATCCATCGACGTGCCCTACGCCGATCACGCGCCGTTGCAGGGACGGTACATCCTACATCTTCAGGTGGAGAAGCTCCCATGACACGCTCTCGCTCGTCCGCAGCCGCATTGCTGCTCGTCGCGCTCGCGCTGCCGGCCACCGCCGACGCCCAGATGGGCATCCTCAATCGCGCGAAGAAGAAGGCCGCCGAGCGGATCGCCGAGACGGTGGTCGACAAGGCGGCGACGCAGGTGACGAAATCCGACTCATCCACGAAGGGGGACAGTGCGGCGCCGCGCCCCGCGGCCACGGCCACGCGTGCGGCGCGACCGGCGGGGGGACGAGCCCGGGGCAACGCGCCGGTGGGCCCGTCGGAGGGCAAGGACTCACCCTCCTGGCACGGCAGCGCGCCGTCGCAGGACGAGTTCAAGACGTCCATCGCTCCCCTCACCGATGATGCGCTCGCGGTCTACATGTCCGCGCGCGCGGCCATGACGGAGGAGGCGATCAGGCTCAGCGACATGTTCGAGGCGCGCAGCCGGGACGTGACGCAGTACATGGGCACGACGCTGGGCACCGACGAGCGGCCGCCCATTCCCGGCTGGATGAGCGTGTGGCAGATGGCCGGCCCGCGTCGCGTGGAGCGTCATCTCGAAGGGGTGCTGGATCGCGCGCTCGGCGGGAAGATGACGCGCATGCAGTTCTACCAGATGCACGAGATGGTCGAGATCTTCCTCGTCGGTGCCGCGAACCGGCCGGCGACGAGCGGCGGCGTGATGGGGCGGAAGCTCACGTCGGCGGAGCTGGCGCTGCTGGGTCGGCACAAGGCCGGGCTGGAGGCGCTGCGGGCGAAGCAGAAGCTGCTCAGGTGAGCGCGCGGCTGCGCATCGTCGCCGTCATTGTCGCGCTCGCGGCGGCGTCACAGGCGGGTGCACAGGAGCCGCTGCCGCCGTCGCGGCTCGCCGTGCGCGCGGGCGGTGCGTGGCGCACCTGGTGGCGAAGCGATGCGGCGCCCGGCCAGTGGCGTGAAGCACAGCGGCTGGTCGCGCGGTCGGTGAAGTGGCGCCGGGTCGCAATGGGCGTGGAGACGGGTGCGCTCAGGCTGGCCGGATCGGGGGAGGCATGGCGCACGCAGGTCGTGCTGGTGCGCATCGATCCACGCGTGCACACGATGCGCCTCGCCGAAGGCGCGACTCGCAACCTCCTCGAGGGTCGCTGGACGGTGGACAGCGCCCCTGGCGACGCGCGCGTCGCGCTGAACGCAGGCCAGTTCCGCTTCGGCACGCCCTGGGGATGGGTCGTGCACGAGGGGTACGAGGTGCTGCCGCCGGGGCGCGGCCCGCTCGCCATGGCCATCGCACAGGACTCCTCGGGACGCGTCCAGTGGATCGAGGATACGGAGATCGAGCGCGCGCACGTCACGCTGCAGCCGCGCGTCGCGTTCCAGTCGTATCCGGCGCTGCTGATCGGCGACGGCCGGTTGCCGGCGCAGCTCCAGGCGCCGGGGCGGGGAATCGACGTCGCGCACCGAGACGCGCGCCTCGCGATCGGGGAGCTGCGCGATGGCTGGCTGCTGATAGCGCTCACACGATTCGACGCCCTTGGCACGACCTTCGGCCAGGTTCCCTTCGGGCTCACCGTCCCCGAGATGGCTGCAGTGATGGGCGCGCTCGGTGCCCGGCGTGCGGTGCTGCTCGACGGCGGGATCAGCGCACAGCTCGCGCTGCGTGACGGCGCGGGGGCGGTACGGCGGTGGCGCGGGGTGCGGGGCGTTCCGCTCGGTCTCGTGCTCGTCCCGCGGAGCGCTGTCGCCTCCACTGCGCCGCATCAGGGAACGCCGTAGCGAAGCGGCCGCGGCGGACCGCCGGCGCACGCGTCGCGACGCGCCGGGTCCGCC
>DASTYL010000188.1:0-6411 GCA_035764975.1 Gemmatimonadaceae bacterium | reverse complement strand
CACCGGCCCGGGAATCCCCGTCGACCTGCGCGAATCCATCTTCGACGAGTTCACGCGCGTGGAGGAGGGGAGCGCGCTGAAGGGGCATGGTCTCGGGCTGGCGATCGCCCGCCGGGTCGCACGCCTGCTCGGCGGCGATCTCACGGTCGGCGACGGTCCGGGCGGCGGCGCCCTGTTCACGCTCTGGCTGCCGGTCGTGCCGATTTCCCCTGCCGCGTCGGGCGCGCCGGCCACGGTGCGCGACCCGGCGGGCCAGACGGCGTAGCTGGATCGCGCGCGCGCCTGGGCGGCGTATTCAGTTGCCGGGGAAAAGCGGCCGGAAGATTCTCAGTCGCCGGGGAAAAAGCGGGATGAGGATCTTCACGGAAACTGACGGAAACTGCCGGATTGCATCTCTTGCTCACCGGCCGGCGTCACGCCGAGCGGCGATGAGCCACGCGTCGGATTCCCGCGGCGCGTTGATCCGAGGCTGAAGCGCCGCATCGTCGGCCCGTAGACGGAGCTATCCGGCAGTTTCCGTGGAGATCCTCCGCCCGCTTTTCGTCGTTCGAGAAAAAGCGAGCGGAAGATCATTGCCGGAGCGGCGGACTACTTCAGCACTTCCACGCCCTGCTCGAAGACGACGTCCACGGGGATGCCGCGGGCCGCGAGGCGGTCGAGATCGCGCTGGAGCACCGCGTCGATCGTGCCGTACTTCTCCATGAAGGCGACGACCCCGGCATGGTCGCCGTTCCCCTGCAGGGTCAGGATGGTCTGCGACAGCGCGTTCATCGCCTCGCGCATCCTGTCGTCGTCGACGCGCCACGTTCCCGTGGCGTCGTCGCGAGTCAGCGCGCCGCGCTCACGGAAGAAGTTGAAGCGGGCGATGTTCGCGCGGCCGTGCGCGCTCGCGGCGCCGAAGCGCACCGAGCGGAAGATGCCGGTGATGAACGTGACGTAGTGGTCCCGCAGGTTGCCGCCGGGCATCTCGCCCTGCGCGATGAGCGACGCCACCATGTAGAGGCCGAGGACGTCCGCCTTGCCTTCTTCCAGCGCGCTCGCCTGCTCCTTGAGCGCCTCCCGCACCGTGCCGCGGCCGTTGATGGTGTTCTTGACGCCAAGGCCGTGCGCGACCTCATGGAACATCGTGTTGGCGAAGAACGCGTCGAAGGTCACGTGCTGGCGCTGGTCGGCGGCGATGAGCTCCGCGGCGATGGGCACCATGATCGCGTCGAACTTGGCGCGCATGGCATTCTTGAGCTGCAGCCGGCGCGTGCCCTTCTGCAGCTGCACCTGCTCGTCGTTCGGGAGGTTGATCGCGATCGTCTTGGAGCCGGCGTTCGCATCGCCGGCGTAGTAGACGGCATCGTACGCGTTCAGGTCGGAGTCCGTCCCGGGCGTCTCCTGCTTGTACGCATCGCCCACCGGCAGCCCGCGCTGGAGCCCCGGCAGCAGGGTCGCATAGCGTGCGAGGCGGCGGCTCCACTCCTGGTCCTTCACGAGCACGAACGCCTCATGGGAGGCCTTGTAGCCGTACAGCCCATCCTCGTACGTCTCGATGGGGCCGATGACGACCTCGATCGTGTTGTTCTTCATGTCCAGCCAGGCGAGGTCACTCGGCTGGTAGTCATCGGTGAGCAGCGCCTGGGCGCGAAGCTCGAGATACCGCTTGAGGCCCGCGTCGTCGGCAAGCTTCGCGGCTTCGAGCAGCTTCGCCGACGCGCGCTGCACGTGCGACGCGAACGCCTGGCGGTACGGCACGGCGACGAGGTTGCCGTTGCCGTCGCGGCGCACGAGAGTGTAGAGGCTCTTCAGGGAGTCGGCATGTGCGCCGCCGGCGGCAATCGCGCGCTCGAACTCCTCCTTCGTGATGTCGTCCGGATAGAAGCGTGCGCCCGCGGGCTTCGGCCCGACGCCAGGCACGAACGGCTCGTTCCCCGCGAGCCGGTCCCACGGCCCGTAATTGATCTCCGCGTACCGCCGCATGCGCGGGTCGGTGAGCGACGCCACGAGCTGCGCGCGGTCGCCATACGCTTCCATCCAGTAGATCGCGTCCATCGCCTGCGCCGCCTCGATCAGCAGCGGGATCATCGCGCGCTCGTTGGCCGTCAGCGCGCTCATGTCGGTCGTGAGGCGGACGGTCGTGTACTTCGCGAGGCGGGCGTCGATGTCGGCGGCGACGGGGGCGGGCACGGCCACGGTCTTCGTGGTCTCCGGCACCATGGAGGGCGAACCGGCGCACGCGGCGGCCGTGACGGCGAGCAGGCCGAGGAGGGCCGGGCGGACGAGGGGCGGGATCGATCCGGGCATGAGGGGCGTTGGTGAAGGGTTCGTCTAATGGTAGCCACCGGGCGGTCCGGCGCGATAGCATTGGGGATGCGCTCCATTCGCTCACTGCTTCGCGGCGTCACGATCTTCGCCGAGCTCGACGAGCCGTCCCTCCAGCGGCTGGAGGAGCGGTGCGTCGTGCGCGACATGCCCGCCGGGTCGGTACTGTTCACGGCCGGGGAGACGTGCCGCGGCCTGTACATCGTGGAATCCGGGCGGGTGCGGATCTACCGTCTCAGCCCGGACGGGCGGGAGCAGGTGCTTCACATCGAGGGGCCCGGCCGCCCCGTCGCGGAGCTGCCGCTGTTCGACGGCGGGGCGTATCCGGCGTCCGCGGTGACGCTGGAGCCGACGACGCTCGTGTTCCTGCCGCGGGCCGACTTCGAGCACCTCTACCGCACCAACCCCGATGCGGCCCACGCCATCATCCTGGGGCTGGGCAAGCGGCTGCGCCACCTGGTACAGCTCACGCAGACGCTGGCGTTCCGGGACGTCGCGGCTCGCCTCGCGATGCTGCTCGCCGGCTACGCGGAACGCGCCGGCACGCCGACGGACGCCGGGATCGAGCTCACGCTCGACCGCACGCAGGAAGAGCTCGCGCTGGAGATCGGCGCGGCGCGCGAGTCGGTGTCACGGGCGCTCAAGCAGCTGCAGAAGAGCGGGCTGGTCGCGCAGCTCGAGCGCGATCGATTCCTGATTCCGGATCTCGCGCGGCTGCGGACGGTCGCGGCGCCGGGGGAGCGGATGGGGTGACGGATGCGGGGTGCGGGAAGCGGGATGCGGGATGCGGGATGCGGGATGCGGAATGCGGAATGCGGGATGCGAATTTCCGCATTCCGCATTCCGCATTCGGCTTCACCCCCACGCCCCGTCCGCGATCATCCCCGAATGCCACTGCGGGTCCCAGACGAGGTGCGTCTCGACGCCCTGGACGCCGCTGACGAAGGCGATCGCATCGCGGATCCCCTGCGTGATCACCGCTTCCATCGGACAGCCCGGCGTCGTGAGCGTGTGCGTCACGTGCACGACGTCATCGACGATGGCGACATCGTAGACGAGGCCCATGGTGACGATGTCGAGCCCCACTTCGGGGTCGATCACCATCTCGAGGACCTTCCAGGCGGCGGCGAGGCGAGGGTCGGACACGGGATGCGGATGCGGGATGCGGGAAACGGAATACGGGATGCGGACCGACTGCGGACTGCGGACTGCGGATTCCGCATCCCGCATTCCGCGTCCCGTACCAGTCTCGTCCCCCTCCGCCCGCCGTCGCGTGACTGTTGTCACAGGCCCCCCCCCTCCCCCGCGCTGCGACAACCGTCACGCCGCCCCTCCCCGGCCGTTGGCATGGTTCGTCCATGCAGCGACATGACTCCACCGCGGCCGGCACCGAGCCCACCGCGGATACCGTACGCGAGGCACTGCGCGACGTCCACTACCCCGGACTGACGCGCGACATCGTCTCGTTCGGAATGGTCCGGCACATCAGCGTCTGCGGGACGCAGGGGAAGGTCCAGCTCGCGATCCGCACGCCGCAGCCGGATGCGGCGGCGCAGCTCAAGTCGGACATCGCGGCGCGGCTCGCGCGACTCGGCATCACCACGACGCAGGTGGAGATCACGCAGCCCGAACCGACGGCGCTGCCGGTGCAGCAGAAGGGACCCCCGGATCCGTGGGCGGGACAGGCGCGGCTCGCGACGGTGAAGCACGTCATCGCCGTCGGCGCGGGCAAGGGCGGCGTCGGCAAGAGCACGGTCGCGCTGAACCTCGCGCTGGCGCTCGCGTGGGACGGCCTCAGGGTCGGCCTCCTCGACGCGGACATCTACGGCCCGAGCCTGCCGATCCTCCTCGGCATCGAGGACGGCGCGGCGCAGGCGAAGATGTCACCCGAGAAGTTCCTCATCCCGGTGGAGGCGCACGGCATCCCGCTCGTGAGCTTCGGCTTCTTCCTCGGGGAGGGCTCGCCCGCGGTGTGGCGCGGGCCGATGGTGTCGAAGGCCGTGAAGCAGTTTGCGCGCGGTGTCGCGTGGGGGGACCTCGACGTCCTCATCGTCGACCTCCCGCCGGGAACGGGCGACATCCCCCTCAGCCTCGCGCAGTCGGTGGAGCTGTCGGGCGCCATCGTCGTGACGCAGCCTGCACGCGTCGCCGCGGCGGAAGCGCGCAAGGCTGTCGAGATGTTCCGGGCGCTCGAGGTGCCGGTGCTCGGCATCGTCGAGAACATGACCGGCGCATTCGGCCTCGGCGCCGGCCGCTCGACGAGCGAGGCGCTCGGAGTGCCCTTCCTCGGCTCCATTCCGTTCGACGCCGAGATGGTCGGCGAGGGCGATGCCGGGACGCCGACGGTCGTGCAGCGGCCGGGGAGCGAGACCACCCGCGCGTTCGACGCCATCGCGACGGCCACGGCCGGCGCACTCGGGTGGCAGAAGGTCGCGGCGGAATCGTGAGCCCCGTGACTGCTCCGCCGGTCCCCCCGCCGTCGGTCGCGCCGGCGCCGGGCTTCGCGAGCGCCCAGATGGGCCTCGGGAACTCCGGGTCGCTCCGGCTGAGCGGCTTGCACTTCGGCGCCGCGATGCTGTTCCTGCTCGCGGGGGCCGCGGGACTGTTCTGGATCGCCCCGGACCTCGCCGCCGGACGGTTTCCCGAGGCCCGCGTCGCCGGCGTGACACATCTCTTCACGCTCGGCTGGCTGACCACCACCATCTTCGGCGCGCTGTACCAGCTGCTGCCCGTCGCCCTGGGGACGCCGGTGCGTTCGGAGCGGGCGGGCTACGCGAGCCTGCTGACGTTCGTGCCCGGCACCGCGCTCTTCGCGGCGGGCGTCATGCGGAACAGCACCATGCTGCACCATGCCGGCATCGCGCTGCTCAGCGCCGGCATCCTGGTGGTGGCGACCAACGTCGCGCTGACGCTGCGGCGTGCCACGCGGCGCGACGTCACCTGGTGGGCGATCGCGCTGGCGCTCACCGCGCTGACCTCGACGCTCGTCCTCGGCGTCGTCCTGCTGCACAACCTGCACACGGGCTTCCTCGAGGCGGCGCGGTTCCGGATGCTGTCCGTGCACCTGCACGTCGCGCTGGTGGGCTGGGCCCTGCTCATGATCGTGGGCATCTCGCAGCGGCTGCTGCCGATGTTCCTGCTCTCCCATGGCGTGGATGCGCGATGGAGCACGCGCGCCGTGGCGCTGCTCGCCGGCGGTGTAGCGGTGCTCGCCACCGGGCTCGCGCTCGGCGCACCCATTGCCGCCTGGCTCGGTGTCGCGCTGCTCGAGGGCGGGGTGATCTCGTTCATCGTGCAGGCGACGCTGTTCTTCCGCGCGCGGGTGCGGCGGCGCATCGACGTCGGGATGCGCTTCGTCGCCACCGGCCTGCTGTTCCTCGCCGGGGCCGCGGTGCTCGGGCCGATGGCACTCGCATTCGGCACGACCCAGCCGCGCATCGCCACCGCATACGTCATCGCGGGACTCCTCGGCGGCATCGTCCTGTACGTGGTGGGACACTTCTACAAGGTCGTCCCGTTCCTCGCCTGGATCGCGCACTACCGGGGGCGTATGGGGCGCGAGACTGTCCCCGCGGTCGCGGACCTGTATTCGTCGCGCGTCGCCACCGTGCAGTGGGCGCTCATGAGCGTCGCGTGTGCGATCCTCATCGCCGGCACGCTCGCCGGCCACGCGCACTGCACGCGCGTCGGCTCGGTGCTGTTCGCCGCCGGCGTGCTGCTGTTCACTTCCCAGATCATTCGCGTGGCGCGCTCGCCACGCTGACCGGAGACTCAATGGCCAGACCAAGCCTTCCCGAGGTGGAGCTCGACGTGCGCGACGACCTGCGCAACGGCCGCGAGCCCTTCTCCCGCATCATGACGAGCGTCGACGCACTCGGCGCCGAGGAGATGCTGCACCTCCGCGCGATCTTCGAGCCCGCGCCGCTGTTCAAGGTGCTCGGCAAGCGTGGCTTCTCGTACGAGTCGAAGCAGCATGGCGCCGAGGACTGGTCGGTGTGGTTCTGGCGCGCCGAGTCGCCGGCATCGCAGCGGCTGCCGAAGTGCGACGGCTCCAACGGCGCCCCCAAGCACGGGCTGCCGCAGCACCAGCCGCCGCTCTCCGAC
>DASTYL010000187.1:0-24571 GCA_035764975.1 Gemmatimonadaceae bacterium | reverse complement strand
CGTCGCGCGCCGCGCGCGACGTCATGCGGGACGAGGCGGCGCGGCTTCGCGATGCGATCGTCGAGGTGTTGACCGAGTCCATCGCCCTCCGCGGCACGAGCTTCCGCGACTACGTGGATGCGACGGGCGGCAAGGGCGGTTTCGTCGAGCGGCTCGCCGTCTACGGCCGCGAGGGCGCCCCCTGCCCGCGGTGCGGCGCGCGACTGATCGCCACCCACGAGATCGACGGGAGGAGCACGGTCCTGTGCGCGCGCTGTCAAAGCTGAAGCTCTTCCGCGCATCCGAGGACCAGCTCGCGGCGATGCGCGCCGAAGTCCGCGCCTCGTGCGAGGACCGCCCCGGCGTCTATCGGATGCTCGCGCCCGACGGCGAGATCGTCTACGTCGGCAAATCCAAGAGCGTCCGCACGCGGCTGATGAGCTACTTCCGGTGCGGCCCCGGGGACAAGGGCGCGCGCATCATCCGGGAAGCCGCGCGCCTGGAGTGGGACTACACGCCGAGCGAGTTCAGCGCCCTGCTCGAGGAGCTGCGCCTGATCAAGCGCTGGCGCCCGCGGTACAACGTGCAGATGAAGCGGGACGCGCGGCATTTCGCGTTCATCAAGCTGACGCGCGGCGTCGCGCCGAAGCTGCTGGTGGTCCGCGGCGCCGGGGCCGACGACGCCGGGTACTACTACGGCCCCTTCCGGAGCGCCCAGCGCGTCAACGACGCCGTGCGCGAGCTCAACGACGTGCTCGGGCTCCGCGATTGCGCGCTCGATCGCCGCATGCACTTCTCGGATCAGCCGGAGCTGTTCCAGCTCATGCCGCGCACCCCCGGCTGCATCCGGTACGAGGTGCAGAAGTGCCTCGGCCCCTGCGTCGCGGCGTGCTCCGCGAACGAGTACGACGAGCGGCTGCAGCTCGCGAAGGCATTTCTCGACGGCGCGGACGACCTCCCCCTCGAGGCGCTGCGCTGCGACATGGAACAGGCGGCGGAGCGGCTCGAGTTCGAGCGCGCGGCGTACCTGCGGGACAAGCTCCGCCGCCTGGAGGGGCTGCGCGAGCAGTTCCTCCACTTCCGGTTCGCCGTGGAGTCGCTGTCGTTCGTCTACACCGTGCCGGGCTTCGGTGGTGACGACCGCACGTACGTCATCCGCCGCGGCCGTGTCCGCGCCGAGGCGCCGACGCCCGCGACCGCGCTCGACCGCGCCCGGCTGGACACCACCGTCCATGAGATCTTCGCGCGAACGGAGCACGCCGGGGCGCAGATCCCGTCGCACGAGATCGACGAGCTGCTCCTGTTGTCGGCGTGGTTCCGGAAGTTCCCCGACGAGATGGCACGGACGGTCGCGCCGGGCACGCATGCCTTGAGTCGCGCCGGGTAGTCGTGGGCCGCGGCAGCGCGGAACGATCGGCACCGCCCTTGCCCAATGCCGGACCAGCACCGCCTCCACACACTCGAGACGGGATGGTACAGATGACTTCACCGGCAGCCTGGCAGGCGACGACCCTGCTCAAGTGCATCAGCGTGAAACCGTGGCTACGGGTCCCGGACGCCGACGAGCCCGGCGGATGCCACGACCTCACGCTCGGCAAGTTGTACGAATGCCTCGGGACCGAGGGCGATGGCGCGTTCGTCCGGATCATCAACGACTCGGACGACGACTTCCTGTATCCGGCGAGCCACTTCCAGGCGGTCTGATTCCGGGGCTGGCGGTGATGTACGCCACACTCCGTCATTCGCCACGCGGCTGGTGGACCGCGTGTGGGATGGTCAGTCGTCGAGCGGGACCAGCTCGACCTCGGCCACTCCGGCGGCGATCGACAGGATCGCGACCGATGGCAGCAGGTTGAACCGCCGCGCGCCGGCGGCGCCCGGGTTCACCACGAGGCGGCCATCCGCGCGCGTCACGAGCTGGCGGTGGGTGTGACCGTACACGATGATGTCGGCGTCGTACGTCGACAACAGCCGCTCGGGCGTCGGGCTCCCGAGCTCGTGACCGTGGCTCACGTGGATCCGCAGCCCGCCGATCTCGAGGGCCAGCTTCGCGGCGAGCGCCGGCCGTCCCGGCGCATCGGTGTTGCCATGCACGGCGCGGACGGGTGCGATGGTGCCCAGCTCCGCGAGCACGTCGTCCCCGCCGACATCACCTGCATGCAGGATCTGCGACACGCCCGCGAGCGCCGTGTGGACGCTCGCCCGCACGAGGCCGTGCGTGTCCGAGATCAGGCCGATGCGCAGCACCCCGCCCGCTACGCCCCGGTCCGCGCCGCTCACTGCTACCGCTCCCCGACGTGCACGGCGGCGATCCCGAACGTCACCGTCTCGAACTGCACCGACCGATAGCCGGCCTCGGTCATGCGCCGCGCCAGCTCGCCTTCCTCGGGAAAGTGCGCGACGGACTTCGGCAGGTACTTGTACGCCGTCGCGTGCCCGCTCACGAGACCGCCGACGAACGGCAGCACGCGGTGGAAATAGAAGTGGTAGAGCGCGCGGACGACGGCGGAACGCGGCGTGGTGAATTCGAGGATGACGAAGCGCGCCCCTGGCTTGAGCACCCGCCGCACCTCCCGCAGGCCCGCGTCGAGGCTCGCGAGGTTGCGGATGCCGAAGGCGACGATCGCGCCGTCCACCGAGCTGTCGCCGAGCGGCAGCTGCTGCGCATCGGCGGTCACCGGCGCGAGGCGGTCGGCCGGCGCCTTGCCCCGCCCTGCCCGGAGCATCGGCTCGGCGAAGTCCGCGCCCACGACCGTCCCCCGGAATCCGCGCCGTCCCACGAGCGCGGTGCCCACGTCGAGCGTCCCCGCGCAGACGTCGAGGTACACGCCGTCCGGCGCACGCTCCCAGCCGAGCCGCGCCAGCGCCCGCCGGCGCCACAGCTTGTCGATGTTGAAGCTCAGCAGGTGGTTGAGCAGGTCGTAGCGCGGCGCGATGTCGCTGAACATCGACTGGACGTACTCGCGCTTCCCGGCGCCGCCGGCCGCCGCGCGCGATGCGACGGCATCGTCGGCGCTCGTCGGCTCGGGCGCATCGTGCGCGCTTGTCGGTACTTGGGCCATTCGTGAAAGCTCGCCCTGTGCGGGGACCCGGGCAAGCGGAGTATATTGGCCTCGCAGCGATCCCTCCCGCCCTCCCGGATGCGCCCAGCTCTCGATCTCGCCAACCTTCCCGATGCCGACGTCGTCGCCCTCGCCCAGCAGGGGCGCGATCTCGCCTACCGGGAGCTGGTGCATCGCTACGAGCGGCCGGTCTTCTCGCTCGTGTATCGCATGGTGCGCGATCGCGAGCTCGCCGAGGACCTGACGCAGGACACCTTCGTGAAGGTGCTCTCGCACATCGACCGCTACCGGCCCGAGTTCAAGTTCTCGAGCTGGCTGTTCAAGATCGCCAACAACGTCGCGATCGATCACCTGCGCCGGCGGTCGCTGGATACCGTGAGCATGGATGGCTCGCCGCACGCCGGGACGATCGAGGCGGTCGAGGCGAGCTCCTTCGACGTGGCGGTTCCCCAGGAGAACGCCCTCGACGAGCTCGAGGCGCGCGAGCTGGGTGGCGCGATCGAGCGGGCGATCGCCAGCCTCCGCCCCGAGTACCGATCCTGCATTCTCCTCCGGCACGTCGAGGACCGTTCCTACGAGGAGATCGCGGTGACGCTCGACCTCCCCCTCGGAACGGTCAAGACGTACATCCACCGGGCACGACACGAACTGAGGAAGGCACTGGAACCGCTGAGGGAATAGGGGTCCGGATCCGACTCCCGCCCCCCTGAAACCTCCCCTCAGCCCCCTCCGTAGAGCTTCCCGGAGACCAGAATGAATCATCGGCACCTTCTACCAAACGAAATCGACCTTCTGGTCGACGGCGAAGTCGGCTTCGGCGTGGCACCCCTGCTGGCGCACGTGCGGGAGTGCGACGCCTGCCGCCTGGAGGTCGAGGACGGTCGCCAGATCGCGTCGGTGCTCGAGGAGCTGCCGCGGTTCGCGCCCTCCTACGGGCTGGCGGACCGCGTGATGGCGCAGGTCCCGGTGTTCGTCCCGTGGCATGTCGCGGCCCGGGACGCCGTGATGGAGTGGGTACCCGCCTCGAAGCCCTTCCGGGCGCTGGCACTTGCAGGCGGCTCGGCACTCGCCGCCCTGCTCACCATGGCCACCCTCTGGGTGATCACCCGCGGCGAGCTGGTCAGCATGGTGACGGTCGCCGCCGGCGACCGCGTCCGCAGCGCGTTCTCGATCGGCCTCCGTGAAGTCCTGGCATCGGTGTTCGGCGAGCAGGTGTTCACGGCGATCGCGCAGCCCGGCATCCCGCTGCTGGCCGTTGCCGGCGCCGGATTCGTCGTGGCTGCCGCGCTGGCGGTGCTCGGACTGCGCGCGGCGGCCGCCGCCGGGCGCCGGCGCGCATGATCCCCCGCCGACTCGTCCCGCGCCTGGCCGGCCTGCTGGCCGCCGCCACCCTCTGCATCGTCAATCCCGCCCCTGCGCTCGCGCAGGCGACCCCGCCTGGCCCCGATCCGGCGGCGACCGCGGCGGCGCCACTCGCGTGGACGCAGACTCCTGACTCCATCCGTCCGGCGCTGGAGCGCCTCCGCACCAGCGGCGACCTCGGGCCGGTCACCACGATCGACAGCATCGTTCGTGGCCCGGCCCGCATCGCGATGGGCGACACGGTGCCCGGGTCGCTCGTCGTGCACGGCGGATCGCTGGAGCTCGAGGGTGTCGTCCTTGGGTCCGTCGCCGTCGTGGGCGGAGACCTCATCATCGGGGACGGCGCGGTGATCGGCGGCAGCGCGAGCGCCGTCGGGGGAACCGTCCGGGTGACGGGCGGAACGGTCGGCGGCGACATCCGCTCGACGTCGGCGGACCCTGCCACCGCAGCGACCGGCGATGCGGCGCTCGATCCCCGATCGGTGAAGGTCGTCGGATCCGATCCGGTGTCGCGAACGTGGCGCGCCGTGAAGCTCGTCGCCGCCACGTTCGCGCTGTTCATGATCCTCGGGCTCGGCATCCTCGTCTTCTCGCAGCCGACGTTCGACAGCGTGGTCCGCGCACTCGAGCACGGCTTCGGGCGTGCGTTCTGGACCGGGCTCCTCGCCCAGTTCGCGATCCTGCCGCTCCTGCTGCTGCTCGTCACCGCGCTGGCGATCTCGCTCGTCGGGATCCTGCTCATCCCGTTCGCGGTCGTGGCGTACGCCGTCGCCGTCGCGGGCCTGCTCGCCCTCGGCTTTCTCGCCACGGCGCGCCTCACGGGTGGCATCGTCGGCCGCGGAGACGGCACCGCCCGCAGCGCGGATCTTCGCGGCCTGTTCGCCGGCCTGCTGCTCTACTTCGGCCTCTGGCTGCTTGCGGCAGCCACGAGCTGGCATCCGCTGGCGGGAACGGTGCTCCGCGCCGTGGCGGTGGCAATCACGTGGGTCGCCATGACCGTGGGCCTGGGCGCCATCATCGCCGCGGGGGTCGCGGCGCGGCGCGCCCGCGCCGAGGCGCAGGTTCCGCGCGCCCACGCCGATGCGATGGCGTGGCAGACGCCGACGCCCATCACGGGCGTCGTGGCCGCACGGCGCACCCTCTCGCCGAGCCGGGAGGCCTGATGCGTCCGCGATTGGTGGTCCCGGTGGCCGCGATGCTCCTCGCGGCGCCGCTTGGCGCGCAGCAGTGGCGCACCGTCGACGTGTCGCGGCAGCTCCGTGACTCGAGCACGCACGACGTCCGCATCCGCTACGGCGCGGGCAGGCTCTCCGTGCGCCCCACGGACGAGCCGGTGCTGTTCGCCATGCACCTGCGCTACGACGAGGACGCGGTCACCCCGGTCCATCGGTACGACCCCACCGACCATACGCTCACCCTCGGCCTGAGCGATGCCTCCATCCGGCTCGGGCGCAGCGCCGGCCGGAATTCGGAAGGGGAGCTTCGGGTCGCGCTCTCGCGGCACGTGCCGATGAATCTCGACCTCGAGCTTGGCGCGGCGCAGGCCCGTCTCGATCTCGGCGGCCTCGCGCTCCGCGAGGTGAAGATCGAGACGGGAGCGAGCGAATCGAAGATCGTGTTCGCGACGCCCAACCCCGCCCGCATGCGCATGCTGGACGTCAGCGCCGGCGCGGCGAGCCTGGAGCTCTCCGGGCTCGGCAACGCCAACGTCGAGGAGGTGCGGGTGAAGGGGGGCGTGGGCAGGATCGCCCTGGACTTCTCCGGACCGCTGCTGCGCGACGTCGAGGTGAACGCCGACATGGCGCTCGGCCGCGTCGAGCTCGCGGTGCCGCGTGCCGCCGGCGTGAAGGTGGAGCTGAGCCGTTTCCTTGCGGGCTTCGAGCACTTCGGGCTCGAGAAGCGCGAAGATGGCTACTACAGCGACAACTGGGACCGCGCGACGCGCCGGATCACGGTCGCGGTGAAGACGGTCTTCGGCAGCGTCTCGGTGACGCGCATCGACTGACGGGGCAGCCGGCCGGCGGATCGACCGGGCCCATGCCTTGCACTCGCCCCCGCATGATCCGTCATACGGGGGCGAGTGCGTCATGGTGATCAAGGGCGTCAGGGTGGGGCCGCTGTTGCGGGCGACGGGCAGCGAGATCCTGGAAGACGGGGTGCCGACGCTCGCCGCGCAGACCGCCTACTACTTCTTCTTCTCGCTCTTTCCGCTGCTGCTGTTCCTGACGCCGCTCATGGGGCTCTTCGTCGAGGAGCGGGCGGTGATGCTCTGGCTGGGGACGCTCGCGGCGACGGTCGGCCCCGAGGCGTTCGTCCCGATCCGGGCGGCCATCGAGAGCGTCGTCTTCTCCGAAAGCGCACCGGGCGTCATGTCCCTCGGTGCACTGCTCGCGGCGTGGTCCGGCTCGAACATCTTCGGCGCGCTCACGAACGCCCTCAACACGGCATACGACGTCACGGACGACCGACCGTGGTGGCGGAAGCAGCTCATCCGCCTGGGCATGTTCATCGTCGCGTCGGTCATCGTCGTGGCCGCGACGGTCGTCATGCTCGGCGGCGAAGATGTCGCACGCTGGATCGGCTCGCTCATCGGCATAGGGGCGACGGGCGTGAGGGTCTGGAACCTGATCCAGTTCCCCCTCGCCTTCGTCATCCTCGTGGTGCTCGCCTTCATGGTGTTCTACTTCCTGCCGAACGTGAAGCAGAGCTGGCGCCACGTGCTCGTCGCAGCCGTCGCGACCACGCTGGTCTGGATCGCGACGACGCTGCTGTTCCGGCTCTACGTCCAGAACTTCGCGAGCTACAACAAGACGTACGGCACCATCGGCGGGATCATCGCGCTCCTGACGTGGATGTACCTCTCGATGTTCGTGGTGCTGAGCGGGGGCGAGCTCGCGTCGGAGCTCGAGCACGGGACCGGGGCGATGGAGCCGACCACCGGCGCCGTGTACCACGGCCGGGTGGTCGCGTCCGACGGCCCGGGGCGCTCGTCGGTCGAGCGCGCATACCACACGAACCCGCCGGCGAAGCGGAAGAAGCGCTAGCCCGCGGCCTCGATCACTCGCGGCGCAGCACGACCGCGGTGCCGCGCGCGACGCCCAGGGACGATGCGGCACTCCCCTCCCGCACGGCAATCTCGATGAGGCCGGACGAACCGGTGAGCGCAGCCGCTTCGCCGAGGGCGACATCGGCGTAGGTGCGCACGAGGGGGAGCACGCGCCCGGCGACCTCGATCCACCCGCCCGGCCGCAGCGTCATCAGGTTCGTGATCGCATTGCCGAAGCGGTCGATCGAGATCACCTCGCCGCCGATGCCGCCATCGTCGAGGCGGCGGGCTTCCGGCGTCCGCCGCACGTGCGGCGCGATCACCGGCGACCCGAGCGTATCGAATGCCACGCCGTTCGCGAGCGCCGCGGCGGCGGGGGCCAGGATGTCGCGACCGTGAAAGGTGGCCGATGCGGAGGTAGGAACGGAGAGCGCGACGACGCGTGCATCGCCGACGAGGAGCGCCGGTGAGAGCACGCCGTTGTCCGGTCCCACGAGGTGTCGCCCCTGCGACTGGACGGCGATGCAGGCCCGCGTCGATCCGACCCCGGGATCCACGACGACCAGGTGCACGGTGCCCACGGGAAAGCGCCGCCAGTAGCGGGCGAGCGCGAGCCTGCCCGCGTCCACGTCGTGCGCCGGCAGGTCGTGCGAGATGTCGATGAGGGGCGTGGCCGGGGCCTGGGAGGCCAGCACTCCCTTCATCTCGCCCACGTAGCCGTCGGCCGTGCCGAAATCGGTGAGCAGCGTGATGATCATCGGGCTCGTGGCGTTCGCATCACAGGGATTTGTGCTGCCAGCGGCCACTCCGCCAGAGCAGGACCATCGCCAGCGCGCGGGCGACGGCCGTGATGGTCAGGACCCACCAGATGCCCGCGACCCCATACCGGGGGGCCGCCCAGGCCGCCGCCGGGATCCGCGCGGCCGTGAGCACGCTCGAGGCCAGCATGGGGGGCAGCGTGTCCCCCGCGCCGCCGAGCGCCCCCTCGAGCACCACCTCCATGCAGAGGAAGAGCTGCGCGACCGCCGCGATGCGAAGGTATCGCGCCCCCTCGGCGACGACCGACGGATCCGTGCTGAACCACGACGCGATCGGATCCGCCCAGACGAACGCCGCCAGGCCCGTGAGCGCGCCGAGCGCCGTGCAGAACCCGACGCTGATCCATCCTGCCCGCGCGGCGCGATCCGCGCGGCCCGCGCCGAGGTTCTGTCCGACGATCGCCGCCGTCGCCGCGCCGAATCCGACGCCCACCATGTAGAGCCAGCTCTCGACCCGGTGGCCGATGCCGAGCGCCGCCAGTGCCGGGGTACCGAATTGCGTCGTCGTGCGGGTGAGGGCGACGTAGATGAGGCTGAAGAACGCCCCCGTCGCTGCCGTCGGGAGCCCCACGCGAACGACAGCGCCGACGGCGAAGGGACGCGGCCGCTGCAGATCGATGACGCCGCGCCGCACCGCGAGCACGAACCCCATGACGAACGCCGCACCGCGCGTCAGCACCGTCGCCACCGCCGCGCCGGCGATCCCCATCTGCGGCGCGCCCCAGAGCCCGAGGATCAGCACGGGATCGAGGACGAGCGTGACGGCGATGCTCACGGTCAGCAGCGCGAAGGGCGTCCGCGTGTCGCCCGACGCCCGGAACGCGGCATCCACCGCGAAGAAGCCGAAGACCAGCGGCGTTCCCAGGAGGTATGCGGTGAGGTAGCGATGCCCGAGTCGCGCGATGTCGGGGGGCATGTCCATCATGGCGAACAGCGTCGGCACGAGCAGGGTGCCGAGGGCGGCGATCGCAGTCCCGAGCAGGAGGGAGAAGATCAGCGCGTCGCCGGCGATGCGTGCCGCGGCGGCGCGGTCCCGTTCCCCATGGCGGCGCGACGCCACGGCGGTGAGGCCGATGCTCACCATCTCGCCGATCGCGATGACGAACCAGATCCAGAACACGGACGTCGACACGGCGGCGAGCGCCGCGGGGCCGACGTAGCGGCCGACCCAGTACATGTCGACGGACGTGAACAGCGTCATGAGCAGTGACGATGCGACCGCGGGCAGCGCGAGTCTCGCGATCGTGCGCGCGAGCGGATCCTCCACGAGGTGTGCGCGCGCCTCCGCGTCCGGGACCGCGATGGCGACGACCCCCTCCTGGGGCTCCAACGGCAGCGCGGCCGCCGGATGTTCCTCCGGCGGCCGCGTCATGTCGTGTCTTCCGGGATCGCGCACGTCGATCAGACGCTCGCCACCTGCGCCGCCTCCGTGATCCGCGACGCGAGCTGGTCCATCGCCTTCGCTGCCGACGACGTCGGGTCCGCGACGACGATCGGGGTTCCCTCGTCCCCGCCGAGTCGAACCGGCGGGTAGAGCGGGATCTGGGCGAGCAGCGGCAGCCCGCACTCGTTCGCGAGCCGCTCACCGCCGCCGCTGCCGAAGATCGCGGACGGCTTGCCGCAGTGCAGGCATTCGAGCCAGCTCATGTTCTCGACGATGCCGAGGACCGGGACGTTCACGCGCTCGAACATCTTCACGCCGCGGAGCGCGTCGCCGACCGCGACCTCCTGGGGCGTCGTGACGATGATGGCGCCGTGCACCGGCGTCGCCTGGACGAGCGAGAGCTGCGCGTCGCCCGTGCCCGGCGGCATGTCCACGATGAGGTAGTCGAGCTGCCCCCACGCGACGTCGCCGAGGAACTGGTTCACGATCTTCATCACGATGGGGCCGCGCCAGATCGCCGGCTGGTCCCGATCGATGAGGAAGCCGAGGCTCATGATCTTCACGCCGTGCGCCTGGAGCGGGATGATCTGCTCGTTGATGACCGCGGGCGGCTCGTTGACGCCCATCATCCGCGGGATGTTGGGGCCGTACACGTCCGCGTCCATCAGCCCGACGCGCAGCCCGCGGGCGGCGAGGGCGGCGGCCAGGTTGGTCGCGACGGTCGACTTGCCGACTCCGCCCTTGCCCGACGAGACGGCGATGACCTTGCCGAGGTTGGGGTAGTGCTTGGGCTGCTGCGGCGGCGGCACCGGGCGGGCCTCGTTCATCACGGGGAGCGCGCGGGTCGCCGGCGCCCCGGACGCCGCGCCCGGCGTGGGGTCCTTCACGGTCACGAAAACCTCCGTCACGCCCTCGAGCTGCTGGAGCGCCCGCCGGACGTTGCGGGAAATGGTGGGATCGTCTTCAGGGGTCAGGAGGAGCGTGAGCCGCACCTTCCCCGATTTGGTGGTGGCGATGTCCCGGGTCAGCTCGGCGGTGTGAACGTCGGTGCCGTGCCGGGGACTCTGGACCTGCATCAGCGCGGCCTGGATGCGCGCGTGGAGACTGTCGGACATGGGCTGCAAGTTAAGCGGTCCGCTGCGGCCCTGCTCGGGTCAGGAACTCCCGCGCCGCCTCCACGACCATCTCGCGCACCTCCTCCAGCGTGCCGGGAATCATCGCGCCCGACGCCCGCGCATGGCCCCCGCCGCCGAATTGCCGCGCGAACGCATTCACGTCGGTTCCGGCGATGGAGCGGAACGACACCTTCACCTTGCCGTGGCCGAGGTCGCGGAAGAACAGCGCCATTCGCGTCCCGCCGATCGACCGGGCGTGCTCCACGGCGCCGTCGAGATCCTCCGAGGTGCCGCCATGCCGCGCGAGGACGTCCGCGTCGAGGGAGAGCCATGCGAGGCCCACCTCCGGGTCCACCCCGAGCGTCGTGAGCGCGTCGCCGAGGATGCGGACGCGCGCCTCCGTACCGCTCGCATAGACCCGCTGGTACATGACCTCGGGGTCCACGCCGCGGGCGAGCAGGTCCGCCGAGACCGCCAGCGCCCGCGGACTCGTGTTGCCGAAGCGGAAGCTCCCGGTATCCGTCAGGATGGCGACGTAGATCGCTTCGGCGATCGGGGCGGTGATCTCGAGGCCGAGCACCTGCGCCACGTCGTACACGAGCTCACCAGTCGCGCAGGCGGTCGTGTCGCTCACGATGATGTCGCCCGGCGGCTCGTCGGACGGCAGGTGGTGGTCGATCACGAGGCGCGGCACCCGGAGCGACCGCACCCGCTCGGCCAGCATCCCCAGCCGCTTCACGTCGCTGATGTCGAGCACCACGAAGGCATCCAGACCCTCGAGCGCAGCCGCGCCCTTCGCGGATTCGTCGCGGAATTCGTCGCGGAGCAGGAATCCGAATGCGCCCGGCCACGGCGTCGGATTCACGATCCTGACCCTCGCGCCCCGGGCGGCGAGCAGCTGCGCGAGCGCCGACTCGGAGCCGCAGCCGTCGCCGTCGGCGTTCATGTGCGTGGAGAGCGCGATGCGCTTCGCGTCCAGCAGCGGCCCGCGAAGGCGCTCGATCGCCTCACGGCGCGCGGCGGGGACAGTGAGCAGGTCGGCGTGCGACAGGACGGGCTCCGGGGCACCGGTGAACGAGAGCGGCGCCCGACAGGTCGTCAGGCGCCGCTCGTAAGCTAATCAGGACCGCCGGGGATCAGCCGCCCTGGACCTCGCCGCGGCCGATCCGGGAGTGCCGGATCCCGTAGCCGAAGTAGATGACGATGCCGATCGCCATCCACACGATGAGCCGGATCCACGTGTCCGTCGGGAGCCCGAACATCATGTAGCCGCAGATCAGGATGCCGAGGACGGGGACGACCGGCACGAGCGGCGTGCGGAACGGCCGCGCGATGTTCGGCCGCTTGTAGCGCAGCATGAGCACGCCGGCGCAGACGATCACGAATGCCAGCAGGGTGCCGATCGACACGAGCTCGCCGAGCAGGCCGATCGGGAACAGGCCGGCGACGACGGCGCACACCACGCCGGTGATGATCGTCGTCAGCCACGGGGTCTGGAAGCGGGCATGAATCTGCCCGAACACGCGCGGCAGGAGGCCGTCGCGCGACATCGAGTAGAAGATGCGCGGCTGGGCCATCAGCATCACGAGCACGACCGACGCGAGCCCGGCGATGGCGCCGATGTTGATCAGCGACCCGAGCCAGGCGAGCGACGGGCCGGCCTTGTCGATCGCCACGAAGACGGGGTGCGGCACGTTGAGCTCCCCGTATGGCGCGAGCCCCGTCATGACGAGCGCCATCAGGATGTACAGCACGGTGCAGATCGCGAGCGACGCAAGGATGCCGATCGGCAGGTCGCGCTGCGGGTTCTTCGCTTCCTGCGCCGCCGTGGATACCGCGTCGAAGCCGATGTAGGCGAAGAACACGACGCCGGCGCCGCGCACGATGCCACTCCAGCCGAACTGCCCCTTCACGCCGGTGTTGTCCGGGATGAACGGCGTCCAGTTGTCCGCGTTCACGAACGCGAACCCGAAGCCGATCACCAGCAGCACGATCGCCATCTTGACGACGACGATGACATTGTTGAACCGCGCCGACTCCTTGATCCCGATCACGAGGAGGGCGGTCATGAGCAGCACGAGCACGATCGCCGGCAGGTTCATCATCCCCTGCACGATCGTGTTCGGCGCCGCGCAGGCGGCGCCCTCGGCCAGCGTCACCAGCGCCCCCGCCGGATCGACGCACAGCTGCGAGCGGACGAGCGTGTGCGTGCCCTCCACCGTGAACGGCGAGGCCGCGAACGCCGCCGGCAGGTGCAGGCCGAACGACGCGAGAAACTCCACGAAGTAGCCCGACCAGCCGACGGCCACCGTCGCGGCGCCGAAGAGATACTCGAGAATGAGGTCCCAGCCGATGATCCACGCGATGAACTCACCGAGCGTCGCATAGCCGTAGGTGTACGCGCTGCCGGCGATCGGGATCATCGCCGCGAACTCGGCGTAGCACAGGCCCGCGAAGAGGCAGCCGAGCCCTGCGAGGACGAACGACAGGGTGATGGCGGGGCCGGCATACTGGGCCGCGGCGGTACCCGTCAGCACGAAGATGCCCGCGCCGATGATCGCGCCGACACCGAGCATCGTGAGGTTCGTCGCGCTGAGCGCGCGCTTGAGCGTCCCCTGCCCTTCTTCGGCTGCTTCGGCCTGGAGGAGCGGGATGCTCTTGGTGGACCACAAGCCCATGGTGATGGTCTCGCGAGGTGAGGTAGACGGGGCGGCGGCGGGATCCCGCCGGCGGTCGGGAGGAGGCCGCCCCTGATCGGGCGACCGGACTGGCAGGGGCGTTCGGGACCGAATGTAACACGCACGAACGGGCCCGCCTACCCAACGCACGACTGACCGGCCGCGTTGAGACGAAGGGCCCGGAGGCAGTCTCCGGGCCCTTCGCGAGCGCACGCGCTTCCGAATCGAGGTGCGGGGAGCGCGGCCCCGCGCCCGCACGCCCGACGGCGTCTGCTACACGGAATAGTTGGGCGCTTCCCGCGTGATCGTCACGTCGTGCGGGTGCGACTCGCGAAGCCCGGCAGGCGTGATGCGCACGAACTCCGTCTGCGTCCGCAGCTCATCGATGTTCGCACAGCCGACGTAGCCCATCCCGCTGCGCAGCCCCCCGACCATCTGGAAGAGCACATCGAGCACGGGGCCCTTGTACGGCACGCGTCCCTCGATCCCCTCCGGCACGAGCTTCTTCGGCGACAGCTCGCCTTCCTGGAAGTAGCGGTCGGCGCTGCCATCCTGCATCGCGGACAGGGAGCCCATCCCACGGATCATCTTGAAGCGGCGCCCTTCGGCGAGGAACGATTCGCCCGGGCTCTCCTCCGTGCCCGCGAGCATCGATCCCATCATCACGCTCGACGCGCCCGCGGCGAGCGCCTTCACCGCGTCGCCCGAGTACTTCACCCCGCCGTCGGCGATCACCGGGACACCGTCCGCGCCGTCCACCGCGTCGAGCACCGCGGTGAGCTGCGGGACGCCGACCCCCGTGACGACCCGCGTCGTGCAGATCGAGCCCGGCCCGACGCCGACCTTCACCGCGTCCACGCCGCGTTCCACGAGCGCCCGCGCACCGTCCCGCGTGGCGATGTTGCCGGCGACGAGCTGGATGTCGGGGAACGCGTTGCGCAGCTTCTCGGTGGCGTCGAGGACGCCCTGGCTGTGGCCGTGCGCCGTGTCGATGATCACCGCGTCCACGCCCGCCTCGATCAGGGCGCGGGCACGGGTCAGGTAGTCCCCCCCGCCGCCCACGGCGGCCGCCACGCGCAGGCGGCCGTACTGATCCTTGTTCGCGTCGGGGAACTGGCGCCGCTTGTGGATGTCCTTGACGGTGATCAGCCCCTGGAGCAGCCCGTTGTCGTCCACCACCGGGAGCTTCTCGATGCGATGCTGCCCGAGAATGCGCTCGGCTTCGTCGAGCGTCGTTCCCGTCGGCGCGGTGACGAGCCCCTCCTTCGTCATCACGTCGTGCAGCGGCCGGTCGAGCTGCCGCTCGAACTGGAGGTCGCGGTTGGTGATGATCCCGACGAGGCGCCCGCCGTCGTCCACGATCGGCACGCCGGAGATGCGGAAGCGCTGCATGAGCGCGTGCGCCTCGCGGAGGCTGGCGCTGGGCCCGAGCGTGATGGGATTCATGATCATCCCGCTCTCGGACCGCTTCACCCGGTCCACCTCGGCCGCCTGCCGATCGATGGACATGTTCTTGTGGATCACGCCGATCCCGCCGGCGCGTGCCACGGCGATGGCCATCTCCGATTCGGTCACCGTATCCATCGCGGCGGCCACGAACGGGATGTTGAGCGCGATGCCGCGCGAGAATCGGGATTTGGTGCTGACGTCCTTGGGATGCGTCCGCGAGTGGCGCGGCGCCAGGAGCACGTCGTCGAACGTCAGTGCCTGCTGAACCCGAACGCGCGGGGTGGCGCCCGTGTCGCCCTGCCCCTCTATGCGCGACGGCCCGCTTCCCGTCGTGTCGCGGGTCGCGGGCCGATCCGATTGCTTCGTAGTGGTCGCCATGGCGAAAAATAGGCGGGTGACCGGCGGGACGGGAGCCCTGCGAGTCACCCGCCGCCGCGCTCAGCGACGCTTCACGATCTCATCCCGGAGCCGCCGCCCCATGCCGCGCGGCAGGAAGAAGGCGGCCGCCGAGACCACGGCCTGCAGGTTCGCCGCCGACAGATCGCCCGGATTGCCGGACCAGTGCGCGAGAAGCACCCGCTTGCCGGCATTCGCGACGAGCCGCTGGAGCGCGACGCCCAGCAGGTACACGTCGTCCACCTGGCCGAGGAACGGAATCACCTCGGGGATGAAGTCGAACGGGTTGAGGACGTAGGCGATGGCGGCCCCCACGAGCACCTTGTCGAATGCGGCGACGCGGGGGTCGATCAGCAGGCCGCCGAGCAGCCGCAGGTAGCGCGGCAGCTGCATCACCATCTCCATCACGGTGTGACGGGCGCCGGTCCGCGGGCGGATCTTCTTCCGCCCCGCCTTCATCATCCGATCGGCCAGGCGCTCGCCATCCCGCAACCGGTCCCTCACCGCCCCGCGCATCCCTCGAACGTTCACGTGCGTCTCCCGATAAAGCGTTGGTTTGGTCGTACCCGTGCCGCCCTATCCTGCAGAGCCCGCGCCGGGAGGAGTGACTTCGCCGCTATCGGTCGTTCCGGGAGCAGCCGGCGCGCCCGTGCCCGGCGGGGCCGGCGGCACCGGCGGCTCACCCGAGGCCGGCGCGTTGGGCCCGCCCGACGCAGTCCACGCACCCGTCGCGGCCGTCGCCAGGTCCGTCGCCACGGAGCGGCCGGCCGCCGCCACGCCGTCGAGCACCTTCACCGCGCGATTCATCAGGCTCATCGTCTCGGCGATGGCGGAGGAGGACACCTTGCCCGCGCGGAGCCGGTCCTCGACCGCCTCGGTGAAGCGCGTGAAGACGTTCTGGGTGACCGGGGCCGGCCGCTCGGCGTACTTGGATGCGAGGAACTCGATGTAGTCGAGCACCTGGTACGCACGCTCCTCGGAGAGCGTGTCGAGCTTGCGGACGATCCGGTCGCGGAGGTGCTCGTTCATCGCCAGAGCCCACCCGGGGCGCGAGAGAATGTCGTCAGCCGCGCCAGCGCGCTCTCGCGCCGCGCGCATCGATGTGCACGTAGGGCGTACGGTAGCGTCGGCTCACGTAGAGGCCAAGGCCTCCCGACAGGTCGGGGTGCGCGCGCTCGACGCGGTCCACGGCCTCCGCGACGAGCCGCCCATCGGCGGCCGTGAGCCTGCCGTCCCCGTTCGCGTCCATCGCGACGTCCGCGGCGTCCCCATGCTGGTGCCGGCTGTCGCGCGCCGCGCGTTCCACGCCCGCGTTGTACGCCGGCGTCCGGAATCCCGACTGCACGGCGACCCGCATCGCGCGCGCATCCTGCCGCTCGCGCCCGACCTCCGCGATCACCAGCTCGAGCTTGTCGAGGAGGAGCGGGCTGAGGGCGACGTACTTCGGCCAGACCGTCTCCTGCCGGGCATCGTGGGTGATGAAATCGGCGAGCCGGAGATTCTCCGAGACCTCGAGGTCGAGCGTCTCGGGCCAGACCTCCACGAACCCCTCCGGGACGTCAGGCTTCGCCCGGAATCGCTCCGCCACGTACGTGCCGATCCGGTAGCCGTTGAGGACCCCGCCGATCTTTTCCCGGAATGGCGCCAACACGGCGACAACGGGCAGTTGGACCACCGTTTCCGCGCTCGTGGAATCCGGACCGGTGAGCGCCAGGCGATAGAACCCGGGCTCCGCCGGAGCAGCCGGCCGGCCGCCGACCATTCGCGTGAGCGGTCCGGTGCCGCGCCGCCCGTCGACGGAGACCCAGCGATAGCGCAGGCCCCGGGGATCGCTCACGGTCAGCGGAAACTGCACCGTCGCCGAGGGGAGCGAGAACAGCGTGCGGACAGCGCCGCTGCGGCCGAAGGCGTCGGCTGACGCCGCGGCGCTCGGTGCGGCGACGAGCCGGGTGAGCGGGCCGTTGGGCACGACGGGCCTGGAGGGGAGGAACTGGAGCACGCCCACCGCACCGGCGAGCGCGACGCCGAGGCCGGCCAGCTGGTGGCGCAGCTTCCGGCGGCGTGCCCCCAGCCGTCGCGGCAGGGAGCCGACGCGCATCCACGGGGCGCCGCGCGGGCGCCCGTCCGACTCCTGCGTACTCATTCCGGAAACTGCCTCCTCGGCACCGGGCACTACCACCCGAGAGTGGATCGTGCTCCAGCGCTGCGCGCCGGCTGTGGACGACCTGCCGGCTGTTACGTGCAAGGAGTTGCCGTGCCTATCATGCACCGGCTTCTGCGGACTCACAACATGCGTCCGCGAGACGGGCTGTTGTACTGGGTCGAGGGCGGGGTCAGGCGTGCGGCTTGACCGGCCGGTCAGGGGCGGCGTCCGCCGGGCGCGGCGGCGCGCCCGGCGTGCCCTCGATACATTTGGCATTGCTCGAGATTCACCGTCCCGGAGAGAGGAGTGGCGTGAGGAAGCGACCAGTCGTTCTGGTAGTGCTCGACGGATGGGGCTACCGCAGGGAGACCGAAGGCAACGCGATCGCCATGGCGGACACACCCACCTGGGACCGCCTCGTGGCGCGGGTGCCGATGACGCTGCTCGATGCATCCGGCCGGGCGGTCGGGCTGCCACAGGGACAGATGGGCAACAGCGAGGTCGGCCATCTCAACCTGGGAGCCGGCCGCGTGGTGAAGCAGGACCTCGTCCGGATCTCCGACGCCATCGCCGACGGGTCGTTCTTCACGAACGAGGCGTTCGTCGGCGCCTGCCACCAGGTCAGGCGCTCCGGCGGCACCCTCCACCTCGTCGGGCTGGTGGGCAAGGGCGGGGTGCATGCGATCGACCAGCACTTCTTCGCGCTCATCGACCTGGCGGCGCGGCAGCAAGTGCCCGCGATCGCCATCCACGCCCTCACGGACGGGCGCGATACGATGCCGAACTCCGGGCTCGCCTACATGCGCGAGCTCCTGGAGAAGGCGCACGGCCGCGCGACGATCGCGAGCGTCGGCGGGCGCTACTTCGGGATGGACCGCGACAAGCGCTGGCCGCGCACCGAGAAGTGGTATCGCGCCGCCGTCGATGGCGTCGGGCCGAAGGCCGCCGATCCGCTGGCGGTCATCACCGATGCCTATGCGCGCGGGGAGACCGACGAGTTCATCACCCCCACGGTGATCACCGACGCCGCGGGCACGCCGGTCGCTCCCATGCGGCCCGGCGACGCCGTCATCTGCGTGAACTATCGCTCCGATCGCATGCGGCAGATCGTCCGGTCGCTCACGGATCCCACGTTCGATGGCTTCGACGTCTCGTCGCGCCCCGCGCTCACCGTGGCCACGATGACACAGTACGACCGGACCTTCGACGTGCCGGTGGCGTTCCCGCCGCAGTCGATGGCGAACATCGTGGCGGAAGTCGTCTCGGACGCCGGCCGCACCATGCTGAAGACGGCGGAAACCGAGAAGTACGCGCACGTGACGTACTTCTTCAACGGCGGGTACGAGCCACCGTATCCCGGTGAGGAGCGGATCCTCGTGCCGAGCCAGCAGGTCGCGACCTACGACCTCGCGCCGGAGATGAGCGCGTTCGGCATCACGGACGTGCTCTGCACGGGCATCGAGGAGCGCGCGCACGACTTCATTCTCTGCAACTACGCCAACGGCGACATGGTGGGGCATACCGGCTCCATTCCGGCCACCCTGAAGGCCGTCGAGACGGTGGACCAGTGCCTCGCCCGCCTCATCGCGTCGGCCGAGCGTTCCGGCGCGCGCCTGCTCATCACCGCCGATCACGGCAACTGCGAGCAGATGATCGACCCCGCCACCGGCGGGCCCCACACCGCACACACGACCAATCCCGTGCCTCTCCTCGTTCTCGACCCCGACGGCGATCACACGCTGCGCTCCGGTGGCGCCCTCTGCGATGTCGGCCCCACGATCCTCAACATGCTCGGGCTCGACATCCCGGCCGAGATGACGGGCCGTGACCTGCGCACGACCGGGGTGCCGGCATGAGCCCCCGGAACCTGCTTGCCATCGCGGCTTCGGCACTCGTGGCGCTTCCCTCGCTCGTGCAGGCGCAGATCGGGTATCCACCCGCCGAAAGCCCGTTCCGCGACCTCGAGTACCGCCAGGAGGTCACCGCCGAGGCGGGGTACCTCTTCGCGCAGCGCGACCCGGCCGGCGTCGCGCCGAAGAGCGCCCCGATCGTCGGCCTCCGCTACGCCGCGCAGTTCGGAAGTCCGCTCGTGCTCTCCGCCCGGCTCGGGACGGCCTTCTCCGAGCGCGACGTCATCGACCCCGCGGCGGCGCCCGCGAATCGATTCGTCCGAACCGAGACGGTGCAGCTCGCGCTGCTCGACGTCGCCGTCGGCGTGGCCTTCACCGGATTCCGGCGCTGGCACGGGCTCGTGCCCGAGGCGTCGGCGGGCGTCGGCGTCGCGGGCGCCTTCGATGAGATCGACGCTGGCGGATACCGATTCGGCACCCCCTTTGCACTCAACGGGGGCGGCGGAGTTCGATGGGCGCCGGGCGGCCATTGGCAGCTGCGCGCCGACCTGACCCACCGCATGTATCGCATCTCGTATCCCCAGTCGTACTATCAGACCACTGGCGGCGAGGCGGTGCTCGGACCGCAGGACCGCAATTCGCGCTGGACCCACAACCCGGCCATCACGATCGGAGTGTCGTACCTCTTCGATCGGTGAGTGAGGCAGGGGCGCGGCCGGCGATGAAGCGGCGCCGCGCCCCCGACCCGCGCGGCGCCGCGAACCGGCAGGTATCCATGGCGCGCGACTTCGAGAACATCCACGACCTCGACAACCTGAACGACGACGAGCTGCGCGACCTCGTGAAGCAGCGGCTCGCGGAGCACAACGGCATCGACCCGGACGACGTCACGGTCGAGATCGAGCAGGGCACCGTCGTCCTCGCCGGGCGGGTCGGCACCGACGGCGAGCGCCGCATCGCCGAACACGTCGTCACCGACGTCCTCGGCATCACGAGCGTGCGCAACGACATCTTCGTCGACGCCAACCGGCGTGCCGAGAGCCCGATGGCCATCGACGACCACCTCGCCGAGGAGGATCGCACCGAGGGCCTGCTGCTCGGGGACCGCCCGACCCAGTACAACGATGAGGCAGAGCCGGTGGACGGCACCGCCGACCAGCGCCTCGAGGGGTCGACCGACGTGGCCGACGTGATCTCCGCGGGCGTGCCGTGGATCCCCCCCGAGAGCCCGACGCCCGAGGGGATCGAGGGACGCCCCGGCGAAGCGGAGCTTGGCGAGGACCACTGACCCGCAATTCCCCGTACGATTGCAGTCCGGCGTCCGTGAGGAGGACGGCCGCCCGCTCCGCGGGCGGCCGTTTTTTACCTTCCGCAGCCAGCTCACTCCCCTCGCGGAGCGATCGGCTGCGTTCGATTGAGCGCGTTCAGGGGCCACCGCGGAGAACGCGGAGAACGCGGAGCATAGGCGGGGCAGTTCCTCCGCGTTCTCCGCGCTCTCCGCGGTAAAAGCAAACAACAAGAATTACCGGACGGCGGAAGTTTCTTTCGGTTCCCGCATCCGCGCCGCATTTTCCGGAATTCGCTGAAGAACCTCTTTATTTCGCCCCCCCATGTACCTCCTCACGCGCACCATCTCCTTCGCAGCGGCCCATCGTTATCGTCGCCCCGACTGGAGCGACGAACGGAACGAGCGCACCTTCGGCCTCTGCGCGCGCCCGAGCTTTCATGGCCACTCGTATCGCTGCGACGTCGCGGTAACCGGCACACTCGACGCGGAGACCGGCTTCGTCGTCGACCTCGGCCTGCTCGATCGGATCCTCGCGGAGGAAGTGCGTGAGCGCTTCGACCACCGGAACATCAATCTCGACGTTCCGGATTTCGCGGAGGGCAGGCTGATGCCGACTGGCGAGAACCTCGCGCGATTCATCGCCGATCGGGTCCAGACCCGGCTCGGTCAGTCCGCCCGGGTCGTGAGCGTGACTGTCTCGGAAGACGACACGTTGAAGGTGACGTACAGCACGTGACATAAACGGACGGTGGACGTTCGCATTGCTTTTCGGCGGACACGTGACCTCGGCGCCGGCTCGTTCTTCTAGTGAGCGACGGAGCCATCCTGGCGCCGAGTTGCCAATCGAGGTCAGTCGTGACGTCTGCTGCAGTGCGCACCCCGAGCATCCGTGAAGTCCGGGAGGGTCTGGCGGAGGTGCTTCGTCCCCTTGCCCGGCTACAGGCCGAGCTGGTGGATGAGTGGGCCGTGAAGATCGATACGGCCGCAGCGCGGCGTCGCGTGCGGTCCGGCAGGCCGGCCTTCGACGCGATCGCGGCATTGCATGAGGCCGGGGACCTCCGGCGGCCTTTCCATCGGGCGACGAAGGCCTTCGAGCGGGCCGGCCTGGCATCGCCGGAATCGGCCATGGCGGCACGGCAGCAGATCAGCGAAGGGGTGCTGGCCCTGGGCGCCTCCTGGATCGCCGGCGAGCCCCTTCCCCGGCAGGAGCCCCGTCGGCTGGCGCAGCGGGCCGCGGCGCTCGTCGCGGGGTCGGTGCTGAGTCGCGTCGCCACCACGATTCGTCCGAGCGTCCGCTCCGTGGATCGCGAACGCTCCACCTGCCCGGCGTGCGGAAGCGCGCCCGAGTTCGTGGTCGCGACGGCGAAAGTGCGCAAGCTCATCTGCGCGCGGTGCGACACGCAGTGGGCCACGACGCACACCGGGTGCGTCGGCTGTGCTGCCCACGACTCGCCGACCGTCTTCCGCATCCCCTCGCCGGCGATCGGCTATGAGCTGATCGTCTGCAATGCGTGCGGCCGATATCTCAAGGAGCGACGCGGCCGCGGCACCATGGATCTCCTGGTCGAGCGGACGCTCACCGCCGAGCTGGACGCCGCCGCGGAGCAGCGGGGGCTCCGCCTCTAGGGGCCTTCCCGGCGCGCGCTGGCGGTGCTTCCTTCAGCACCATGCGCTCCCTCCTCCCGCCCCCCCGGCTCGCCGCCCTTTCTGCCGCGCTGCTGACGGCCGTCGGGTGTGCCCCCGTCGCGCCCGCGCCCGCTCCCGTTCCCGCGTCCGGCTTCGCCGTCACGTCGCGGCGCGCGCTCGTTGCGCGCATCGACTCGATGGTGAACGTGCCCGAGTTCCGGAACTCGCACTGGGGGATCCTGATCGTCGATCCGGAGCGAGGCGACACGCTGTACTCCCGCAACGCCGGCAAGCTCTTCATGCCGGCGTCGAACCAGAAGATCCTCACGGGGGCGGTGGCGCTCGCGCGACTCGGGGCGGACTATCGGTTCCGGACGGCGTTCCTCGCATCGGGACCGGTGCAGGACGGCGTGCTGCAGGGCGACCTGCTCGTCATGGGAAGCGGGGATCCGTCGGTCAGCGAGAGCATGCACCGCGATGCGATGCTGCCGCTCCGCCAGGTGGCGGAGTCGCTGTATGCGCGCGGGATCCGCCGGATCGCGGGGACGGTCACATCCGGTCGCGATGCCTTCCCCGGTGACCTCTACGGGTTCGGCTGGGCCTATGATGACTTCGACTACGCCTACTCGGCCCCGATCGACGAGCTCGTGTTCAACGAGTCGTTCAGCACCGTGGCGCTGCACGGCACGACACCGGGTCAGCCGCCGCGCACCGTGGTGACGCCGTCGCCGCGCGCAACGGCGGTGCGCCTCGAGGCGGTCACCGTCGCGGCGCGCGACACCAGCGCCCGGATCCAGTACTTCGGCGCCGTGGGAGCGCCCGGCGATTCGATCCGCAACGTCGTGCGGATCACGGGGACGATCGCTGCGGGCGACAGCGTGCGCATCTCCGTCGCGCATCGCGATCCTGCCGGCGCGTACCTGAACGCACTCACCGCGGCGCTCCAGGCGCGCGGCATCGTCGTGGGCGGGACGCGCGCGCAGGCGGCGGACGGTACCGGATTGCCGGCAGCCGGCGACACGTTGTACGTGCTCCATTCGCCGCCGCTTCGCGAGATCCTGCCGGTGTTCGAGAAGCCGTCGCAGAACCAGATCGGGGAGGTCCTGTTCCGGACGCTCGGGCTCGAGGCGACGGGCGCGGGAACCCCGCAGGCGGGCCGGCGGATCGTCGAGGAACAGCTGGTGGCCTGGGGCGCGGACACCGCCGGCTTCGCGGTGCGTGACGGCAGCGGGCTGTCGCGTCACGACTACGTCACGCCCGAGACGATCGTACGCGTGCTCGATGCGATGCGGCAGCATCCCGACTTCCGGGTGTTCTACGATGCCCTCCCGATTGCAGGCGTGGACGGCACCATCCGCACCCGGATGCGCGACACGCCGGCGATGAACAACCTCCGCGGGAAGACCGGCACGCTCGACAAGGCGCGCGCGCTCTCCGGCTACGTGACCACCGCGGATGGACGCCTGCTGCTCTTCAGCACGATCTCCAACAACCACACCGTCCCCACGCGCTTCGTGGAGCGCGTGCAGGATGCGATCGGCGCGATGCTCGCCGCGTCACGCCTGTCGGAGCTGACGGCGTCCCGGTGAACGCGACGCCCGGCGGGAAGCCCCCCCTCTCCGTCGGCGACGCCACGGCGCTCATCCTGGAGGGCGCCTGCCCGCGCGAGCCGGAGTCGGTCCCGCTCGCGCGTGCACTCGGGCGCGTGCTCGCGGCCGGCGTGCGTGCGACTCGCGACCTCCCTCCGTGGCGCAATGCTTCGATGGACGGCTATGCGGTGCGGGCGGCCGACCTCGACGGCGTGGCGGCGGGCCGCCCGGCGCGGCTGCGCGTGGTGGAGGCCATCGCCGCGGGGCGACTGCCGACGCGCACGATCGCCCCTGGCGAGGCGGCGCGCATCATGACCGGCGCTCCGCTTCCCGACGGGGCGGACACCGTCGTCCGCGTCGAGGACACGGATCGCGGACGCGACATCGTCGAGATCCGCGACGCGCGCGATGCCGGGATGAACGTCCGCGCGCAGGCGGAGGACCTCGCCGCCGGTGACGCTGCCGCCGCTGCCGGCGACGTCGTGCACGCCGGCACGCTCGGCGTGCTGGCGGCGGTCGGTGCGGGGGAGGTCCTGGTGCACCGCCGCCCACGCGTGGCGATCCTCTCGACCGGCGACGAGCTGCTTCCCCTGGCCGAGCACGACCGCGCTGTGGCGGAACGGAAGGTCGTGGACGTGAACGCGCACACCCTCGCGGCGCTGGCGACGGCGAACGGCTGCGACGTCGTGTCGCTCGGACTCGCCGCCGATGCCCCGGCCGACATCCATGCCCGCATCGAGGCAGCCGCGCCCTGCGACGTGCTGCTCACCTCCGGCGGGGTCTCGG
>DASTYL010000186.1:0-2684 GCA_035764975.1 Gemmatimonadaceae bacterium | reverse complement strand
CTCCGCACGGAAGTGCTCCTCGTCGAAGGGCAGTGCCTGCACGGCCGCGCGCTCGGCCGCCGTCCATTCCCTCACCGTGTCGTAGAAGCCGGGGATCGCGATCCGCCCGTCGGCATCGTGCATCGTCGCGAGGATGCGCGCCAGCGCCATGGCCGGGTTCACGACCGCGCCGCCGTAGCTCCCCGAGTGGAGGTCCGTGCTCGGGCCGGTGACGGTGATCTCGAAGTACGCGAGCCCGCGCAGCGACGACAGGATGGACGGAATCCCCGGCGCGAACATCGCCGAGTCGGAGATCACCACGCAGTCCGCCGCGAGTATCGCCTTGTGCTGCTCCACGAACGGCGCGAGGTGCTCGCTGCCGACCTCCTCCTCGCCTTCCGCGATCACGACGACGTTGCAGGGCAGCGTGCCGCGGGTCGCGAGATGCGCCTGGATCGCCTTCACGTGGAGGTAGAGCTGGCCCTTGTCGTCCACACTCCCACGCGCGTAGATCCGGCCGTCGCGCACCGTCGGCTCGAACGGTGGTGACTCCCACAGCTCGAGCGGCTCGGCCGGCTGCACATCGTAGTGGCCATAGACGAGGACCGTCGGCGCACCTGCCGCCGCGCCGCGCCACTCGCCGACCACGACCGGATGCCCCTTCGTGGGATGCACCGTCGCCGAGAGGCCGGCCGTGCGCATGGCATCGGCCAGCCACTCGGCTGCCCTGGCGGTGTCGGGATTGTGCTCCGAGCGCGCGCTCACGCTCGGGATGCGGAGAAAGTCGAACAGCTCGTCCTGGTTGCGCTTCGCGTTCGCGGCCAGGTACGCGTCGATGCTCGTCGCCGAGCTAGAGGGGTTCGGGGTCATGCCGGGGAATATGCACCGGCACGGCGATCCCGAGGTAGCCGAGGTACGAGCGGGCGAGCTCGTGCGCGAGCTGCTCCTCGCTCAGCCCCGTGCCGTTCGGCCAGACCTCGCCGAAGACGACCGTCTCGCGCAGTGCCCCCAGCAGGACGCGGAACCCGAAGTCCACCGCCTGGACGGGATTGGGGTGGTTGATCTCCGCCCGGCGGGCTTCCCCGAGCTGGCGCATGAGCTCCAGCATCCGGCTGTTCAGCTCACGCGCCGACGCCTGGATCTTGGGATCGGTGCGCGCGCGGATGAACAGCGTCCGGAGCAGGCCGCGGCGCATGCGGTACAACGGCACCGCGACCGTCGTGATCTGGGGGATGACTCGCGTGAAGGATGCCCCGTCCCAGCGATCGGGGTCGAGCAGCTCGTTCGCGAGCGTGTGCATCTCGGCGAAGAACCGCTCGTCGAGATGGTGCAGGAGGGCATCCTTGTCGGGGAAGCGGCGGTAGAAGGCCCCCACGGTAACGCCAGCCCGGTCCATGATCTCGGCAAGCGTCGCCTCGTTGAAGCTCTTCTCTTCCAGCACCCGCTCGGCGGCGTCGAGGATGCGGCCGAGCGTTTCCTGACTCCGGGACTGCTGCGGCGGATGAAACCGCGGAGGGGAGGCGTTCATTGCCCGTAAATCGCGCACGAACCCGATTCCGTCAAGGCCCCCGACTCCGCCGCGGAACGGCAATCGCGACTTTGTACTCTACCGCACCCAGGGTACCTGCGGGGACCGATAGTAGTTGACGCCCAGGGCGGCGAGCCGGGGTCCGTGCGCGGCCAGACGGAGCCGGAAGCCGTCCCAGGCGCGCACCTCCGGCTTGGACCACCCTACCTCGGCAACAGCGACGAGACGCGGGAAGGCCATGAACTCGAAGTCCTCCCGCTTCTCCAGCGTCTCCGACCAGAGCGGTGCCTCCACCCCCAGCACCGCATCAGGGGAGACGGAGGGGAGGTACGTGGCCGGATCCCAGTCGTAGCTGTCCCGCACCTCGATGCGGCCCGCCCACTGGAGGCCGAGGATGGTCGTGCTGTCGTACTTCATGTCGAGGTACATCTTCGGTCCCGCCGAGACGATCACGCGGCCCCCGCGTGCGGCGTGCACGAAGCTCGAGTCCTTCCTCCAGTGTTGCACGATGGTCTCGCGGTCCAGCGCCGCCGGCGCGATCTCCCCCCACCCGATCATGGTCTTGCCCGCGCCGCGGACGATGGACTGGGCGCGCTCGATGAACTGCAGGTACTGCGCGTGCGTCAGGCGCTCGACCTCGTCGCCACCGATGTGGAACCAGGGGCCGGTGATCGCCCCGATCTCACGCACGACGTCGGCGAGGAAGCGGTACGGCTCCTCCCGCGAGACACACAGGGCGCTGAAGCCGACGCGGATCCCGGTGTAGAGCGGGGGCGCGATCGAATCGCAGTTGAGCTCCGGGTACGACGCGAGCGCCGCGTTGGTGTGCCCCGGTACGTCGATCTCGGGCACGATCTCGATGAACCGCTCGCGCGCGTAGTGCACGAGGTCGCGCAGCTCCGCCTGGGTGTAGAAGCCCCCGGGCCCGCCGCCGACTTCGGTGCTGCCGCCGTGCCGGGCGAGGTTGGGCCACGAGGTGATCTCGATACGCCAACCCTGATCGTCCGACAGGTGCAGGTGGAGCCGATTGAGCTTGTACAGCGCCATCACGTCGATGTACCGCTTGACGTCCGCGACCTCGAGGAAGTGGCGGGACACGTCGAGCATCGCGCCGCGCCACGGATACCGCGGCGAGTCGGTCACGCGAACCGCCGGGGCGATGAGCCTGCGGCGCAGC
>DASTYL010000185.1:0-15162 GCA_035764975.1 Gemmatimonadaceae bacterium | reverse complement strand
CGGATCATCCCTCGGCGCGCCGCGCCATCGCGTTGATCTCCTTGCGCCGGTCCACGATCTTCGCGGCGGTGCGGAGGTCGAGCAGGAACTGCTGCAGGCGCGTCTGGCGAAGCTGCACCACCTGCTGCTGCCGCTGCGTCGCCTTCTGGGCCTCGAACGCCTTGCGATCGGCCTGCGTGCGGCCATCCACGCGGAGGACGAACACGCCGTCCGCCGTGCGAACCGGTGCGCTGACCTGACCAACGGGCAGTCCGAACGCCGCGCCGACCGCGCGCGTGAGCTGGCCGAGACCGGGGACGAAGGATGCACGCGTGAACGCGGGCGTCCGCTCCACCGTGAGCTGCTGGCCCTGGGCCGCCGCTTCGAGGCCGCCCTGCGCCGCGGCGGTCGCGAGCTGCTGCGCACGTGGCACGAGGGCGTCGATGGCGCGCTCGAACGTCATGCGCATCCGGACGTCTTCCTTCACCGCGTCGAAGTTCGAGCCGCCTTCCACGAGCGTATCGAGGCGCGCGAGGTAGTAGCCGTCCTCGGCGTCGAAGAGGTCGCTCGTCTCGCCCGGACGCGCGCCGCTGAAGGCCCACGCGCTCACGCTCGGGACGACGCGGCCGTCGAGCACCGCCGGCTCACCCTCGGTCGCCTGCACGCGCGTGACGGTGAGGCCGAGTGCCTTCGCCGCGCTGTCGAACTTCGCCGGCTCCGTCGCGCCGGCAGCGAGCCGCGCCAGCTCGTCGGCCTTGCGGTCGACGGTCACCGCCGTGGAGTCGCTCTGGCGGAACGGCACCAGGATGTGGTGGACGTTCGCCGTGTCGCCGCGGCGCGAGTCGACCCGGATGAGGTGCAGGCCGAACGGCGTCGCGACCGGCTGCGAAACCTGGCCGATCGGCAGCGAGAACACCGCGGAGTCGAACGCGGGGACGAAGCTGCCGCGCGGATTGGACCCGAGGTCGCCACCCTGCACGGCCGACATGCTGTCGGACGACTCGCGGCGCGCCACGTCCTCGAACTTCGCGCCGCCGGCGATCTCCGCGCGCAGCGCGGACGCCTTTGCGCGGACCGCGGCGCTGTCGGCGCCGCTGACGACCCGCGGGATCGTGATCAGCGAGAGCGAAGCGTGCGGCTGCCGCTCGAACTGCTCCTTGTGCCGGTCGAAGTACTTCCGCAGCTCGGCGTCGCCGATCGACGCGTCGGGCTTGAGATCGGCCGCCGGGCGGAAGGCGACATAGCTCACACGCGCCGAGTCATTCCGGTCCTGATAGGCGCGCCAGAGCTCCGCGTCCGTCACGTAGAGCCCCGACGCGATCTGCTCCTGCAGCTTCTGCTTCGGAATCTCCGTGCGATAGTACTGCTCCAGCCCGGCGAGCAGCCCCTGCTGCTTCGCGAGCGGGCTCGCCAGGAGGCGCTGATATTTCGCCGGGTCGAACTGCCCCTCGGTCTGCATCGACGGATCGTTGCGGACCCAGTCCGGCGGCACGAAGCGCGCGTATTCACGGATCTCGTCGTCGCTCACGCCGATGCCGCGGCGCTCGTATTCCTGCTGGAGCAGGATGTCGAGCACGAGCTGGTCGAGGACGGCGTCTTCGACCTGCCGCACCTCGTCCTGCGACAGCGCACGGCCGGTGCGCTGCTGCTCGGCCTGGATCTGTTGCTGGGCCCGGTTGAACCAGTCCTGATAGAGGATTTCACGTCCATTGACCGTCGCAACCGGGGTCGTGGGCGTGAGCTGGGGCCCGCCAAGCAGGCCAGAGGTGTCCATCAGCAGGAAGCCGACGACGAACGCGAAGAACAGAAAAATGAAGATGTACTTCGCGGAGCTCCGCATCTGTTGCAGCACGGGGGCGTAACTCCTCGCAAAAGCGGGATGAGTAGGCGGGAAGGACAGCCAGCAAAGCTACCGATCGCCGCGGCCTAAAATCAAGAGACTGAGCCACTTCTGATTGACTTCCCCGTCGGGCGCTGTGTAAGTTCCACACCTTTCCCGCCCCCATCCCGACGGGAGTTTCGAGACCAGACATGTCGAGCGCGGCACGGATCGAGGAGCTCCAGAAGAAGTTCGACGAGAACCCGCGGCGGTATTTCGCACCGCTGGCCAACGAGTGCCGCAAGGCGGGTGACCTCGACGCCGCCATCGCCATCTGCCGCGCCCACCTCCCGCAGCAGCCCGGCCACATGAGCGGGCACATCGTCTACGGCCAGGCGCTGTTCGAGGCCGGGGAGCTGGCGGAGGCGCGCACGGTGTTCGAGACCGCGCTCGGCCTCGACCCGGAGAACCTCATCGCGCTCCGGCACATGGGGGACATCGCCGCGCGCGAGGGCGATGTGGAGACCGCTCGCCAGTGGTACACGCGCGTCCTGGACTCCGACCCGCGCAACGAAGAGGTACAGGCGCTGCTGGCCGGGCTCGGCGGGGCCGCGCCCGCGGAAGGCGATCTGCCTACCTTCATCGAACCCGCGCTCGTCGCGGCCGCGGCGGAAGCCTCCGAGCCGACCGAAACACCGGCGGAACCGGCGGAAATCGTCTTCGCCGAGGAGGCGGAATCCTTCGAAACGGCTCCGCCTGCATTGGAGCGGTCGGAGGAGCTGCTCGACTTCGAGCCGACGAGCTTCGGTTCGGCGCCCGCGATGGAGTCGCCCGGCGAGCGCCCCACGATGGGGGAGCCGGCGGCCGGCCTGGAGCCGAGCGAGACGGTGCCGCCCGCCGACAGCTTCACGCTCGATGGCTTCGAGGCGACGTCGTTCGAGCTGCCCCCGGCGCAACCGGCGCAACCGACATCGCCCGCCCCCGCCGCGCCGCTCGACCTCGATATGACCGGGTTCGGGGCGACCGGGCTCGAGCCGACGAGTCTGTCCATTCCCGCTGCGCCGGAGCCCGATGCGTTCGTCACCGAGACGATGGCCGAGCTCTATCTGCAGCAGGGCTACCGGGACCGCGCCCTGGACGTGTATCGGCAGCTGATCGAGCAGAGTCCCGGCGACATGGGCCTGCGCGAGCGCATGGCGCGCGTCGAACGCGAAGGGGCGTCCGTCGTGTCGGAGCCGTTCGCCACCGAGGCGGTCGACACCGGGATGCCGGAGCTGATCGACGAGCGGCTCGAGGTGCCGGCGCCGTCCCCGGGATCGGTCATTCATGGGCTGCCCACCGCGATGGAGCCGGCGCTGGTTGCCGCGGCCGCTGAAGGCGCCTCGGCGGCGACCGGTCCGGTCGGGCCCACGATCCGCGAGTACCTCGCTGCGATCGCCCTGGGGCAGCCGGTGCCCGATCTACAGGCCGGCCCCGACGCCACCGCCGCCCTCGCGGGCATCCCGTTGCTCGACACGGGCGGCGAGATCGCGGAGGTCGTCGCCATCGACGAGGCCCTCGTAGTCGCGAGCCAACCGGCGGCGGCTGCTCCGCGGTCCGAGGCGCGGACGGGACTCGACTCGCTGTTCGGCGCGCCGCACGAAACCGGCGATGTCCGCGCGGCGGACGTCCTGTCGGACGCCTATGCGCCGCCGGCACCGCCCGCCCCGCCGGCCGCGGCATACGATGACGCCGACGCCAATCCACTGAGCGGCCGCCCCGCGCGGCCGGCAGGGAACGACCTCTCGCTGGACCACGTCTTCGGCCAGCCGCGGCAGAGCGGGCCCGCGAAGCCCACCGGCAGTTTCTCCTTCGATCAGTTCTTCGCCGAAGGCGCCGTGAAGACGCCGCGCGAGGAGTCGTCGGAGCCGGAGCCGCGGAACGGCTCCGACGACGACATCGAGCAGTTCAACAGCTGGTTGAAGGGCTTGAAGAACAAGTGAGACTCGCGGTCGTCAACGGCCCGAATCTCAACCTGCTCGGCCTGCGCGAACCCGCGCTGTACGGGCGTGAGACTCTCGCGGACGTCGAGCGCAGCCTCGCGGCGGTCGCGCGCGAGCTCGGCGTCGAGCTGGAGTTCGCGCAGCGCAACGGGGAAGGGGAGCTCATCGACCTCGTGCACGGCTTTCGCGGGCGCATCGCAGGCGCCGTGGTGAATGCCGGGGCGTACAGCCACACGAGCCTCGCGCTCCGGGATGCCTTCGCGGCGGTGGAAGTGCCGTTCGTGGAAGTGCACGTCACGAACGTGTACGCGCGCGAGCCGGAACGGCGCCACTCGATGCTGGCGTCCGGCGCGGTGGGCGTGGTGTGCGGGCTCGGGGGGTACGGCTACGAGCTCGCGCTGCGCGGCCTCGTCATGCGCCTGCGCGCGTCGGCACCCGCGTCGTGAGCGATCCCCGCGCGCGGCGGCTCGCGCAACTCGTCGAAGGGCTCACCGCCGCGCATCTCGACGGGCTGCTGCTCACGAGCCTTCCGAACATCCGGTACCTCACGGGCTTCTCCGGCACGAGCGCCCTGCTGTTCGTCACGGCCCGTGAAGCGGTGCTCATCACCGACTTCCGGTATCAGACGCAGGTTGCCGACGAGGTGACCGATCGCGTCCGCGTCGTCATCGAGGGCCAGAGCCTGTGGACCGGGCTGTGGCAGCAGCTCGGCCAGACCGGGCTCGCCGTCGCGGGCTTCGAGTCGTCGCACCTGCCGCATCGCGACTTCCAGCGGCTGCTCGAGCAGGGTGCGCGCTACCAGTGGCGTCCCGTCGTCGACCTGGTCGAGACGCTGCGCGAGCGGAAGGATGACGGCGAGGTGATGCTCATCACGCGGGCGGCGGAAGTGGCCTGCACCGCGCTGGGCGCCACGCTGCCGCAGGTGCGGGCTGGCATGTCGGAGCTTGCCGTCGCCGGCGTGCTCGAAAAGGCCCTGCGCGACGCGGGGAGCGAGGATTTTCCCTTTCCTTCGATCGTCGCGTCCGGCCCCCGGTCCGCGCTGCCGCACGCGCGGTCGAGCGGGCGCACGATCGGCGCCGGCGACCTGCTGCTGCTGGATTTCGGCGCCGTGGTGCAGGGCTATTGTGCCGATGTCACGCGTACGGTCGTCGTGGGGCGTGCGACCGGCGAGCAGCGCGAAGTCCATGATGTGGTACGCGTGGCCAACGAGCGGGCTGCGGCGGCCGTCCGGCCCGGGATGACCGGGCGGGATGCCGATGCCGTCGCGCGGGGCTACATTGAGCAGTGCGGTATGGGGGAGTTGTTCGGCCATAGCCTCGGCCATGGCCTGGGCCTCGAGGTTCATGAGGCGCCGCGACTTGCCCGCACCGCAGAGGGAGCGCTCCCCGAGGGCGCCGTCGTGACCATCGAGCCGGGCGTATACCGCCCCGGGTGGGGAGGTGTGCGCATCGAGGATGATGTGCACCTCACCGCTGCCGGGCCCCGGATCCTGACGCCGTTCACTCGTGAGCTTGTGGAGCTCGGATGACCAGCGCCTCGTTCGACCGGACCACTCCAGCGAATATGATCGACCTACGCTACGTCAAGAAACTCATCGAGATCCTCGATGAATCCACCGTGGATTCGATCGAGATCTCGTCGGACAAGGGGATGAAGATCCGCATCTCCAAGAGTCCGACCCAGCGCGGCGCGATCGCGATGCAGGCGCCCATGGCGATGCCGGGCATGATGCCGGCACCGGCAGCCCTGCCCGCGGCCCGCCCCGCGGCGGGCGAGGGCGCCCCGGCCGCAGCCGAGGGGGAAGCCCCTCGCGCCGCCGCCGAGAAGCTCCTCGAGGTGAAGTCGCCGATGGTCGGGACCTTCTACGGGTCGCCCGAGCCGGGCGCCAAGCCGTACGTCAGCGTCGGCCAGCGCGTCGAGAAGGGGCAGATCCTCTGCATCATCGAGGCGATGAAGATCATGAACGAGATCGAGTCCGAGTTCTCCGGCGTCGTCAAGGAAGTGAACGTCCAGGACGCGCAGCCGGTGGAATACGGGCAGGCCCTGTTCCGCATCGATCCCAATGGCTGACCAGGGAGCGGGCGCTCCCGCCGCCGATCCGTCGGCCACCCCGGCGGGGAAGGCGGGCGGGTTGAACTTCAAGCAGGTCCTGCAGCAGATGGTGCAGCTCGGCGCGTCCGACCTGCACCTCAAGGTCGGCCGTCCGCCGACGCTGCGCCTGCACGGCGAGCTCGCGCCGCTCGACCTGCCCTCGCTCAAGCCCGAGGACCTGAAGTCGCTGGCCGAGCAGCTCATGACGCCGCGCCAGGTGAAGGACTTCGCGGAACAGAAGGAGGCGGACTTCGCCATCGGCGTCCCGGGCATCGGCCGGTTCCGGTGCAACGTGTACCAGCAGCGCGGGTCGCTCTGCTATGCGATGCGCGCGATCCCGTATCAGGCCAAGCGCATCGAGGAGCTCTCGCTCCCCCGCGTGCTCGAGCAGATCGCGCTGCGCCCCCGCGGGCTCGTCCTCGTGACGGGCATCACCGGCTCCGGGAAGTCCACGGCGCTCGCCGCGATGATCCAGCACGTCAACGAGCATCGCAAGGCGAACGTCATCACGATCGAGGACCCGATCGAGTTCCTGCATCGGGACATCAGCTCGCACATCAACCAGCGCGAGATCGGCACCGACACGGGGAGCTTCGGCCAGGCCCTTCGCCGCGTCCTGCGACAGGACCCGGACGTCATCCTCGTCGGTGAGATCCGCGACCTCGAGACGCTCGACACCGCCCTCAAGGCGGCGGACACCGGGCACCTCGTCTTCTCCACGCTCCACACGAAGGATGCGACGCAGACGATCAACCGCATCCTGTCGTTCTATCCGCCGCACCAGCAGAACGAGGTCCGGTTCATGCTGGCGAGCTCCCTCCAGGCCGTCGTCTCGCTCCGCCTCGTGCCGCGGGCGGATCGCCCCGGCCGGGTGCCCGCCGCCGAGATCCTCATCAACACCGCCGCCGTCCGCGACCAGATCCGGGACATGTCGAGCACCCTCAACATCCCCGATCTCATCAAGGAGGGCGCGGTCCAGTACGGCATGCAGAGCTTCGACCAGTCGCTCATGAGCTGGTATTCACAGGGCGTGATCTCGTACGAGAGCGCACTGTTCTTCGCCACCAACGCGAGCGAATTCGCCCTCCGAGTGCAGGGCGTGGCCGCCACCAGCGACACCAGCTGGACCGGGTTCGAGAGCGGCACCGCCTGACGCTGACGCCACGACATGTTCAAGAATGTGCTGATCGCCGACCGACCGTCGGCGATCCCGGGATCGCGAAATGTTTAAGAAAGTTCTGATTGCCAACCGTGGCGAGATCGCGCTGCGCGTCATCCGCGCCTGCCGCGAGCTCGGCATCGAGACGGTGGCCGTGTACTCCGAGGCCGACCGCGAGTCGCTGCACGTCCGCTTCGCCGATGACGACGTCTGCATCGGGCCCGCGGCGGCGCGCGACTCCTACCTGCGGATCCCGCGGCTCATCGCGGCCGCCGAGATCACCGGGGCCGACGCCATCCACCCCGGGTACGGCTTCCTCGCCGAGAACGCGGAGTTCGCGGAGACCTGTGCCGCGTCCAACATCACGTTCATCGGCCCGACGGCGGAGCAGATCCGCCTGATGGGCGACAAGGCGTCCGCGCGGAAGCAGATGATCGAAGTCGGCGTGCCGGTGGTCCCCGGCACCCCGGGCCCGGTGGAGGATTCGGACGAGGCGTGCGAGTTCGCGCGCAAGGTCGGCTTCCCCGTGATCATCAAGGCGGCCGCCGGCGGCGGCGGCAAGGGCATGCGCGTCTCGCGCGACGAGGACGACTTCGCGCGCGCCTTCCAGCTCGCCCGGTCGGAAGCGCTCAGCGCGTTCGGCAACGGCGACGTCTACGTCGAGAAGTACCTCGAGCGGCCGCGCCACATCGAGTTCCAGATCCTCGGCGACACGCACGGCAACGTCATCCATCTGGGGGAGCGCGACTGCTCGGTGCAGCGCCGCCACCAGAAGCTCATCGAGGAGGCGCCGAGCCCCGCGATGACGCCGGAGCTGCGGCAGCGCATGGGCGATGCGGCCGTCGCCGGCGCGAAGTCCATCAACTACGTCGGCGCCGGCACGATCGAGATGCTGCTGGACGAGGACGGGTCGTTCTACTTCATGGAGATGAACACCCGCATCCAGGTGGAGCACCCGGTGACGGAGATGATCACCGGGGTGGATCTCGTGAAGGAGCAGATCCGGGCGGCGGCCGGGCTGCCGCTGTCGGTGACCGAGCTGCCGCCGCTTCGCGGGCACGTCATCGAGGTGCGCGTGAACGCCGAGGATCCGGCGCGCAACTTCCAGCCGTCGCCGGGGAAGATCACGACCTTCCATCCGCCGGGTGGACCGGGCGTGCGGCTCGATACGCACGTGTATGCCGGCTATACCGTCCCGCCCTATTACGACTCGCTGCTCGGGAAGCTGATCTGCCAGGGCCGCACGCGGGACGAGGCGATCGCGCGGGTGAAGATCGCGCTGGACAGCTTCATCATCGAGGGTGTCACCACGACCATCCCGTTCCTGGGCCGCGTCATGGACAATCCGCGGTTCATCTCCGGCAAGATCGACACGAAGTTCCTCGAGCGGGAGCCGGACCTGATGAAGGAGACGGTGTAGGTGCGCCTCGACGTCTTCTACGGCGCGCCGCACACGCCGGCGGACATCGCCGGGCGCGTGGTGGCCGTCGTGGACGTGCTGCGCGCGTCCACGACCATCGCCGCCGCGATGGCGAACGGGGCAAAGGCGATCGTGCCGCTCCAGTCGCCGGACGAGGTGGTCGATCGCTCGAAGGCGTTCTCCCGCGAGGATCTCGTGCTGGCGGGCGAGCGGAAGATGCTGCCGATCTCCGGCTTCGACCTCGGCAACTCGCCGCGCGAGATGACGCGCGAACGGGTCGAGGGGAAGACGGTGCTCTTCACGACGACCAACGGGACGGCAGTCCTGACCGGGCTCTCCGGCGCGCGTGACGTCGTCATCGCATCGTACGTCAACTTCACGGCGGTGCTCACGATGCTTCGCACCGCCCTGCGCGGCGGGACGGACATCGCCGTGGTCTGCGCCGGGACGGACCGCCAGTTCTCGCTGGACGATGCCGCCTGCGCCGGCCGGTATGTGCATCACCTCACGCGCAAGCTGCCCGACGTCGAGCTGAACGACGCCGCGGTGGCGGCGGCGCTGATCGATCGCAAGTACGGCGACAACCTCGGCAAGCTGTTCGAGGCCACGGCGCACGGTCGCGCGCTCGCGGCGGCCGGCTTCGAGGAGGACCTCGCCGTGTGCGCGACCGTCGACGCCTTCGGGGTGATTCCCCTCTATCAGGATCGGCAGATCACCAAGCTGGGGCCCGATCGGGAGCGGTAGGCGGTGAGCGGTTCCACACTCAAGCGCGAGCTCTCGGGCATCGCGTTCCTGCTGTTCGCGGTCTTTCTCACGACCGTCCTGGGTGCGCTCCTCCTGGCGCACCTTCGCGCCGGCGTGGACGTGCGCGCCGCCGTCGGCGGGGTCGGCACCTTCCTCGGCGGGCCGCTGGTGACGTTCTTCGGCTGGGGCGCCGTGTGGCTCATCCCAGCCGCGGCCGTGGTGCACGCGCTCCGGCTCTTCGGCCGCATGGCGGAGGAGACCGACCGCTCCTGGCTGATCTTCCTCGTCGGCCTCCTCATGCTGCTGCCGGTGGCCATCGGCCTCGCCACCGGTGCACGCGTCACGACGGATCCGAGCATCCTCGCCGGGATCTGGGGGGGACTCGTCGCCGCGTACTGGCATCTCTGGTTCGGCGGCGTCGGCGCCTGGGTCATGACGGTGCTCGCCCTCTCGATCCTCACCGCGGCGACGCTCGCGTGGAATCCGCTGCGCGTGCTGGTCGGGCATCGCGCCCAGGTCGTGCTTCCGGTGAGCCCCGCGGGCGAGCCGGTCGCCGAGGAATCGTACGTCCCGCCCAAGACGCGCCGTGGGCGCGGGAAGGGCGCGGATCGCGCGCTGGAGCTCGAGCCGACTCCGGAGGAGATGCCCGCCGTCGAGGTCCCGCCGTCCATTGCCGACGTGCCCGGCGACGAGCTGGCTGCCCGCCGCAAGGCGAAGAAAAAAGGAAAGGACGACCTCTCGGTGCGCGACGAGGAGATCGCCGCGGCCATCGAGGCCTCGGCGCCGGCCGACGCGCTCGGCGACGAGCTGCCGCCGGTCGAGCTGCTCACGCCACCGCCCGTGAAGAACGCGGAGGCGAACCGGCGCGAGCTCGACGCGATGGGCCAGAAGCTCATCGACGCGCTGCGGACCTTCCGGGTGGAAGGGGAGCTCGTGGGCCACACGACCGGCCCGACGGTGACGCAGTTCGAGATCGAGCCGGCGCCCGGCGTGAAGGTCCGCCAGTTCGCGAACCTCTCCAACGATCTCGCGCTCGCGATGCGGGCGCCGTCGATCCGTGTCGTCGCCCCCATCCCCGGGCGCGGCGCGGTCGGTGTCGAGGTGCCGAATCCAACGCCCGAGATGGTGACCTTCCGCGAGATGGTCGAGGTGCGCGACTTCCAGTCCGCACGCATGGCGCTGCCCATCGCGCTCGGGAAGGACCTCGAGGGACGTCCGGTGATGGCCGACCTCGCGAAGATGCCGCACCTGCTCATCGCGGGCGCGACGGGCTCCGGCAAGTCCGTGTGCGTGAACACCGTCATCACGAGCCTCGTGTACCGCCACACGCCGCGCACCCTGCGCTTCCTGATGGTGGACCCGAAGATGGTGGAGCTCTCGGTGTACAACGAGCTCCCGCACCTGCGCCACAAGGTGATCACGGACAATCGTGACGCGGCCGCGGTGCTCAAGTGGGCCGTGCTCGAGATGCAGGACCGCTACGCGCTGCTCGCCGCGAACGGCTGTCGCAACATCCAGGACTTCAACCGGCGCGTCCAGGACAACGTGCCGTTGAAGACGCCGCGCCGGCCCGACGTCGCCTTCGAGGACAACGTCTACCGCGCCGGCATCCTCCCCTACATCGTCGTCATCATCGACGAGATGGCGGACCTGATGATGACGGTGCAGGGCGAAGTGGAGACGCCCATCGCGATGCTGGCCCAGAAGGCGCGCGCGATCGGCATCCACCTCATCCTCGCCACGCAGCGTCCATCGGTGAACGTCATTACGGGGCTGATCAAGGCCAACTTCCCGAGCCGCATCGCGTTCCGCGTCGCGTCGCAGGTGGACAGCCGGACGATCATCGACGGCGCGGGAGCGGAGATGCTGCTCGGCAACGGGGACATGCTGTTCATTCCGCCGGGCAAGTCGGAGGCGGAACGGCTGCAGGGCGCGTACATCTCCAGCGAGGAGACGGAGCGCCTGATGAAGTGGTTCGACGACAAGCGCGCGCAGAAGCGGGCCGCGCTCGCCGAGCAGGGGATCATCGTCGAGGAGTCGTACGACGTGGAGGAGGACATCCTGCAGCGCGTGCGGTCGCTCGAGGCGGCGGAATCCGGCAAGGGCGGGGACGAGGGCAGCGATGATGCGGAGCGCGACAAGCTGTTCCGCGAGGCGGCCGAAGTGGTGATCCAGCACCAGCAGGGCTCCACGTCGCTGCTCCAGCGCCGGCTCAAGGTCGGGTATGGGCGTGCGGCGCGCATCATCGACCAGCTGCATGCCGCAGGCGTCCTCGGCCCGCCGGACGGGTCCAAGCCGCGCGATGTCCTTCTCGGACTCGAGGATCTCGATCGCATCTGCGGCACGGGCAGCCACGTCTGATGAAGCAATTTCTCCTCGTTACCGCGATCATCTGCGCGGTCCTTCAGGCACCCGTGCTCCGCGCGCAGGACGGCGCCGTCCCTCGCGCCGCCGACTCGAGCGTCGCGGCCCAGCCGCTTCGGCCCGATGGGAGCCGCCTCCAGCCGCGGGCGATGCTCTACGACGTGCTGGTGACGGGCGACAGCGGCACGCAGCACGTCGGGTGGTACACGGTGTGGATCTACGACGTGACGTTCGCCGGCCGTCCCGCGTGGGAAGTCAGCGACCGACGCGAGTCGCACGCCCCGTTCGCGGTGCGCGTGACGCGCGATTCCGTGATCCTGGGGCGCGACGACCTGGCGCCCCTGCGCTGGGAGGCGAGTGCCGCCGCGTCGCGCTTCGTGACCGCGTTCTCGGGGGATTCCGCATACGGGGGCGCCACCGGGCCCGCGGCGCGGTCGACGTTCACCATCGCCGCTCCGGCTCCGATCGTGACGAGCGAGGGCTCGCTCGATGCGCTGCTCCAGATCGCACCATTGGGCGCCGGCTGGTCAGCCTCTGCCTCGATGCTCGTGGCGGACATGGCCGGCGCGCGGCTGCTGCCCCTTCACCTCGCCGTGGTCCGCGAGGAAGCAGTTGCGATCCCATCCGGCCAGTTCGAGGCGTGGGTCGTCCGGGCCGCCGCCAACGGGTCGGAACGGCTGATCTGGATCGACAAGGCGACTCGCGTGGTGGTGAAGACGTCGGAGGTACCGCCGCACATGCCGGGAACGACGGTGGAGCGGATTCTCGTGGGCGGCCGCTAGCCACGCGTTAGACTTCGGGCATGCACTCGCACCTGCTGTGCGAGCCGGCTGCCCAGGTCGTGATCGCGCATCGGGGCGGTGCCCGGCGCGCTCCCGAGAACACCCTGCCGGCCCTCGCGGGCGCCGGTGCCCTCGGGGCTGATGCCGTCGAGCTGGACGTCCGGCTGAGCCGCGACGGCGAGGTCGTGGTGATTCACGACCCCACGGTGGACCGGACGACGCAGGGCCGGGGGGAAGTGTGCGCGCTCACCGCCCTGCAGCTGGAGTCGCTCGATGCCGGGTTCCGGTTCACGGTGGACCGGGGCGCCACGCATCCCTTCCGGGGAGGCGGCATCGGCGTCCCTCGCCTCGCCGATGTGATCGCGGCGACCGGTGACATGCCGCTGCTGATCGAGATCAAGACGCCGGAAGCGCTGGCGCCGACCGTGAAGCTGCTCGAACGGCTTGGCGCGACGGAACGCGCGGTGATCGCGGCGTCGGCATTTGCCGCCGTCGCCCCAGCCCGCGGCGGCCGGCTGCGCACCGGCGCCTCAGCGCGGGACGCCTCGGCGCTGCTCTTCGCGCTGCGCGGCCCCGCGCGCCTCACCTACGAGGCGCTGTGCATCCCGCCGCGGCACTTCGGCATCCCGCTCCCGATCCGGCTCCTCGCCGGCCGGGCGCGGCGGTGCGGCGCCGCGACCCATGTCTGGACCATCAACGATCCGGTGGCGGCGCGGCGGCTCTGGCGTGCTGGCGTCTCGGGGATCGTCACCGACCTCCCGGATGTGATGGCCGCCGTCCGGGCCGCCGACTCCGCACGCGGACGCCACGCGCCGCGGTGATTCGGTGCCGGCCGCCCGCCCGCGACCTCGTACGATGGGCCCATGTCAGCGGCCAGGCAGCGTCTGGGGGAGTTGGGGGAGCGGATCGCCGCCCGATGGCTCCGGAATCAGGGATGGGAGATCGTGGCGCACCGGTTCCGGAACGGGCGGCGCGATCTCGACCTGATCGCCGAGCGGCGCGGGACGGTGGTGTTCGTCGAGGTGAAGGCGCGGCGAGGGGAAATCTTCGGGGACCCCGTGGAGGCGGTGACGTGGCGGAAGCAGCGCGAGCTGACCCGGTCGGCGCACGTCTGGATCGACCGTCACGGGAACCCCGGTCAGGATTACCGATTCGACGTCGTCGGGGTGCTGATCGGACCCGAACGGGTCCGGGTCCGGCACGTCGAGAATGCCTTCTCCATCGCCCTCTCCCGTTGATAAATCCGCCCGGGCTTCGTATTTTGTTCGGGGTGTCGGGGCTGCCCCCGATCCGGTACGATTACGCTGCCTGGCCAGAGTGAAAACGACTAACTGAGGACGTGTGAAATGGCGGTTTCTTCGGTAATGGATGACAAGAAGAAGGCTCTGAATCTGGCCATCGCGCAAATCGAGAAGAGCTGCGGCAAGGGCTCGATCATGACGCTCGGCAAGGACGCCCAGAAGATTCGGGTGGATACCATTCCGACCGGCGCGATCAACCTGGATGCCGCGATCGGCGTCGGCGGTATTCCGCGCGGCCGCATCACGGAGATCTACGGTCCGGAGTCGAGCGGCAAGACGACGCTGTGTCTTCACGTCGTGGCCAACGCGCAGCGGGCCGGGGGCGTCGCCGCCTTCATCGATGCCGAGCATGCGCTCGACACCGAGTACGCCCGGAAGCTGGGCGTCGACGTGGACAACCTCCTGATCTCGCAGCCGGATACCGGTGAGCAGGCGCTCGAGATCTGCGAGATCCTCGTGCGGTCCGGGGCGGTGGACATCGTCGTGGTCGACTCCGTGGCGGCGCTGGTGCCCAAGGCCGAGATCGAGGGCGACATGGGCGACTCGCACGTCGGCCTGCAGGCGCGGCTCATGAGCCAGGCGCTCCGCAAGCTGACCGGCGCCATCGCCCGGTCCAAGACGTCGGTGATCTTCATCAACCAGCTGCGCGAGAAGATCGGCGTGATGTTCGGCAACCCGGAGACGACGACGGGCGGCAAGGCGCTCAAGTTCTACGCGTCGCTGCGGCTCGACATCCGTCGCATCGGCCCGGTGAAGGAGAAGGAGGACGTGGTGGGCTCGCACGTCCGCGTGAAGGTCGTCAAGAACAAGGTCGCCCCGCCGTTCAAGCAGGCGGAGTTCGACATCATGTATGCCGAGGGGATCAGCCACGTCTCGCTGCTCGTGGATATCGGATCCGAATCCGGGATCATCGAGAAGTCGGGCGCCTGGTACAGCTACAAGGGCCAGAAGATCGGCCAGGGGCGCGAGAATGCGAAGCTGTTCCTCAAGGACAATCCCGCGGTGATGCTGGAGGTCGAGGAGCAGGTGAAGGGCGTCCTCGGGATCAACAAGAGTGAAGCGGAGGCGGTCGTCGAGGATTGATGCACCGCCGCCGGTAACCTGCAGGTCGGGGCCGGGGAGACGCGCGCTGAAGGCGATGGGACCCGGAAACTCCCGTCGTGGACAGTGCGCTGCTCCCCGGCCTTTTTTCCCGTCATTGATCACGAATGAGCCTGGCCATGTCCACCATCACCGCGCTGGATCCCAGCCGCCGTCGTGAGGGGCGCATCGAGCTGTACGTGGACGGCAAGCACGTCACGACAGTCTCCCTCGACATCATCGAACGGCTGGCCTTGCGGGTCGGGACGTCGTTCGAGCCGGTCGCGGAGGCAGTGGCCCGCGAGGCGGCCGTGCTCGCGACCTACGACCGGGCGGTTACGATGCTCGCCTTCCGGGCACGGGCGCGGTCCGAGCTGCGACGCTCCCTGATCCGGAAGGGTGAGCCGGCGGAGCAGGTGGAGGCCGCGCTCGAGCGGCTCG
>DASTYL010000184.1:0-10362 GCA_035764975.1 Gemmatimonadaceae bacterium | reverse complement strand
GCGACACGCGGCCGCGGCTGATCGATGCGCTGGAGACGCTGCAGGGCAAGCGCGATCGCAATCCGCCGAAGAAGCACGGGAACATTCCGCTGTGAGATGCGAGATGCGAGATGCGAGCTGCGAGCTGCGAGAAACTGCCGCAGGTCGGGAGGGTCAGCCGAACGCCGGCTTTCGTGGAAGCCGGGCACGCTGTGAGGCGATCATCTTGAGCAGCAGATTGCGTGTCGATCGAAGTTCCGAGATAGGTGACGTCACCTGGGTGCTCGGGAGCACCAAGTGGGCCGCGGCATACCAGCAGAGTGACTCGCGGGTAGAGCCCAGCGCATACTCAAAGAACCTGAGGCGGTCGGGCGCGGATGATCGGCTGAATCCTTCCGCGATGTCCGAGGGGATGGCGGTTGTGGAGCGCCACAGCTGGTCCGCGACGGTGCGCCCCAGCGGTGCTACGCGCAAGCGTCCCGCGATCGGCCAGGTGCGCGCCGCGGCGAACCGCGCAAGTCGGTATGCCTGGAGTCGCCAGACCGGGTCCGCCGATTCGTCGGTCGGGATCGTTGCGAGCCATGCTTCCACCTCAGCAGACGTTTTCATGCAGCTGATCCTCACCGCCACAGCTCCTGCAGCGACACCATTGGAATGCGAGGCGTCTTCTCGCATCTCGCATCTCGCATCTCCCGGGCATCTTCCGCCATGCTGAAGAAAGTCCTGATCGCCAATCGCGGCGAGATTGCCGTTCGCATCATCCGCGCGTGCCGGGAGCTCGGCATCCGCACGGTGGCGGTGTACTCCGAGGCGGACGCGCGGGCGCCGCACGTGCGGGAAGCCGACGAAGCCGTCGAGATCGGCCCGGCGCCGTCGTCCGAGAGCTACCTGCGGGGCGAGCGGATCATCGCGGCGGCGCAACGGACGGGGGCCGACGCGATTCACCCCGGCTACGGATTCCTCTCGGAGCGCGAGTGGTTCGCGCGCGCGGTGCGCGACGCGGGCCTGATCTTCATCGGCCCGCCGCCGGAGGCGATCGCCGCGACCGGCAGCAAGACCGCGGCGCGCCTGCTCGCGATCGCCGCCGACGTGCCGGTCGTGCCGGGGACCACGGAGGCGCTGCGCGATGCCGACGAGGCGCGTGAGGTCGCGGCGCGATTCGGCTTTCCGGTGCTCCTCAAGGCGGCCGCCGGCGGCGGCGGCAAGGGCATGCGGGTGGTCCGTGAGGAGTCGGAACTTGCCGGCGCGCTCGAGTCGGCGCGCCGCGAGGCGCAGAACGCCTTCGGCGACGATGCCGTCTACGTGGAGAAGTACGTCGAGGGCCCGCGCCACGTCGAGATTCAGGTGCTTGGCGACATGCACGGCACGATGCTCTCGCTCGGCGAGCGGGAGTGCAGCGTGCAGCGCCGGCACCAGAAGATGATCGAGGAGGCCCCGAGCATCGCCGTGTCGCCGGAGCTGCGGTGGGCGATGAGCGAGGCCGCCGTGCGCTTCGCGAAGGCCGCCGGCTACGTCAACGCCGGGACCTGCGAGTTCCTGCTCGACCGCGACGGGAACTTCTACTTCCTCGAGATGAACACCCGGCTCCAGGTCGAGCACCCGGTCACCGAGCTCGTGACGGGGATCGACATCGTGCAGTGGCAGCTGCGCATCGCCGCCGGCGAGCAGCTCCCGTTCGCGCAGGAGTCGATCGTCCCCAACGGCTGGGCGATCGAGTGCCGGATCACGAGCGAGGATCCCGCGAACAACTTCCTGCCGTCGACCGGCACCCTCCGCTACCTGCACGTGCCCACGGGGCCAGGCGTCAGGTGGGACGGCGGCGTCGAGCCGGGCAGCGAGGTCGGCCTGTTCTACGATCCGATGCTCGCGAAGCTCATCGTCTGGGCGCCGACGCGGGAGGCAGCGATCGACCGCATGCACCGCGCGCTGAGCGAGCTCACGGTGGATGGACTCGACACGTCGCGCGACTTCCACCTGCGGGTTATGGAGGATGAGGAGTTCCGGCGCGGCGACATCGAGATCCAGTGGCTCGAGCGTCGGTTGGCGTCGCTCACCGGCGTTCAGCCGTCGCCGGAGCTGGCGGCGCGGGCGGCGGTGGTGGCGGCGCTGCTCGCCGAGCGGGATCGGAGCGCCCCGAAGACGGCGCGGCGCGCGCGTACTGACGCCTCGGAGGCCTCGGTGCCCGCGTCGGGCAACTGGGCACGCGCCGCGCGATTCGAAGGCCTGCGATGACCCTCCCCGGGCGCGTCGAGCTCGAGATCGAGACCATCGCCGCGGGTGGCGACGGCGTGGCGCGGCACGAGGGGCTCGTGGTGCTCACTCCGCGCACTGCGCCCGGCGAGCGGATCATCGCGGACGTCCGCGTCGAGAGGCGCCTCGGCCGCGGCCATCTCGAGCAGATCGTGCGCCCCGGTCCGGATCGGATCGAGCCACCGTGCCCTCATTACGTCGAGGACCGGTGTGGGGGGTGCCAGCTCCAGCATCTCTCGTACGACGCGCAGCTGACCGCGAAGCAGGGCATCATCCGCGACGCGCTGGTGCGGATCGGCAAGCGGGACGTGCCCTATCCTCCGAGTGTGATGCCGAGCGCGCGGCCGTGGCGGTATCGCCGCAAGCTCACGCTGGCGATGGAACGGCGGGGGAGCGAGTGGATCGCCGGCCTCTATCCATACGATGACCCGCGTCACCCGTTCGCGCTCCGCGATTGTCCGATCACGGACGAGCGCGTGGTCGCGGTCTGGCGCGAGATCATGGCCGCCGCCGAGCACCTGCCGCGGGAATCCCGGCTGCGCGGCGCCGTCCGTCTCGTCGGCGAGCGCGAGGCCACGTTCGTGCTGGAAGGCGGCAGCGCGTGGGCAACCGTGGAGGCCTTCGCCGCGGCGGTTCCGTCACTGGTGGGCATCTGGTGGCAGCCCGACCGGCAGCGACGCCGGGTCGTCCACGAACGGTCGCGTGCTGCGGCAGGCGCGTCGTTCGAGCAGGTGAACGCCGAGGTAGCCGATGCACTGCGCGCGCACGTGCTCGATCGCGCGGCGCAGCATCGGCCGGCGACCGTCGTCGACGCGTATGCCGGCTCTGGTGCCACGGCGATCCCGCTCGCCAGGGCCGGGGCACGCGTGACGGCCATCGAGCTCGATCGCGACGCCGCGGCCGTCTGCCGCGAGGGCCTGCCGGCCGGATCGCAGTCGCTCGCGGGCCGGGTGGAGGCGCTGCTTCCCGCGGCGCTTCCGGCTGACCTGGTACTTCTCAACCCGCCGCGGACGGGCGTCGACGCGGCGGTGACGTCCGCACTCGAATCGTCGCGTCCGCGCGCCATCCTCTACACGAGCTGCAATCCGGCCACGCTCGCGCGCGACGTCGCGCGCCTCCCGGGCTACCGGATCGCCACGCTCGTCGGCTTCGACATGTTTCCGCAGACCGCCCACGTCGAGACGGTGTGCGAGCTCGTTCAGGAGAGTGCATGAAGTACGTCGTGACGGTGAACGGAGCGGATCGCGAGGTCGAGCTCGAGGGCACGCGAGCGACCATCGACGGACAGTCATACGACGGGCGCGTCGTCGAGGTGGAAGGCACGCCCGTCCGGATGGTGACGCTCGGCGACGAGATCCACCGCGTCGTCGTGCGCCGTGGAGAGGGGCGAGGCCGCTACACCTTCTGGCTGGACGGGCACCGCTTCGAGGTCGAGGCGCTGGACGAACGCACGCGGGCCATCCGGGAGCTGAGCGGGGCCGCGGCAGGTCCCGTCGGGCCAGCCCCCTTGATCGCACCGATGCCCGGCCTCATCGTCCGCATCAACGTGCAGGCCGGCGACGCCGTCCATCCGGGCCAGGGGCTCGTCGTGATGGAAGCGATGAAGATGGAGAACGAGCTTCGCGCGCAGGCAGCCGGAACGGTGAAGAGCGTGCAGGTCAAGCCGGGCACCGCGGTCGAGAAGGGCGCCATTCTCATCGAGCTGGAGTGAAATCCATGCACAGGATCCGCCGCACGCTGCCGGTGCTGCTTGCGCTTGCCGTCGCACCCGCGGTCGGCGCGCAGGCCGCGCCTGCGGGCACCGACATCTATCTCGCTCCGCTCACGGCCCGCGGTGGGATGCTCGCGGTCGGAGCGGCGCGGAATGCGACCTCGCGCCCGGGCTATGACAACCAGCCCGCGTTCCTGCGCGACGGCAGCGGATTCCTGTACACGTCCATCCGGGATGACGGCCAGGCCGACATCTACCGGTACGACATGCGATCGGGGACGGTCACGCGGGTGACGGAGACGCCCGAGAGCGAATACTCCCCGACACCGATGGCCGGGGGCGCCGAGTTCTCGGCCGTGCGGGTCGAGCGCGATTCCACGCAGCGACTGTGGCGCTTTCCCGTCGCGGGCGGGGCACCGTCGCTCGTCCTCGAGGGCGTGAAGCCGGTGGGGTACCACGCGTGGATCGACGAGTCGACGCTCGCGCTCTTCGTGCTCGGTGAGCCGGCCACGCTGCAGATCGCCAGCACGGGCAGCGGCGGCGCGACGACGTGGGTGCACGACATCGGCCGCGGCCTCCAGGCCATTCCCGGCGAACGGGGGGTCACCTACGCCAAGCGGGCCGGCGACACCGTCTACGTGGAGGAGCTCCGCTTTCTCGATGCGAAGACGACGTCGCGGCGGCGGCTCTCGCGTGCCCTGAAGGGACAGGACTTCTTCGCCTATACGCCGACGGGCGAGCTGCTCGCCGCGTCGGGCACGACGCTCTACCGCTGGAGCCGGAGCTGCGGCGAGAACGACGGCTGGGAGAAGATCGGCGACGTGGCCGCTGCAGGAGCGCGGAACGTCACGCGCCTCGCGGTGAGCCCGGACGGACGCTGGCTGGCGTTCGTCGCGGAGCCCGCCGGCTAGCCGACCGCGGTCACCCGGGGAGGCGCCCCGGCGCGATCGCCTTCCCGCCGAACTTCGCGCGCACGGCATCCACCGCGTGCGACACGGCGCGGTCCCTCGCCGACTCGAGGGTCCCGGTGCCCTCGGCGAACAGCCCGAGCTGCCCTGCGCCGGATTCGGCAAGGCTCGTCAGCGCCACGCTCAGCAGCCGCGCCGGCACCCGCCGGGCCCTGCGCAGCTTCCCGAGCAGCTCACGCGCGACGTCGGCCACCGCGCGATCCGACTCGATCGGTTCGGGCAGGGTTCGTGAGGCGGACCGGTTGGTGAAATCGGCGTCGCGGATGCGCACCGTCACCGTACGCGCCTGGAGTCCATCCCCGCGCAGGTCCGCGGCGACGCGGTGGGCCAGCATGAGCAGCTCCCGCTCCAGCGACGGATCGTCGGAGAGATCGCGCGGGAACGTCTCGTCGCGGCTGAGGCTCCGCGCGTGGGTCCGTTCCCGGACCTCACCGTCGTCGATGCCGCGGATCCGCTGGTGGAGCCAGGCCGCCTCGCGCTCGCCGAGCACGCGGGTGAGCGCCGTGAGGTCCCAGGCGAGCGCGTCCTCCACCGACCGCAGCCCGAGCGACGCGAGGCGTTCCGCCGACTTCGGCCCGACGCCGGGGATGTCGGCCAGCATCAGCGTCCGCATGAAGGCGATCTCGTCACCGGGCGCGACGATGAACACGCCGTCCGCCCCCGCCTTCGGCTTCGCGCGCTCCGCCGCGAGTTTGGCCACGACCCGGGAGGTGCCGCCGCCGATGCTCACGCTGAGGCCTGTCTCGTCCCGGACCCGGGCCCGCATGCGGTGGGCGGTTTCGGCGAGCGACTCGCCGGCGTACAGCAGCTCCGTGCCGGCCATGTCGACGTACCATTCGTCGATCGAGGCGGCGGCGAGGGTCGGGGAGAATTGGCCCAGGACGGCCATGATCTCGCGGCTCTTGGCGCTGCAGGCGCCCCGGGGGACGCCGACGACGGTGGCTTGCGGACACAGCCGGAGCGCCCGCGCCATGGGCATCCCCGAGCGCACGCCGAACTTCCGGGTCTCGTAGGACGCGGAGGTGACCACGCCCCGGTGCTCGGCGGCCCCGCCGACGATCAGCAGCGGCGCGCGTCCGGCTCCGTCGGGATCCACGAGCCGGGCGACCGCCACGAAGAAGGCATCGGCGTCTACCAGGAGGATCCGGCGCGGCGGGACGGCAGGCATGCGGGGAAAGGTACAGGATGCGGGATGCGGGATGCGGGATGCGGGAGACGGATGCGGACTGCGGACTGCGGACTGCGGACTGCGGACTGCGGGTCCACAGTGGAGGCGTGTCCCGCATCCCGCATCCGAGCTTGACCTCCCCTAACTCGTTGTCTAGCTTGAATGTCTGTCCGAAAACCCCTCCATGAGGGGGCCGAGACCCGGGTTGCATGACGCACCGGTGAGGCGCGGGAACACCCGCCGGGCATCTTCAGTCTGCCCCACGAATGACTCAGCACGGCGCACCAACCTTCTCGGCCAAGCCGAGCGACATCGAGCCCAAGTGGTTCGTCGTCGATGCCGAGGACATGGTCCTCGGCCGTCTCGCCACCGAGATCGCCCGCATCCTCCGTGGCAAGCACAAGCCCATCTTCACGCCGCACATGGATACGGGTGATCACGTCATCGTGATCAACGCCTCCAAGGTGAAGGTCACGGGCAACAAGGCCACGCAGAAGACGTACTTCAAGCACACGGGCTACATGGGCCACGAGAGCCATACCCCGTTCGCCACGATGATCGCGAAGCACCCGGAGCGCGTCATCGAGAAGGCCGTCTACGGCATGCTCCCCAAGACCTCGCTCGCCCGCAACTCCATCCGCGGGAAGCTCAAGGTCTACGCGGGCGCCGACCACCCGCACGTTGCCCAGAAGCCCACGCCGCTGACCTTCCAGAAGAGCGAGACCAAGTAATGGCTGAGACCATCAACGCCATCGGTCGCCGCAAGGAAGCGACCTGCCGCGTGTACGTGAAGCCGGGCTCCGGCAAGTGGGACGTCAACGGGCGCACGCTCGGCGACTACTTCCCGCGTCCGACGCTCGTGACCGCGATCCAGCAGCCGTTCACGGCGACCGACACGCTCGGCCGCTTCGACATCAAGGCGAACGTCGAGGGGGGTGGCATGACCGGCCAGGCCGGCGCGCTGCGCCTCGCGGTCGCCCGGGCGCTCGTGAAGATGGACGAGGGCCACCGGCGCAAGCTGCGTGACCTCGGCCTCCTGACGCGCGATGCCCGCGCGGTCGAGCGCAAGAAGCCGGGTCGTCCGAAGGCCCGCAAGCGGTTCCAGTTCTCGAAGCGTTAATCGCCTTGGGCGGGTCGCGGGGGATGGATTCCGCTACCCGCCCACCGCGATCGCTTCTGCAGTCCGCAGTCCGCAGTACCATCTCTCACGTCCTCCGAATCTGTGCCGGGTGCCGGACGTCGTCCCGGTCGACACAGGTGATGAAGAGGGCGGACGCTACCCAACCAACAGGATCATGGCTGACGAAACCCAGACGCTGAAGACCACCAACACGCCGTCGCTCGAGCAGCTGCTCGCCGCGGGCGTGCACTTCGGCCACCAGACCCGCCGGTGGAACCCCAAGATGCGCCGCTTCATCTTCGCGGAGCGCAACGGGATCCACATCATCGACCTCCACAAGACGCTCCGGCAGATCGAGCTCGCGCAGAAGCTCGTTCGCGACGTCGTGATGCGCGGTGAGAACGTCCTCTTCGTCTGCACCAAGCAGCAGCTCGCCGGCCTCGTCCGCGAGCAGGCGGAGCGCTCGGGCGCGATGTACATCACCGAGCGCTGGCTTGGCGGTCTCCTCACGAACTTCGCCACCGTCAAGAAGCAGCTCCGCCGCATGAAGGAGCTCGCGGCCGGCTCCGAGACGGGCGGCGACTTCGAGAACTACACGAAGAAGGAGCAGCTGATGCTCTCGCGCGAGCGCGAGAAGCTGATGAAGTACTTCAGCGGCATCGGCAGCATGACGCGCCTTCCGGGGCTGCTCGTCGTGGTCGACTCCAAGAAGGAGCGCATCGCGGTGAGCGAGGCCAACAAGCTCGGCATCCCGATCGTCGCGATCGTCGACACGAACGCCGATCCGGACGTCATCACGGTGCCGATCGCGGGCAACGACGACGCGATCCGCTCGGTCGAGCTCATCACGAAGGCGCTGGCCGACACGATCGAGGAGGCGCGGCGCGAGGCGCCGTCCGTCCGCGAGGAGCCGGAAGAGGGCGAGAGCTTCACCTACAGCTCGGAGCGCGGCACGGAGCGCGAGCAGGGCGGGCGCGGTGATCGCGGTGGCGATCGTGGCGGCCGTGGCCAGGGTGGCGGTGGCGGTGGCGGCGGCGAAGGCCGCCGGCCGCGTCGTCGTCGCGCCAACCCGCAGGCGCTCGCCGCCCGCATCAAGGGTCCGGGCGAGGGCGAGGGTGAGGCCGCGGCGCCGACCGAGGCGCCGGCCAGCGAGTAACCCGCATCGGTCGGCGCGAGCCCGGCAGGCCCGTCCGGCCGGCCTCGCACCGCCTTCCGCGTTCGACTAAGCTTCATGCGCCGCCGGGCCCGGCCCGGCGGCGTTTCCACGAACAGATATAGGGACTATCGGGATGGCGATCACCGCGAAGGACGTAGCTGACCTCCGGGCGCGCACGGGCGCCGGGATGATGGATTGCAAGAAGGCGCTCGAGCAGGCCGGCGGGGACGCCGACAAGGCGATCGAGCTGCTGCGCAAGAGTGGCGCGGCGAAGGCCGAGAAGCGCGCCGGCCGGGAGACCAAGGAAGGGCTCATCGGGCACTACCTGCACCACAACGGCAAGGTCGCGGTCCTCGTCGAGGTCACTTGCGAGACGGACTTCGTCGCGCGCACGGACGACTTCAAGGCCCTCGCCAAGACGCTCGCGGAGCACGTTGCCGCGGCGGCGCCGCTGGCGGTCGACGAGAGCGGGATCGCCGCCGACATCCTCGAGCGCGAGCGCCGGCTCGCCGAGGAGCAGGCCAAGGAGAGCGGGAAGCCCGAGAACATCGTCTCCAAGATCGCCGAGGGCAAAGTCCAGGCGTTCCTCAAGGAAGTCACGCTGCTCAACCAGCCGTGGGTCCGCGAGCCGAGCAAGACGATCGGCGACCTGGTGAAGGAGGTCTCGGCGAAGACCGGCGAGGCCGTGCAGGTCCGCCGTTTCGTCCGCTACCAGCTCGGCGGCGAGTAAGCGATCGCGTGACCGAACTCGCCTATCCGCGCATCCTCCTGAAGATCTCCGGCGAAGCCCTCGCCGGAGAGAAGGGCTTCGGCTTCGACACCGAGACCATCAACCGCGTCGCCGACGAGATCATCGGCGTCGCGAACATGGGGACGAGCATCGGGCTGGTGATCGGGGGCGGCAACATCGTCCGCGGCAGCCAGCTCGCGCAGCTCGGCATGGATCGCGTGGGGGCGGACTACATGGGCATGCTCGGCACGGTCATCAACGCCCTTGCGGTCCAGGACACCCTGGAGCGCAAGGGCTTCGACACGCGGGTGATGACCGCCATCCGGATGGAGGAGCTCGCGGAGCCCTACATCCGCCGGCGTGCCGTGCGGCACCTCGAGACCGGCCGCATCGTGATCTTCGCGGCGGGGACGGGCAATCCGTACTTCTCCACCGACACCGCGGCGGCGCTTCGCGCCATCCAGATCCGCGCCAACGTCATCATCAAGGCGACGAGCGTGGACGGCGTGTACTCCGCCGACCCCAAGAAGGACGCGACCGCGACGTTCTATCCCGAGATCAGCTATCGCGACGTGATGCTCGCGGACCTGAAGGTGATGGACCAGACCGCGGTCACGTTGTGCCGGGAGAACAAGCTCCCGCTGATCGTTCTCAACATTCACCGACCCGGCGCCATCGCCAGCGCGGTTCGCGGCGAACGCGTGGGCACCCTCGTCCGATGAGCACGATTCAAGAGATCCTGAAGGACACCCGCGGCCACATGGACAAGGCCATCGAGACCACCCGGCACCACTTCTCGGGCGTGCGCTCGGGGAAGGCCTCGCCGGCGCTGCTCGAGACCGTCCGTGTCGAGATGTACGGCCAGCAGATGCCGCTCAATCAGGTCGCCAACATCAACGCGCCGGAGCCCCGCATCCTCATCGTCACCCCGTTCGACAAGGGGCAGGTGAAGGCGATCGAGAAGGCAATCCGCGACGCGGCGCTGGGGCTCGAGCCGTCCACGCAGGGCCAGATGATCCGCGTGCCGCTGCCGCAGATGAACGAGCAGCGCCGCAAGGAGCTCGTGAAGCACGTGCACAAGCTCGCGGAAGACGGCAAGATCGTCATCCGGCACAACCGCGCCGAGGGCCGCGACCGGCTCAAGAAGCTCAGCGGCGTGAGCGAGGACGAGGTGAAGCACGCGGAGAAGGACCTCCAGAAGCTCCACGACGATCACATCAAGAAGATCGACGAGCTCGTGAAGGTGAAGGAAGCCGAGATCATGGAGGTCTGACCGCGCG
>DASTYL010000183.1:0-4394 GCA_035764975.1 Gemmatimonadaceae bacterium | reverse complement strand
TGGAGGTCGCCACGCTCGGGCGGGCGCTGGAGCGGCTGGCGTAGCGCGCGCTTCGCGCGAGGGGGCGCGCTTCGCGCGAGGGGGCGCGCTTCGCGCGAGGGGGCGCGCTTCGCGCGAGGGGCGCCGGCTGACGCGGCGCGCGGTCGACTGCGGCTTGGGGATGATGCCCGCGTTGCGGGGAGAGTGCGCGGCGGTGGCGACGAACGCAGAATGCCCCGATGGACTACCGCCGTCTCCGTGTCTGGCGCCTTGCCGACGAGTTCGCGTTCAGCACCTACCGGCTCGTTTCCGCGCTGCCGCCGAAGGACCGATACGGCATCGGAGAACAGCTGTGGCGCGCCGCCCTCAGTGTGCCCTCCAACATCGTCGAGGGATACACGAGGGATTCTACGCGTCAGCTGCTGTACCATGTGAATGTCGCGATCGGATCACTGGCCGAGTCACTCTATCTCCTCGACCTCGCCACACGGCTCGGGCTGCTTCACGTCACCGATGCCCGAACTGCAACGGAACTGGGGGTCGACCTCCGGCCGAGGCTGCGGGCATTCGCCGGCGCAGTCCGCGGGGGGCGCAGCCGTTTCACTGGCATGGAGGACGGGCCCACAAGGATTCCTTCGTCCCGAGTTCGCGCCGTGCGCGGGGGCACTTCCGTCAGCGGCGGTTGACGATCGACCCGCGCGAGCCGCCTCCTCGCGGCGCCACCGCGCCCCCTCGCGGCCCCACCGCGCCCCCTCGCGGCCCCACCGCGCCCCCTCGCGGCCCGTAGGCGAACGCCCGACAAACCTGCGGCACTCCACTGGCTCCCCCCGGATGGGGGCGCCAGCCATCGTAGCGGCGTATGCCCGACGACGCCGTGGCGGAACCGATCTTCGTCGCCCGTGCGGTCACCAAGGTCTATCACATGGGTGACGTCGAGGTGCATGCGCTGCGCGGCGTCGATTTCGACCTCTACGCCGGCGAGCTGCTCGTGCTGCTCGGCGCCTCCGGCAGCGGCAAGTCGACGCTGCTCAACATCCTCGGCGGACTCGATACCCCGACGAGCGGCTCCGTCAACTTTCGCGACCACGACCTCGCGCGGGCGGACGCCGACGAGCTGACGCGCTACCGGCGCGAGCATGTCGGGTTCGTCTTCCAGTTCTACAACCTCATCCCCAGCCTCACCGCGCGCGAGAACGTCGCGCTGGTGACCGATATCGCGACCAATCCGATGGAGCCCGGCGAGGCGCTCGACCGGGTGGGCCTCGGCGACCGGCTGGATCACTTCCCGGCGCAGCTGTCCGGCGGCGAGCAGCAGCGCGTGGCCATCGCCCGCGCGATCGCCAAGCGCCCCGACGTGCTGCTCTGCGACGAGCCGACCGGGGCGCTGGACGCGGAGACGGGGCGGCTCGTGCTCCAGGTGCTCGACCAGGCCAATCGCGAGCTCGGCACCGCGACCGCCATCATCACGCACAACGTGCCCATCGCGGCGATGGCCGATCGCGTGCTGCGGATGACGAGCGGCCACCTCGCCGAACAGGCGCGCAACGTGAAGCGGGCGCGGCCCGAGGATCTCACCTGGTGACCGGCCCATGACGTGGACGCCGATGCGCGCGCTCCCCGCGATTCACCGCAAGCTGCTGCGGGACGTCTGGCACATGCGGGGACAGGTGCTGTCCATCGCCGCGCTCGTGATGTGCGGCGTGGGCACCGTCGTCGCGATGCACGGCACGCTGCGCTCCGTCGAGCACGAGCGGGACGACTACTACCGGCGGTCGCGGTTCGGCGACGTGTTCGCGTCCGGGACGCGCATCCCTGAACCCGTCGCCGAAAAGCTCGCCGCCATCCCTGGCGTCGCGGTCGTCTCCCCCCGCGCCTCGATGCGGGTGTCGCTGGACGTCGCGGGGCTCGGCATGCCCGCGGGCGGCCGGGTGATGGCGGTCCCGGACGGTGCCGAGCCTGCGCTCAACGTGGTGCACATCAGTGCAGGGCGGATGGTGCATCCGCACACCACGCACGAGGCGGTGGTGAGCGCGGGCTTCGCTCGCGCGAACGACATCGCCGTCGGCGATTCCATCGGGGCGGTGATGGAAGGCCGCTGGCGCCGCCTGCACGTCGTCGGCATCGGGATGTCACCCGAATATCTGTGGGAGCTCGCGGGCGCGGACTTCTTCACCGCGGACGAGCGCGCGTTCGGGCTCCTGTGGATGTCACAGAACGCCGTCGAGGCGGCGGCCGGGATGGAGGGCGCGTTCAACGACGTCTCGGTTCGGCTCGTGCCGGGTGCGCGGGAGGCCGCCGTCCGCGCGGAGATCGACACGCTGCTCGCGCGATATGGCGGGGTGGGCGCCGTGGGCCGGGATCGTCAGCCCTCGAACTACATCATCGCGTCCGAGATCCGGCAGCTGCGCACCTTCGGGAATACGCTGCCGACGATCTTCCTCATCGTTGCGACGTTCCTGCTGAACGTCGTGCTCGCGCGGCTCGTCGCGACGCAGCGCCCCGAGCTCGCGGCGCTCAAGGCGTTCGGCTACACGAATCGGGAGGTGCGGATCCACTACCTCGGGTTCGCCGTGCTCGCCGTGGTGATCGGCGCTGTGCTCGGGATCGGCCTCGGCGTGTGGATCGGCGGCCGGTACACCGCGATCTACGCGCGGTACTTTCGCTTCCCGGACCTCAGCTTCTCGCTGGACGCGGCCTCCACGCTCTTCGCGATCGGGGCCAGTGCGGCCGCCGGCATCGCCGGCGCCCTGTTCGCGGTGCGCAACGCCGTGCGGCTGCCACCGGCGGAGGCGCTGCGCCCGGAGTCCCCGGAGCGCTACCGGCCGTTGCTGCTCGAGCGGCTCAACATGGCGGCGTGGCTGTCGCCGGCGGCCAGGATGGTGCTGCGCACCATCGAGCGGCGTCCCTTCCGCACCGCGTCGGGCATGCTCGGCGTCGGGCTCGCCATGGGCCTCCTCGCTGGCACGCTGTCGCTGTTCGACGCGGCGTGGTACATGGTCGACGTCATCTTCCGGCTCGCGCAGCGGGAGGATGTGTCGGTGTCGTTCAACCATCCCGTGTCGGCGACCGGCGCCACCGCCTCGCTGCAGCGCATCCCCGGTGTCATGATCGCCGAGGCGTACCGCGTCGTGCCGGCGCGCGTGCGGAACGAGGGCGTGGTCCGCACCATCGCCGTCACGGCGCTCGCGTCCGACGCGTCGCTGCGCCGAATGGTGGACGAGCACGGGGAATCCCATACGATTCCGCCGGGCGGTGCGGTCGTCTCGGCAGGGCTGGCGGACCTGCTCCGGCTGGAGCGTGGCGACTCGCTCCGGCTGGAGCTCATCGAGCGCGGCGGCGAGATGCGCACGGTGGTCGTCTCCGGGGTCGTCCCCGAGCTGGTGGGCGCGAACGTGTACATGCAGCGGCGGGCCCTCGACGCGCTGATCGGGGAGGACGGTGAGGCGAGCGGGGTGCACATGCGCGTCGATGCGCGTGCGCTCCCGGCCGTGCTCGCGGAGCTGAAGGTCGTCCCGGCAATCGCCGGGGCGTCGTCGCGGCAGGCGCTGATCGATGCCTTCGACCGGCAGATGATCGAGAACATCCGCATCTCGGGGACGGTGGTCGTCACCTTCGCCATCATCATCGCGCTCGGGGTGGTCTACAACGGCGCCCGCGTCGCCCTGTCCGAGCGCGGCCGCGAGCTCGCGAGCCTCCGCGTGCTCGGCTTCACGCGGCGGGAAGTGTCCACGCTGCTCTTCGCCGAGCAGGCCGTCATCATCGTGGCGGCGCTGCCGCTGGGGATGGTGTTCGGCCTCGCGCTCACGCGCCTGATCGTCAGGGCGTTCCAGGCGGAGGACCATCGCTTTCCGATGGTCGTGGATGCGAGCACCTATGTGGGAGCCGTGGGCATCGTCATCCTTGCGGGCGTGCTTGCCGGGTTGCTGATGCAACGCCGGCTGAACCGGATGGACCTGATCGCGGTCCTCAAGACCCGCGAGTGAGGCATCGGTGCGTGACGTCTTCACCAGGAAACGGATCATCATCGCCGCCGTGGTCGCCGTCGTCATCGCTGCCGTGTACTGGGTCTTCCGGCCCGACCCGGTGGACGTGGAGGTCGAGCGGGTGCGTCGCGCGCCGGTTCGGGTGACCGTGCTCGCGGAAGGAAAGACGCGGGTGCGCGATCGCTACATCGTCACCGCGCCCGTCACCGGCCGTCTCGAGCGCATCCTGCTGCGGGAAGGCGCTCTGCTCCGCCCCGGTGACGTCATCGCCCGGCTCGCCCCGGTGCTCGTGGACGAGCCGGCGTCGCGGCAGGCGAAGGCGCGTCTCGACGCCGCGCGCGCGCTCCGGGCGGAGGCCGATGCGCGCGTGCGGCTCGCGCAGGCCGCCGCCCAGCAGGCGCAGCGTGACCTCGCCCGCGCACGAACGCTCGC
>DASTYL010000182.1:0-9348 GCA_035764975.1 Gemmatimonadaceae bacterium | reverse complement strand
ACACCCGACCTTCGCTAAGGCATACCTTACGGCAACTGCAGCACTCGGTACCCGGTACCTGGCACGGAGTACTGCAGTTGTGGGCAGGACCGCCTTGGCGTGGCCCGGATGTCGGTCTTCGTACTATCTACTTGGTACTCGGTACTTCGGTTGCCGTGATAATCAGAGCGCCTTGATCTCCCCGATCAACTTGGTGAGCGTGCCCTTCGCGTCGCCGAAGAGCATGCTCGTCTTCGAGTCGTAGAAGAGGGCGTTCTCGATGCCGGCAAAGCCGGCGGCCATGCCGCGCTTCATCACGATGACGCTCTTCGCCCGGTCGGCGTCGAGGATCGGCATCCCGAAGATCGGCGACGCCGGGTCGTTGCGGGCCGCGGGATTGACGACGTCGTTGGCGCCGATCACGAGCACCACGTCCACGCGCTCGAACTCGGGGTTGATCTCCTCCATGTCGTACATGCGGTCGTACGGCACGTTGGCTTCCGCGAGGAGGACGTTCATGTGGCCGGGCATGCGGCCCGCCACCGGATGCACGGCGTACTTCACCTCGCCGCCGTGGCGCTCGATGAGCTCCGCCAGCTCCCGCACCTGGTGCTGGGCCTGCGCCACGGCCATGCCGTACCCGGGGATGATCACGACCTGCTGCGCGTAGGCCAGCTGGATCGCCGCATCCTCGACGGTGATGGAGCGCACCGTGCGCTCGCCGATCTCGGCCGCCGCGCCACCCGCGGGTGCGCTGCCGAAGGCGCCGAAGATGATGTTCCGGAACGACCGGTTCATCGCCTTCGACATCAGGATCGAGAGGATGAAGCCGGATGCGCCATCGAGCGCGCCGCAGATGATGAGGATGTTGTTGTTCAGCGCGAAGCCCGTGGCGGCCGCGGCGAGGCCCGCGTACGAGTTGAGCAGTGCGACGACCACCGGCATGTCGGCGCCGCCGATCGGCATCACGAGCTGGATGCCGAAGAGCGCCGCGACGCCGATCATCGTGAAGAACGCCGTGGTGTTCGACGGATCGGCGACGACCAACCCCAGCAGCACGATCAGGGTCAGGACGAGGAGCGCCGTCACCACGTTCTGGCCGCGGTACGTGATCGGCCGCCCCGTGATGAGCTCCTGCAGCTTGCCGAAGGCGACGGAGGCGCCGGTCACCGTCAGGGCGCCGAGCATGACCTCGAATCCCAGGGCGACCGCGGTGGCGCGATCGAGGGTCCCGAGCTCGTGAAGGCGCGTATCGTACTCCGCGATGCCGACGAGCGTGGCGGCCAGCGCGCCGAACGAGAGCGCCATCGCGATGCGTTGCGGCATGGCGGTCATCGGGACCCACATCCCCAGCGGATAGCCCGCGACGATGCCGACGAGCAGCCCCGCGCCGATCCACCGGTAGTCCACGATCTGCTGCTGGGCGAGCGTCGCGACGATCGCGATGAGCATGCCCACCGCGGCCATGCGCATGCCGCGCCGCGCCTGGTCGGGCCGCGTGAGGCTGCGCAGCCCGAGGATGAAGAGCACCGAGGAAAGGAGGTAGCTCAACTGGATGAGCGTGGTTCTCACGAGGCCTTCCCCCCGGCTGCCGCCTCGGCCTTGTCGTCCTTGCGCTCCTCGCGCTTGAACATGCCGAGCATGCGGTCCGTGATGAGGAAGCCGCCGACGACGTTGGTCGTCGCGGCGGCGACGGCGACGAACCCGAGCACGCTCGCGAGCGTGCTGTGTCCTCCGCCCGCCGCGACGAGCGAGCCGACGAGCGAGATACCCGACATCGCATTGGTGGCCGCCATCAGCGGCGTATGCAGCAGCGGCGGGACCCGGCCGATGATCTGGTAGCCGAGGAAGGCCGCAAGCACGAAGACGTACAGCTGGAGTAGGAACATCGGTCGTCAGTTGATTGACTGCGTTGGCGGGAACTGCCGGTCCAGGTGACTGCCCCTCATCCCGTCACTACCATCGCCCTCGCGATCTCGCCGTCGAGATCGACCTGCCCCTCACGGACGATCTCGCCCATCAGCGCGAGGATGTTCTTGCCGAACATCTGCGACGCGTGGTAGGGGACCGTCGCCGCGAGGTCGAGCGGGCCGATGATGCGGACGCCGTTGCCGGTCACGATCGTCTCGCCGGCCTTCGTCAGCTCGACGTTGCCGCCGCCGTCGGCGGCGAGGTCGACGATCACGCTGCCGGCGCGCATGGCGTGCACCGCGGCGGCAGCGAGGAGGCGCGGCGCGGTCCGCCCCGGGACCTGGGCCGTCGTGATGATGAGATCCATGTCCTTCGCATGCTTCGCGACCGCCTCGCGCGTGCGCGCCTGTTCCTCCTCGGTCTGCGCGCGCGCGTAGCCGCCCGCCGCCTCGGCGGTCGCCGTCACGAGCTCCGAGGCCACGAAGCTCGCGCCGAGGCTCATCACCTGCTCGCGCGCCGCGGGGCGGACGTCGAAGGCGGACACCACGGCGCCGAGGCGGCGCGCCGTGGCGATCGCCATGAGGCCCGCCACGCCGGCGCCGAGGACGAACGCCTTGGCCGGCGGCACGTTGCCCGCCGCGGTCGTGAGCATCGGCAGGAACTTGTCCATCTCGGCGGCGCCGATCAGCGCCGCTTTGTACCCGGAGACGGTGGCCTGCGACGAGAGCACGTCCATCGATTGCGCGCGGGTGATGCGCGGCACCAGCTCGAGGGCCAGCGCGCGCACGCCGCGCGCCTTCAGCCGGGCGATGACGGCCTCGTTGCGCGCCGGATGCAGCAGCGAGAAGAGCGTCGCACCGGGAGGAAGCGCGTCGGCCTCCTCGTCGTTCGGCGGGCGGACCTTCGCCACGATGGCGGCATTCGCGACCGTCGCGGTGAATCCATCGGCGAGCTGCGCCCCGGCGGCGGTGTAGGCCTCGTCCGTGAAGCCGGCGGCGGTGCCGGCCCCCCGGGCGACGACGACCTCGTGTCCGGACTTGACCAGCCGGGCGACGCTATCGGGGGCCAGCGCCACGCGGCGCTCGCGTGGGGCGGTTTCCTTGGGAAGTGCGATGCGCATGCGGTGTCGTGAAGGATGGGACGTCGGCGGGGAAAGTACGATCCGGCGGGCGCGACGTCACCCCTGAATCCCCCGCGAGTTCGTCAGGAGAACTCCGCGAGCCACGTCGGTGATGCGTTTGCGTTCCGTTCCGGATCGCGCTACCGTCTCCCCATGCGCATTCCTGCCCGGCTCGCGACGAGCCTTCTCCTGCTCGCGCTTCCCGCGTGCGCGACCATCCGTCCCGGCGGGTCCGGTGTCGGTGGAGCGCCGTCGACGTTCGTGCGACTCGCCACGGAAGCACAGATCTCGCGCACCATCCCGGTGAAGAACGGCGGCGCCGCCAGCTCGTGGCGCACGCTCACCGAGTACCTCTCGGCGTCGCATACGATCGCGGTCCGCGATCAGAGCGCCGGGTTCGCGATGACGGCCTGGGAGGCGACCCTTGCACGCGAAGGGGTGCCGGACCTCCGCTATCGGACGCGTCTCGTCGTCAGCTTCGTGGGCGAGGACTGGAAGCAGCTCAACGTCCGCGCCGAAGCGAACTGGAAGGAAGGCGACGAGTGGCAGGTCGGCTACGATCGCGAGCTGCTCGACCGCGTGTCCGCCGAGCTGGCGGCCCGCCTTGGCGCGCCGGCCGCGGCGCCATCAGGGGCCCGCTGACCGGCCCCTGATCAGGGCGCGCCGATGGAGCGCAACGTCCACGTGTTGCCGCTCCGCACGTATTCGGCGATGTAGTCGAGCGACGTGGCCGTGCTGGTCCCCTGGGTGTCCGACATGTTCAGCGTCAGGCGGAACGGCTGGTGCGCCATGCCGTCGGTCGCCGACGGCCGGCCATATCGCACCGACGTGCGGATCTGGCCGAACTGCGAGAAGTTGTTGCGCCACACCCGTTCCTGGCTCGGCGTCAGGCCGGGATACGCAGCACGCAGGGCGCCGATGTCACGTGACGAGATGGCCTGCGCGAACCGGCTGACGGCCGGCTTCAGCGCCTCGCTCAGCGCCGCCTCCGTCGCGGCCGCGCGCCGGGCCGCCTCCACCCGCGCGCTCTCGGCGGCGCTGCGAGGCTGACGCGCCGTCGTGGACGGCGCCCTGCCGGCCGCCGTCCCGGTCCGCTGGCTGTCGGCGCCTGGCGCGGCCGCCGGCGGCGCGGTGAGCTTCGGCTGCGCGAGCGCCCCGATCGAATCGGCGTGCTGGCCGTTCGCGGATGCGACCGGCCCGGGACCGCGATCGCTGTACATCAGGAACGTCGCGATGACCCCGAGCATCAGCACGCCGGCGGCGCCAAGTCCGCGCCGGTGCGTGTACCAGCCGGCGGGACGCATGGCCTCCCGCTCCGCCGACACCATCGTCAGGGTCGTCGACGCCGGCTCCGGGAGGACCACGGGAAGCGCGTCCACCGCCCCGACGCTCGCGGCAAAGCGCACGAGCGCGTCGCGCAGCTCCGTCGCGCTCTGGAACCGGTCCGCCGGTGACGGCGCGAGCGCCTTCGCCACGATGGCATCGAGCTCCGGCGGCAGCGATTCGTTCGCGGACCGCGGGTGCGGCGCGTTCTCGCTGAGCCGCCGCTTGAGCATTCCCTCACGCGTCGGGGCGTCGGCGGCGGGGACGCCGACGAGCATGAGATACAGGATGCATCCGAGCGAATAGACGTCGCTGCGCGCATCCACCGGATCGCCCATGAGCTGCTCGGGGCTCATGAACTCCGGCGTGCCGATCACCAGGCCGGTCTCGGTGAGCTTCTGCCCCGGTCCCTCCTCGACGGCCTTCGCGATGCCGAAGTCGACGACCTTGGCGACTTCCTTCCCGCTCTTCGTGCGGGTGACGAGGATGTTGTCCGGCTTCAGGTCGCGATGGACGATCCCGAGCTCGTGCGCGGCGGCGAGCGCATCGGCGACCTGGCGCCCCAGATCGAGTGCGCGCGGCAGGGCAAGGACGCGCTCCTTCTGGAGGATCGCCCCGAGCGACTCGCCGTCGACGAACTCCATCACGAGATAGATGTTGCCGTCGGACTCGCCGTAGTCGAAGACGGCGGCGACGTTCGGATGGATGATGCGCGCCGCGCTCGACGCCTCGCGCGCGAAGCGCGCGGCCGCATCGGCGTCGTTCACCAGCGTCGAGCGCATGATCTTCACCGCGCACTGGCGGTTCATGCGGACGTGCTCGGCGAGGTAGATGCGCCCCATGCCTCCCTCGCCCACGAGCGAGAGGATATGGTAGCGATCGCCGAGCGTGTGGCCGATGAGCGGGTCCGTGCCGCCGGTGGGGCGGAGCGCCGCGCCATCCTTGGGGCAGAAGCGCGCGTCGGTCTCGTACTCGGTGCCGCAGTGCGGGCAGATCTTGCGCACGGTCACGCCCTCGCCCGGGTTGGGCTGGGGCTGGCGTGCCAGGAGGCCGGATCCGAGGCCCGTGATCCGCGCCGCCCCGCTGCGCCGCGCGGAGGGCCCGGTGTCGCCGGGGGCGGCGTCCTCGCGCTGCTCGACGATCTCGTCCTCCGCCGGCTCCGGCCGCCCCGGACGCGGACCAGCGTCCTCGCCGCCCTGGCGCATGACACGGGTCGGCGCGTTGGGATCGACGGCGCCGGTGAGATCCGCGACGGAACGCTGCTGCGTTTCGGCGCTGGGGGCCTCACCCGGGCGGACGGGATCGTTCGACTTCGGCGGGCGGCGAGGGGGCATCAGGGAGTGCTGCGGTGATTCACGCCGGACACGTACGGGTACGTGCACAGAATAGGAATATGCCTACGGAAACGAGGGTTCGCTCGAAAAGCCGATCCGCGTCACCGCAGCCCCGTACGCTCACGCAACCGTCGCGCCCGACGGGCGGGCTCACGGCGCTGGAGGTTGTGGCGGTCCGGCGGTGATCGCGAGGGTGAGGCGCTCGCGCTGGCGCTCGTTCCGCGTGTCGATGACGACCAAGAGGTTCTCCGAGGTCACGAGCGTGGGCTTCGGGCGTGGCTCGGGAGGCTGATCGGCTTCGAGGTAGCGGGAGCGGTCGAGGCGCTGTTCATCGCGCTCACGGGCGGCGCGGTCCGGGTAGAAGTAGAGCTCGAGGTCGGCGCGTCTGACGGTGAGGTGCATACCCCTCGCGGTCAGTGGCGGTTCCGTGGCGCCCGGCTGGCTCGTATCTGCCACGAGTCCTGCGCGCTCGAGGCGCTCGAGGACGGAGCAGGGGGCCCAGAGCCCTGTGGCCGGGCAGGGGGCGGAATCGATGGCGGTGGCGGTTGAGGGGTGCTGCGGGGCAGCGGTGGTGGAGGTAGCGTGGTTTTCGGGGGGGGCCCCCCGCGCCCCCTCGCCGCTGCCAGCATCCCCTCGCTCCCCGCCGCCGCAGGCCCCGCCCACCACCAGCGCAGCGCCGATCGCCATGCCCCGCCGCGACCACGACCACCGCGACGACCCGGCACTACACCTGCGAAACGCAGAACGTCCACGCATCACGCCCGGCCCCCTGCTGACCCGAACATGAGCAAACTCCTTCGCGGACTCGCCGCCGGATACGGCGCCAAGAAACTCGGCGGTGGCTGCTTCAGCACCATCATCATCTTCCTGATCCTCTGGTGGATCCTCGGACACTTCGGGGTCTTCCAGTAAGTCCGGGACGCCCGGGCGCAGCGGCTCGGCCGCTAGCGCCACCCCGAGCGCTCCACGAGCCTCGTCACGTGCGCCACGTGGTGCGGGCCGTGCCACGCGTACGTGGCGAGCATCTGGTCGAGCGTCCGCACGCCGTGCTTCGGGTGGACGAGCGTCCGCTGGAAGTCGGCGTCATGCATCGCCTGGAGCAGCGCGACCCACCGCGCGTGCAGCGCGTCGAGCAGCTCGAGCGAGACCTCGATCGGAACGCGCCGCGTATCCTCGAGCTCCGCCCACGCGGCTTCGTCGTAGTTCTTCACCTCGGGCTCGTGCTCCGTGAGCGCCAGCTTGAAGCGCACATAGGCGTTGATGTGGCTGTCGGCGACGTGGTGCACGAGCTGCCGCACCGTCCAGCCGTCCGGGCGATACGGCGTCTCGATCTGCTCATCGGTCAGCCCTGCGACCGCCTGCGCTAGCTGCGTCGGCGTGTCGGCGATGATCTGAATCGCCTGCGCACGCCATGCGGCGTCGAAGCGCTCCGGCAGGACCATCTTCCCGATGGGAAAGCGCAGGTCCTCGACGGAAGGCCCGGGGATGGACGAAGGGGCGGGTGAGGTCATCGCGGCTCCGGAATGGTGTGCCTTGATTCTACTCGCCCGCCCCTGCGATGCGTCAGTCGCGTCCTGATCAGCCGCGCGTCCGCCCGCGGGACCTGGAACGCCGGGCCGGCTTCTGCGGCTTTGCGCGGTCTGCAGCCGCGAGGATTCGTGCCGGCTCCGGCGCGCTGTAGACGGCGATGTGGAAGTGTGGCGGATGGTTCTCCTCGATCGCCTCGATCATCCCTTGCGCTTCGAGGCCGATGAGGGCCCGGCGCAGCCACTCCCGGCAGTGGCCGGGCGACTTGCGGATGTCCACGGCCATGCCTGTGGGATGCACCGATTTGACGTGGCTGTTCCGGAGCTTGCGTGACTTCGGCCGGATGCCGCTCGTGACGATGATGGGCTCGCCGCATGCCTGCCGGTGCGCGGCGCCGAGGCGCTCGATGAACCGCAGGGTCGCCGGCCGGACGTACGGGACGCGCGTGCCGACGAGCGCGTAGTCCATGTTGCCGCGCATCATCACGACGTCCCCTTCCTGTGCGGCCGCGCCGACTTCGTCGGCCGTCTGGAAGAAGGTGAGCCGGGCGGCCTGGGCGCGATAGAACATCCTGTCCACGCTCGCGGGCGACCCTCTCAACGACTGCGCACCGGCGAGGTGCGCGGGAACGATCAGGAGCGAAAGGAGCAGAAGTCGGGTTCGGTTCGGCATTTCGGGGCTTTCCGGTCTGTGAGTCCGACGCCCCCTAGTGCGAAGGATGTGCCGGACTCGCAAACATCAGCTAAACTGCCCACACCTCAACGACCGCCTACCATGCCCCTGCGACAGACGATCGCCACCATCCTCATCCCCACGCTCCTCGTCGCCGCCTGCACGCAGCAGCCGGCGATCACCGTGGCGAAACCGGTGGCCACCCCCGCCATCGTCCCGAACGTGACGCTCGGGGTCGATGTCCTCCTCCGCGACTCGGTCCATGTGCTGCGCGGCAAGCGGGTCGGCCTCATCACGAATCACACGGGCCGCAACGGCGCCGGCGAGTCGACGATCGACCTCCTGCATGCCGCACCCGGCATCGATCTCGTCGCGCTGTTCTCGCCGGAGCATGGCATCCGCGGAACGGCGGAAGCAGGCGAGAAGGTGACCTCGTCGACCGACCAGAAGACGGGGCTTCCCGTTCGCTCGCTCTACGGCGAGACCCGTGCGCCGACGGCGGAGATGCTCGCCGACGTGGACGTGCTGGTCTACGACATCCAGGACGTCGGCGCCCGCGTCTACACCTACGTCTGGACGATGGCGCTCGCCGCCGAGGCAGCCGGCAAGCTCGGCAAGTCGTTCGTGGTGCTCGACCGGCCGGACCCCATCCGCGCGGATCGCGTGGAGGGCGGCGTGCTCGACACGGCCTTCCGCTCGTTCGTCGGACAGTATCCGACGGCGCTGCGCTATGGGCTGACGCCGGGAGAGCTCATGCGGTGGCTCATTGCCGCCGGCCACGTGAAGGCGGACGTCACGGTCATTCCGATGCAGGGCTATCGTCGCGCGATGTGGTGGGGCGAGACGGGGATTCCGTGGATCAATCCGTCGCCGAACCTCCGCTCCGCGGATGCTGCGCTGCTCTACACGGGCACCGTGTTCTTCGAGGGCACCAACCTGAGCGAGGGGCGCGGCACGGAGAAGCCCTTCCAGCTCGTGGGCGCGAAGTGGCTGACCGACGCCGAGGTCATCGCCTCGGTGCTGAACGCGAAGAATCTCGCCGGCGTCCGTTTCTCGGCGACCACGCGCACGATCGCGGCGGGGCAGAAGTGGGGCGGGGACACCATCCCGATGATCGAGGTGACCGTCACCGATCGCAATGCCGTGCAGCCGATCGCCGTGGGCGTGCACATGCTCGCCGAGATCTACGCCCGCCACGGCAGGGGCGGAAAGTTCGAGTGGAAGCCGAGCCTCGAGCGGCTGTTCGGCTCCCGGCGCCTCCGCGAGGCCGTCGAGCAGGGCACGACGGCAGCGCTGCTGCCGGCGCTCGAGGCGGAGTCGCGCGCGTTCGCGAACGCGACCCGGCCGTATTGGCTCTACGAATGAACCGCGCGCGGTAGCAGGCGCCGTGAAGGGTGAAAGATGAACGGTGACCGGCGTCCGCCCCGCGGATCGTCAGTCACCGTTTCCGCATCCCGCATCCCGCATCCCGCATCCCGCATC
>DASTYL010000181.1:0-15985 GCA_035764975.1 Gemmatimonadaceae bacterium | reverse complement strand
ACGCGCTGGGCGCTCCGGAAGGGGCCGTAGTAGTAGCCGGCGTCGTCGGCGCCGGCGCCGCGCACCACCAGCAGCTTCGGCGCGACGCCGCGCGTCAGCTTGATGAACGCGAAATGCCGCGCGTCCCGCTTCATCTGCACGTTGTACCGCGGGCGCCACCGCTTGATCAGCCGCAGCTCCTCGAGCAGGGCGCTGAACTCGCTCGGGGTGTAGTCCCACTCCAGGCGTGCCGCCTCCCGGATGATGCGTGCGCCCTTCTCGGCGGGGCCGCACCGGAAGTAGCTCATGAGCCGCGTGCGGACGCTCTTGGACTTGCCGACGTAGACGATCTCGCCGTCGGGCGCCAGCATCCGATAGACGCCGGGCCGGTCCTCGCACGAGGCGCGGACCTCGGCGCGCATCGCCGCGAGCTGGTCCTCGGATGCGCGGAAGAGCTTCAGCTTTGACAGCGCGCGCACAGGACCGTGCTCCTCCCGTCGATCTCGTGGGTGGCGATGAGTCGCGCGCCGCACCGCGGACAGGGGGCGCCCTCGCGGCCGTAGACGGCGAGCCGCTCGACGAAGCCGCCCTTGCCCCCCGTCGCATCCACGTAGTCGCGGAAGCTCGTGCCGCGGAGGGCGATGGACTCGGTCAGCACCTTGACGATCGCATCGCGAAGCCGCGCCGCCTCGTCCCGCATGACGTCGCGCGCGGCGCGCGACGGGTCGATGCCCGCGCGCCAGAGTGCTTCGTTCGCGTAGATGTTGCCGATGCCGACGACGACCCGCTGATCCATCAGGACCTTCTTGACTGGCTGGCGTGAGACCCGAAGAAGTCCCGATAGTTCATCCGCGGTGAACTCCGGGTCAAGGGGCTCGATGCCAAGGGCGCCCTCGTATGCCGCGAAGCGGGCTTCGTCCATGAGCGCGACCGTACCGAGACGGCGAATGTCGCGGTAATGGAGGAGGCGATCGTCGTCGAGCCGGAAGGCCAGGGTCGAGTACCGGCGCTCGGCGTCCGGCAGCTCGCCGGCATCGAGCAGGAGCGCGCCGGTGAAGCGGGGCTGGACGACGATGCGGTCCGCGCTGCTCAACTCCAGGACGACGAGCTTCGCGCGACGCCAGCAGCGGTCGATGCGCGCGCCGGTGACGCGGTGGGCGAGGGTCGCGGCATCGACCTCGCGCAGCACGTCCGGGCGCGTGACCTCGACGGCGACGATTCGCCGCCCGCGAACCTCCCGATCGAGGTCACGGGCGATCGTCTCGGTCTCAGGAAGCTCCGGCATCCCCCGCCGCGGGGCGCGCCTGGCGCTGCGCACGCCGGCGCTCCACCTCATGCCACCCGATGTCCGACCGGTACTGCGCTCCCTCGAAGTGCACCTGGCGCGCGTATTCGCTGCTCAGTCGCTGCGCGTCCTCGAACCCGGGGGCGCACGCCGTGACGGCGACGACCCGGCCGCCCGCGGTGATGAGACCTCCCGCCTCGGTCCGGGCCGTCCCCGCATGGAAGATCATCACGCCGACGTCGTCGATCTTCGGCAGCGTGATGGACGCACCGATGACCGGCTTGTCGGGGTAGCCGGCGGCCGCGACGACGGTCGTCACGGCGTGCCCGTTCGTCCGGCAGGTCACGCCCTCCGGGAGCCGATCCCCATGCGCGACCGTCCGCAGGAGCGTCAGCAGCGACGGTTCGAGCTCGAGGATGGGGAGAACCGCCTGCGTCTCGGGATCGCCGAAGCGACAGTTGAACTCCACGACCTTCGGGCCATCCGGCGTGAGCATGAGCCCCGCGTAGAGCAGCCCGGTGAACGGGATCCCCCGTGCCCGCAATGCCGCGAGCGTCGGATGGATGATCCGTTCCATGACCTCCGCGACGAGCGGCGAGTCGCAGAGCACGGCCGTGCCGCCAGCGCCGAGCGACACCGGGGCGTACGCCCCCATCCCACCGGTGTTGGGGCCCTCGTCGCGCTCCCGGAGCCGCTTGTGGTCCTGCGCCGGAACGAGCGGGATGGCGCGCGTGCCATCAGTGATGGCGAAGAGGGAGAGCTCCTCGCCCTCCATGAACTCCTCGACCAGCACCGTCTCGCCGGCGGCCCCCATGCCGCCGGTGAACATCATCGCGATGGCGGTCTCCGCCTCATCGAGCGTCCGGGCGACGACGACGCCCTTGCCCGCCGCGAGGCCCGAGGCCTTGATGACCACCGGCGCGCCCATCCGCCGTGCGGCCTCCCGAGCGGATGCCGCGTTGTCGTGGATCTCCGCCCGCGCGGTCGGCACGCCGGCCTCGCGCATGAGCTCCTTGGCGAACGCCTTGGAGGTCTCGATCTCCGCCGCCGCCTTCGTGGGCCCGAACACGTGCAGCCCGCGGGCGCGGAAATGGTCGGTGAGCCCCAGCGCCAGCGGGATCTCCGGACCGACGAGCGTGAAATCGACGCCCTCGCGCTCCGCCAGCGCGGCGAGGGCCTCGATGTCATCGGCGCGAACGGAGACGCACCGGGCGAGGTGGGCGACGCCGGGGTTCCCGGGTGCGGCGATCAGCTCGAGCGCGGGATCCGCCTGCTTGAGCTTCCACGCGAGCGCGTGCTCGCGTCCGCCGCTCCCGACGATGAGCACTTTCACGGATTACGCGAGCGCCTGTTCGAGATCCCCGAGCAGGTCCTCGACGTCCTCGACGCCGCAGGAGAGCCGGACCATGCCGTCGGTGATGCCGAGCTCCGCCTTGCGCTCGGCCGGGACCGAGCCGTGCGTCATGGACGCCGGATGGGAGATGAGGCTTTCCACCCCGCCGAGCGATTCCGCGAGCGAGAACACCCGCATCTTCTCGAGCACCTGCCCCGCGCGCGCCTTCGAGCCGAGCTCGATGGTGATCATGCCGCCGAATCCCCGCATTTGCCTGGCCGCGAGCGCATGCTGCGGATGGGATTCGAGGCCTGGATAGATGACGTTCTCGTGGCCGAGGCGATCCGCGAGCCACGCCGCGATCTGCCGGCCGTTGGCGTCGTGGCGCGGCATGCGGAGGTGGAGCGTCTTCGTGCCCCGGAGCGCCAGCCACGCGTCGAAGGGACCGGGCACCGCCCCCGCCGCATTGAGGATGAACTGGAGCCGCTCCGCGAGCCCCTCGTCGTTCACGAGGGCGATCCCCCCGATCATGTCGCTATGACCGTTCAGGTACTTCGTCGTCGAATGGAAGACGATGTCCGCCCCATGCTCGAAGGGGCGCTGGAAGAACGGCGTCGCGAACGTGTTGTCCACGATCAGGAGCGCGCCCGCCTGGTGTGCCGCCTGGGCGGCGGCCGCGAGGTCCGTGATCCGCATGAGCGGGTTCGTCGGCGTCTCGACGAGCACCGCGCGCGTCGACGGAGTGCAGGCGTCGGCGATGCGGTTCGCGTCCCGCGTGTCCACGTAGGTGAACGACAGGCCGAAGTTCTGCAGGATGCGATCGAACAGGCGGAAGGTGCCACCGTACACGTTCTCACCGCACACGATGTGATCGCCCGACCGGAACAGCTTCATGATCGAATCGAGACAGCCGGTGCCGCTGGCGAAGGCGAAGCCGTGGCGGGCGCCCTCGAGTGCGGCTACGTTCCGCTCCAGCGCCTCGCGCGTCGGGTTCTTGCCGCGCGCGTATTCGTAGCCCTTGTTCCTGCCGATGCCTTCCTGAACGTAGGTGGACGTCAGATAGACTGGCGTCATGATCGCGCCCGCAAGCGGTTCGGGGCGCTGCCCAGCGTGAATAGCCCGCGTGCCGAAGCCGGCCGTCAGATCTTCATCAAATACGCGCGTCATGCGGATTCCTGAGAGTTGGTCGCCCGGCAAAGATAACCCCGCGCGCACGGGCCAGGGAGGCGACGCCTCGTGAGCCCGGATCGGCTGGCGTCCGGCACGCTGCGGTGTCTCGTCGTGGACGATGAGCCGCGCCTCCGCCAGGTGACGGCGCACCTCATGCGCAACGACGGCTTCGAGGTGCTGGAGGCGGCGAACGGCGAGGAAGCGATCACGATCCTCGAGACCATCCCGGTCACGCTCGTGCTGAGCGACATCCGGATGCCGCGGATGGACGGCATCGAGCTGCTGCGGCAGATCCGCGCCCGCTGGCCCGAGGTCGCGGTCGTGATGGTGACGGCGATCGCCGACGTCGATGTCGCCGTGAGCTGCCTCGCCATCGGCGCGATGGACTACCTCATGAAGCCGTTCCATCTCGAGGAAGTCCGTGCGCGCGTCGCCCAGGCGCTCGAGAAACGGCGCCTCATCCTCGAGAACCGGGACTACCAGGAACGGCTCGAGGAGAAGGTCGCCGTCCAGGCCCGCCGCCTCGAGGAGCTCTTCCTCGCGAGCGTGCAGTCCCTCGCCGAGGCGCTCGAGGTGAAGGATCCCTACACCCGCGGCCACTCCATCCGCGTGAGCCACTACTCGTCCATCATCGCGCAGGCGATGGGGATCGGCGGGGAGCTCCTGCGGCAGATCGAGCTCGGGGGGCACGTGCACGATATCGGCAAGATCGGCGTGCGCGAGACGGTGCTCAACAAGCCGGGGCTCCTGACCGACGAGGAGTACGATCACATCATGATCCACCCGATGGTGGGGTGGCGGATCCTCTCGCCGCTGCTCGCCGACGTGCCGGCCGCGCTGAACATCGTGCGCTGGCACCACGAGCGCCCCGATGGCCGGGGATTGCCCGACGGCCTGCGCGGCGACGCGATCCCGCTCGAGTCGCGCATCGCGGCGGCGGCGGATGCGCTCGACGCAATGACGAGCGGGCGCCCCTACCGCGAGACGGAGCTGTCGTTCGAGGGTGCCGTGGCGGAGATCGGGCGCCGGGCCGGCGAGCAGTTCGACCCGGAGGTGGCCGCCGCCGTGGAAGCCGCGGCGACGAGCGGACGGCTCGTGCTCATTCCTCGCGCGACGCCGGCCGGGGGAATTGCGACGGTGACGTGAAACCCGGATGCGGGACGCGGGATGCGGGATGCGGACGACGGCGTTCCGCATCCCGCATCCCGTATCCCGCATTCGTTGTCACCCGACCCTGATCACCGTCGGCTGCTTGTAGGCGCTGAGCCGCGCATCGCACCAGGCCCGGACGGCGTCCTCCGTGACGCTGCCGCGAACGAAGACCGTGATATCGTGCTCGCGGGCAGGATCCGGGCGGCCGGCGACGTCCACCGCGGTCACCCCCGGCATCGAGCGCACGACCTGCTCGATCTCGTGCGGAAAGACGTTGAAGCCGTTGCGCGTGAACATCGGCTTCGTGACCCCCCTGAACTCGAACGCACCATCGGCGTGGCGGATGCCGAGGTCGCCGGTCCGCAGCCAGCGATCCCGCGCCCGCACGAGGCCATGGTCGCCACCCGAGACGTACCCCGCGGAGACGCTCGTGCCGCGCACCACGATCTCACCCTCCTGCCCGTCGCCGAGCAGCAGGACCTCGTCGCCGCCGACGGCCATCGGCGCCGGCTCCGCGATCGCGACCTCCATCCCCGGCACGGGCACGCCGAGCGCCCCGCGCCGGTTGGGCTGGTCGACGCGATTGACGAGGCAGACCGGGCCCGCCTCCGTCAGCCCGTATCCCTGACGGAGCTCCGTTCCGGTCGCGTTGAACCAGCGGTCCTGCACCGCGGGTTCGAGCGGGGCCCCGCCACACAATGCGAGCCGCAGGTCCGTCTCGATCCGCCCCCCCCGCCGCTCGATGCCGCCAAGCAGCGCCTTGAACACGGACGGGACGCCGACGACTTCGGTGATCGTGCCCCCCGCGATGAGATCGACGATCTTCACCGGGTGGAAGCGGTCGACCGTCGTGACGCGCGCGCCGGCGAGGAGCGGGGCGGAGGCGGTCACGGTGAGCCCGAAGAGGTGCGTCCACGGCAGCAGCGCCAGCACATGATCGTCGCGCGTCTGCTTCGCGGCGATCACCGTCCCCTGCGCATTCGCGAGGAGATTGCGATGCGTCAGGATGGCGCCCAGGGGCCGGCCGGCCATGGCGGACGCGTACACCACGGCGCATTCCTCCGGCGCGCCGGACACGTCGCGCTCCCCCTCGAGGTCGAGGCCGAAGTGCGACCCGAGGTCGATGTCGGCCGATGCGCCGCCGTGCAGGACGCGCGCGCTGCGCGGGGCCTCATCGAGGAGCACGCGCACGATGTGCTCGGGCACGCGCGGGAGGAGGGCGCGGTCGGTGAACACGGCACCGACGCCAGCATCCTCGAGCTGGTACGCGATCTCGGCGGGGGCCGCGAGCGGATTGATCAGGACGGCGCCCCGTCCCTCCGCCGCCGCGAGCGCGGTGATGAACGCCGGGGACGTGGGGAGCAGGATCGCCGCCCGCCGGCCCGCGAGCGCGCGCACGAGCGGCGCGCTGCGCTGCAGCAGCGTCAGCCCGGCCGCGACGAGCTGCTGGGCCTCGTAGCCGTCGACGGTGCCGCCGCTGGCCGCGAGCGCGTAGGGGAGGTAGGCGAGGGGATTGGCCATGCGTGAACCTGATCCGTGATGCGTGATGCGTGATCCGTGGCTGCTGAAGGATAAACGGGCTGCGGGTCCCGGTTTGCCCCGTCACCGGGCCCGGCTAGCTTTCGCGGACTTCACGAGGAGCAATGCGATGTCGCATCAGGGCGGCTTGATGGTCAGCGTGTCGGGAATCCGGGGGCGTGTCGGCGAGGCGCTGACGCCGCCGGTGGTGGCGACGTATGCGGCGGCCTTCGGCAGCTGGGCGCGTGGCAACGGGAAGAGCGATGCGGTCGTGGTCGGTCGCGACAGCCGCGTGAGCGGGCCGCTGTTCCATCGCATCGTGGTGGGCACGCTGCAGGCGGTGGGGTGTCGCGTGATCGACATCGGCCTCACGACCACGCCGACCTGCCAGCTCGCGGTCGAGCACCATCACGCCGCGGGAGGGCTCATGCTGTCGGCGAGCCACAACCCCATCGAGTGGAACGCGCTGAAGTTCATCGGCCCGTCCGGCCTGTTCCTCGAGAAGCATGAGGGCGAGGCGATGCGCGCCCTCGTGGAGACGGGGATCGACTACGTCACGTGGGACCGGCTAGGCTCGGTGGAGGTGGATGCCGACGCGGCGAGCCGCCACATCGAGCAGGTGCTGGCCCTCCCGTACGTGAACGTCGAGGGGATCCGCGCCCGGCGCTTCAAGGTCGCGCTGGACTGCGTGCGCGGCGCCGGTGCGGTGATCGTCCCGCAGCTGCTGGAGCGCCTGGGGTGCGAGGTCACGGGGATCAACCTCGAGCCCGATGGCCGCTTCCCGCGCGAGCCGGAGCCGACCGCGGAAAACCTCCGGGAGTTCGAGGGATTCGTCCGGCAGAGCGGCGCCGACATCGGCTTCGCGGTGGACCCCGATGTCGACCGGCTCGCGCTGGTGTCCGAGCAGGGCAAGGCGATCGGGGAGGACTTCACGCTCGCCCTCGCCGCCAGGCTCGTGCTGCGGCATCGGCGGGGGCCGGTCGTGACGAACCTCTCCACGAGCCGGCTGATCGAGGACGTGGCGCGGGAGGCCGGCGTGGAGGCGCTGCGGGCGCCGGTGGGCGAGGTGAACGTGGCGGTGAAGATGCGGGAGACGAACGCGGCCGTGGGAGGCGAGGGGAATGGCGGCGTCATCCTGCCGGAGATGCACCTCGGGCGCGATGCCCCCATCGGCGTGGCGCTAATGCTGCAACTGCTGCTGGAGGAGGGGCGTCCGCTCTCGGCGATTGCCGCGGAGCTTCCGCGCTACGTCATCGTGAAGGACAAGCTGGACCGGCCGAACGCGAGCCTGGATGCCGTGTATGAGGCCCTCATCGGGGCGTTCCCCGATGCAGCCGTCGACCGGCAGGACGGGTTGCGGCTGTCGTGGCCCGACCGCTGGGTGCACGTGCGCCCGAGCGGGACGGAGCCCATCGTGCGGGTGATCGCCGAAGCGCCGACGTCGGAGGACGCCATGGCGCTCGTGCGGCAGTCGCGGGTTCCGCTGGATGCGCTGAAATAAAAGATGCGAGATACGAGATGCGAGACACTGCCGCCGGCCAGGGGTCGTTCTCGCAGCTCGCAGCTCGCAACTCGCGGCTCGTTCGCCGTCTTCACCTGAGAAGGGATATCACCATGTGTGGAATCGTGGGCTACGTCGGCGGCAAGGTCGCGACGCCGCTGCTGATCGAAGGGCTGAAGCGTCTCGAGTACCGCGGCTATGACAGCGCCGGCGTCTCGCTGATGAGCGAGAACGGCATCGAGACCCGGAAGGCGAAGGGGAAGATCGCGATGCTGGAGGCCGCGGTGAACGGGTCGCCGGTCACGGGCACGACGGGGATCGCCCATACGCGCTGGGCGACGCACGGCGCGCCGAACGAGTGCAACGCGCATCCGCACCAGGACTGCACCGACGAGATCGCGGTGGTGCACAACGGCATCATCGAGAACTACGCGCCGCTGCGCCAGCGCCTGATGGAGAAGGGGCACGTCTTCAAGTCGGAGACGGACACCGAGGTCCTCGCGCACCTCATCGAGGAAGCGTTCGAGACGACGCTCGAGGCGGCGGTCATGGACGCGCTCCGCGTGGTCGAGGGGACGTACGGCATCGCCGTGGTGAGCACCCGCGACCCGAACAAGATCGTCGCGGCCCGCAAGGGCAGCCCGCTGCTGCTCGGCATCGGCGACGGGGAGTACTTCGTCGCGAGCGACGTCGCGGCGATCCTCCAGCACACGCGCGAGGTCGTCTACCTCGACGACGGCGAAGTCGGCGTCGTGACGCGGGCCGGCTACCGGGTCAGCGACCTCCGGGCGCATCCGATCGGGAAGGGCGTCAGCCGCATCGACTGGGACCTGGACCAGATCGAGAAGGGCGGGTACGCGCACTTCATGCTCAAGGAGATCTTCGAGCAGCCCACGACGATCGAGAACACGATGCGCGGGCGCCTCGTCGTCGAGGAGGGGTTCTCCAAGCTCGGCGGGATGAACATCAAGCGCGAGGATCTCGAGAAGATCGACAACATGATCATCACCGCGTGCGGCACGAGCTGGCACTCGGGGCTCATCGGCGAGCTGATGATCGAGGAGTATGCGCGCATCCCGGTGGAGACCGAGTACGCGTCCGAGTTCCGGTACCGCAACCCGATCGTCAACCCGAACACGCTGTGCATCGTGATCTCGCAGTCCGGCGAGACGGCGGACACGCTCGCGGCGATGCGCGAGGCGAAGCGGCGCGGCGCCCGGACGCTGGGGCTCGTCAACGTCGTCGGCTCGACGATCGCGCGCGAGGACGACGGCGGCGTGTACCTGCACGCGGGCCCGGAGATCGGCGTCGCGTCCACGAAGGCCTTCACGAGCCAGGTGATCGCGCTCGCGCTGCTGATGCTCAAGTTCGCCCGCCGGCGCGACATGTCGGTGGCGAAGGGGCGCGAGATCGCGCAGGCGATGACCGACCTGCCCGCGCAGATCCAGCAGATCCTCGACCGCGCCGCCGAGATCGAGCACATCGCGGAGCAGTTCAAGGACGCGCAGAACTTCCTGTACCTCGGCCGCGGCTACAACTTCCCGGTCGCGCTCGAAGGCGCGCTGAAGCTCAAGGAGATCAGCTACATCCACGCCGAGGGCTACCCGGCAGCGGAGATGAAGCACGGGCCCATCGCGCTCATCGACGAGAACATGCCGGTCGTGTTCATCGCGCCGCACGACTCGGTGTTCGAGAAGATCGTCTCCAACATCCAGGAAGTGAAGGCGCGCGGCGGTCGGTCGATCGTCATCACCTCGCGCGACGAGCCGGCGCTGAAGGGGCTCATCGACTACGAGATCCGCGTGCCGGAGACGGTCGAGATGCTGTATCCGATCCTCACCGTGATCCCGCTGCAGCTGCTCGCGTACTACATCGCCGCGAAGCGCGGGCTGGACGTGGATCAGCCGCGGAACCTGGCGAAGTCCGTTACCGTGGAGTGAGCCGGGATGGTCAGCGGTTCACGTGGCGGCGGTCAGCTGTCCGTGCAATGGAATGGCCGCCCTCCGGGCGGCCGTTTCCACTTTGAGAATCCCCTGTGGTGGAGGCCGGCATGACGTCGTTGTCCTACGGGGTGGCACCACCGCGGTACCGCCTCCCCGACGCCACCCGCCTCGGACGCGTCGTGCTGCAGGTGTCGGATCTGGAGCGCAGCCTCGACTTCTACCAGCAGGTGCTGGGACTGCGGGTGATCGCGCGGAGCGGTGCGACGGCGACGCTCGGCGCACACGGCGATGATCGTGTGCTCCTCGAGCTCCGGACGGACGCCGGCGTCAAGCCGCTCGCCCGGCCACGGCTCGGGCTGTATCACTTCGCCATCCTGCTCCCGTCGCGCGCCGCCCTCGGCGCGTTCATCACGCATCTCGCCGGCCTCCATGCGCAGGCGGGGACGGCCGATCATCTCGTGAGCGAGGCGTTGTACCTGCAGGACCCGGACAACCTGGGGATCGAGGTGTACGCCGACCGGCCGCGCAGCGCGTGGCGCACATCCGGCGCGGAGCTCGCGATGACGACGGAACCACTGGACATCGCCAGCGTCGTCGCGGACGCCGCCGGGATGCCGTGGACCGGAATGCCGGCCGGCACCGTGATCGGCCATGTGCACCTGCACGTCGGCGACCTGGAGCAGGCCGCCGCGTTCTACCACGAGGCGCTCGGCTTCGACAAGATGGTCTGGAGCTATCCCGGCGCGCTCTTCCTCGCGGCGGGGGGCTACCACCATCATCTCGGGACCAACAGCTGGGCGCGCGGCGCGGTGCCCGCCACGGCGAGCGATGCGAGGCTCGTCGAGTGGGAGATCGTGCTGCCATCCTCAGCCGACGTCGGTGCCGTGACGGAGAGCCTCGCGCAGCATGGCCTCAGCGCCGAGCCGTCACGGGACGGGGCCGTGGTACGCGACCCATGGGGCACTGCCGTGCGGCTGCGGACGGGCTGAGCCCGGCGCGATTCTACGGGGCGTCCTCGTGCGTCGGCTCCGGGGTGATGCGCACGCGCTCGACCCGACGGCCTGCCATGAGCTCGACGGTCCAGCGGTAGCCGCCCCAGTCGAGGACATCGCCGACGACGGGGATGCGCCCGATGCGGGTGAGCAGCAATCCGCCCACGGTGTGGAAGTCGCGGTCCCGATCCGCCGCCGGATCGATGTGGATCTCCAGCTCGTCCATGATCTCGTCGACCATCGCGGTGCCCTGCGCGAACCACACGCCGCCGCCGGCATGCACGAGCGGGGGCGAGATCTCCGCCTCCGCTCCCCGAGGGATCTCGCCCACGAGCTCACCGAGGATGTCGTCGAGCGTCACGAGGCCGTCCACGCCGCCGTACTCGTCGAGCACGATCGCGACGTGCGCGCGCGACGTGCGGAACAGCTCGAGCAAGCGGAACACAGGCGTCGGCGTGGGCACGTACAGCGGCTCGGTGGCCACCGCGCGGAGATCGAACGGGCGATCGTGCAGCAGGAGGGCGAGCAGGTCGCCCGCGTGGGCGACGCCGACGATCTTCTCCACGGATCCCTCGCACACGAGGAACCACTGGCGCCGGGCGTCGGCGATCTGCGCGCGCACGGTCGCCTCGTCGTCGCGCAGGTCCACCCACTCGATCTGCGTGCGCGGCGTCATGATCGCCTCGGCTGCGCGGTCGCCGAGCCGGAACACGCTCTCGACGATCTCATGCTCCACCATGGGCACCACGCCCGCTTCGGCGCCCTGCTCGATCACCGCGTGGATCTCGTCTTCCGTGAGTCCCGGAGCGGGCGCGTGGCCCAGGCGCAGCAGCCGGGTCACGAGATTGGTGCTCGCCGTCAGGAGCATGACGAACGGCCGCCCGATCCGCGCGAGGAGTGTCATGGGGCGCGCGACGAGGGCGGCAACGCGCTCGGGATTGCTCAGCGCAATCCGCTTGGGTACGAGCTCGCCCAGGATCAGCGAGAGATACGTGATCGCAAGCACGACGATCGCGAGCGCGACGCCTTCGCTCCGGTCGCCGATCCACGAAACGCGCTCGAGCTTCGAGGAGAGAAGGCTCGTGATGGTCGCGCCGCCGAACGCGCCGGTGAGCACACCGACCAACGTGATGCCCACCTGCACCGTGGAGAGGAAGGGCGTCGGATGCTCTGCCAGCTTCATCGCCGCGATGGCGCCGCGGTCCCCACGCTCGGCGCGGTTCTCGAGCCGGACGCGCCTGGCGGTCATGACGGCCAGCTCGGACATCGCAAACAGGCCGTTGATCACGACGAGGGCGATGATGACGGCAATGTCGAGCGCGATCACGGACATGGAGCCCCCTGAATGGAAAAGGGCCGCCCGGTGGGCGGCCCTTCCAATCTTGCGTGTCGCGGGTCGTTCGTCAGCTTGCCGAAGGCGCCGCCGTCTCGATGACGACTCGATACGTGACGACGAGCGGGCCGTCCTGACCCGGGCGCGCACCGGGAATCATCCGGATCGCACGGCCGTCGCCGACGGGGAGGTGCAGCGGTCCGCTGTCGAGCATGGCGAGCAACCGGCCCGGCGCGACGAGCTTGCCGGGCTGGATCTGCTCGATGGCCGAACGCCCCGCGTCGCCAAGCACGACGGGCAGCGTCGTGCGAACGACGTGCTCGAACTTGTCGGAGCGGCGCGTCCGTCCCCCCGGCGTGTCGAAGTGAACGACGACCGTATCCCCGATGCGCTCCGCGAACCAGCCGTTGGGCAGCGCCGTGCGTCCCGTCGGCAGCGCCGGCGTCACCGCGGGCGCCGGTGCGCTCGCGACGGATGCCTCTGCGATCTGCCCCGACTGCGTCACGGCGAAGCTCTGCTGCTCGACGCTGCTCGTCACAGGCGCAGCGGCGGGCGTCGCACGCTTGGTCGTCTCGCCGCCGAGCGTCGTCACCGCGGACGCGATCACGCCGAGGAGCACCGCGGCACCCGTCCCCTTCGCCAGGAGCAGCAGCCCCGTCTTTCGACGCCGTTCGCGCGTCGCCACGAGCTCGTCATGGCGGCAGCGAAGACAGACGATGGTGCCAGGGCGACGTTCGTGTGCGCAGGTCGGGGTGGAACGGGGCGTCATCGGCGGAGTTCCGTGAATCGCGTGGGCGTGGGCAGGCTCGGTCAATTGGGACGAGCTGCCATCGTCTGCGTAACTTGAACGCCGTCCCGGGCTTACGCAACGTGATTTAAGGCACGTTGTCAGTCTCTCTTCGGGGGTCCGGCCCGGGCTTCCGGGTCCGGGGGAGGGGGCGGTCGGAGCGGGAAGCCGACCCGAAAAAAACCGGGCGCCGGGAGGTCCCGGCCGCCCGGCTGGCGCGTTGCCCGCCGCCCTCAGCAGTCCGGCGGATCCGCCCGATCCATCATCCGGTTCTTCCCATCCACGTGGACGACCAGCGGATGGAACGCCTCCAGCTCCGCATCCTCGTACTCGGCGTACGAGATCAGGATGACGAGGTCGCCCACCACGCCCAGGCGCGCGGCGGCGCCATTGAGCTGGACGGTCCCCGTCCCGGCCTCGCCGGCGATGAGATAGGTCTCGAGGCGGGCGCCGTTGTTCACGTTCACCACCTGGACCTTCTCGAACTCGCGCATGTCGGCCGCGGCGAGCAGCGTCCGGTCCACGGTGATGCTCCCTTCGTAGTTCAGATCCGCGCCGGTGAGGGTGGCGCGGTGGATCTTCGACTTGCACATCGTCCGGCGCATTGCCCGGGCTCCTTTCCTGGTGGTCGCGCGCCCGCCAACTGCGGGCTCTGCCGAAAGTTAGAGGGCCGGCGGGGCGGGGCGCTATCTTACCCCGCGATTCAACCCTCACCGTGCTTTCCCCATGCGGGTTCTTCTCCAACGCGTCTCACGCGCCGAAGTGCGCATCGCCGGCCAGGTCCGCGGGCAGATCGGCCCCGGCTTTCTCCTGCTGGTCGGCTTCACGCATGCTGACGGCGACGAGGCGGTCGCGTGGATGGCGGAGAAGGTGACCGGGCTGCGCCTGTTCCCCGACGAGGAGGGGAAGATGAATCGCGGCCTCGAGGACATCGGCGGCGCGCTGCTCGTCGTCTCGCAGTTCACGCTGTATGGCGACGCCCGGAAGGGTCGCCGGCCCAGCTTCGTGGATGCCGCGCGGCCGGAGACGGCGATTCCGCTCTATGAACGGTTCGTCGAGCTCCTCCGCGCCTCGGGGCTGCGGGTGGAGACGGGTGAGTTCGGCGCGATGATGGACGTGGAGCTCGTGAACGACGGACCCGTGACCCTGTGGCTCGAACGATGACCGCCTCGACGACGGACTCCCGCCGGGTGCGGGTGATTCTCGCCTCCGCCTCGCCACGCCGCCGCGACCTGCTCACGCTCGTCGGCATCCCGCACGACGTGCGGCCCGCCGACATCGACGAGTCCTACCTCGACGGCGAGACCCCCGCATCGCACGCCGAGCGGCTCGCGCGGGAGAAGGCGGCGGCCATCGCCAACGGCGATCCGGAGGCGGTCACGATCGGCAGCGACACCATCGTCGTCGTGGACGGCCAGGTGCTCGGCAAGCCGCGCGACGAGGCGCACGCCCATGCGATGCTCCGGCAGCTCAGCGGGCGGTCGCATGCGGTCATCACCGGGGTGGCTGCCATGTGGCACGGCCGGACCGTGTCCGCCGTCGAGAAGGTGGACGTGACGTTCCGCCCACTCTCCGACGCCGAGATCGCGGCCTACATCGCGACGGGCGAGCCGATGGACAAGGCAGGAGCCTACGGCATTCAGGGGTACGGCGCGACGATCGTGACGCGGGTGGACGGCGACTACTTCGCCGTGATGGGCCTCGCCGTCAACCGTCTCGTGCGACTGCTCGAGTCGCTCGGGCTGCGCTACGCGTTCGGGCCGTTGACCGCACGTCCCGACGATGATCCGCCTCCGCCCCCGCCGTCGGCGTAACGGGTGCGCCAGCGCTCCACGCGATCGAGCACGTCCCGCACCGTGATGCGCGCCATCCGGTCGGGCCGGTTCTCCATCGAGATGGGATAATCCTCGCCGGGATCGCCATAGGCGTCGATCAGGAGATCGTGGTACCGGCGATAGGGGCCGGTCCGCTTCGGGTTGGTATACCCCATCAGGCTGATCACCGGGCGTGACAGCGCGACGCTCATGTGCAGCGGGCCGGTATCCGGCGCGAGCACGAGGGCGCTGCCGTCCAGGATCGACACGAGCTTCCGCAGTCCGCTGCCGAGCGCACTCACCGGCTTGTGGCGTGCACGCTCCATGATCACCTGCTCCGCGTGCAGCTCCCGGGGCGACCGCCCGCCGACGAGTACGGGCTGCAGCCCGTACTCGTCGTAGAGCGCATCCACGACCTCGGCCCAGCGCTCGGGCGGCCAGTCCTTCTGCGGCTTGCTGGTCGCGACGACGATCGAGGCCGCGGGACGGTCGAGCTTCGCGAAGAACTCGCGCTGCCATGCCCGTTCATCGGGCCAGGGCCCGAGGTTCCACGTGACCGGCTCCGCGTCGATGCCCAGCCACGTCAGGAACTCGAAGTACTGATCCTGGACGTGGCGGCCTTCGCTCGCCGGAATCCGGTGGGTCGTGAACAGCCAGTTCGCGTCACGGGCCCGCGCGCGGTCGAAGCCGAGCTTCACCGGCGCCCGGGTGAACGCGGTCACGATGCCGGCCTTGAAGTACACCTGCAGCGCGATGACGAGATCGAAGCGGCGATCGGCGAGCGCCGCGCGGACCTCGGTAAACGCGCGCAGGCCGCGCGACCGGTCGAACAGGATGATCTCGTCGACGCAGTGATGGCCGCGCACGAGGGTGGCCGGTCCCGGCTGGAGAATCCAGGTGATGTGTGATCCCGGCGACTGGCGCTTGATCGCTTCCAGCACCGGGAGCACGTGCACGGCGTCACCCACGGCGCTCATCATGACGACGCAGATGCGGTCGAGCGGGACGGCGGCGCCGGGGGCAGCCGGGTCGCGGCGGGAGGGCGCGGGCATGGGGGCGGAATATAGTGGGGGCGCCGCCTTCGGCGGCGAGGGGGCGCCGCTTCGCGGCGAGGGGGCGCCGCTTCGCGGCGAGAGGGCCGCTGCGCGGAGAGGGTCGGCGACGGCAGTTCCTCTCGC
>DASTYL010000180.1:0-5379 GCA_035764975.1 Gemmatimonadaceae bacterium | reverse complement strand
GCCGTTTCTCCGCGTTCTCCGCGTTCTCCGCGGTTCAAAAAGGCTTTCTCGGGATGCCGCAAAAGGAAGAGCCCCGGAGCGCATCGCGCTCCGGGGCTCCTCACAAGACCAGCAGTGTTACCGCGACGCCGCCGCCAGGTCGCGAACGGCCGTCGCCAGCAGCCCGACCTTCGCGGCATCACTCGACGCACCCGCGTCAGCGTCGATCTGCGCGGCAAGCTGCGTCAGCGCCGTCCGCTGGGCGGCACCGGACAGCAGCTCCGCGGCGCTCAGTGCCTGGCGCACCGCGGGCAGCCGGTCGGCCGCCAGCCCCTTCGACCGCTCGAGCTGGTCGACGTACGCCCGCGCGAGCGCGAAGCTCGGCGGCCACACGAACTTCGGCTGCCCCTGCGGATTGAAGTACTCGAGCCGCACGGTCTTCGACGCATCGATCTCGTTCTGCGAGAGGAAGCCGCTCGGCGCCAGCTCGAAGATGTCGAGCCCGCGCGAGATCTCCGAGCTCACGAGCACGCCGTTGTACCAGTACACCGACCACGAGCCGCCGGGGCCCATGCGCGTCGAATCCGACGGGCCGCGGTCGTGGAATGCGATCTCCACCGGGTGCTTCGGATCGGTCCAGTCGAACACCGAGATGCCGCCCTGGTACCACGCCTGAACCATGACGTCGCGACCCGGAATCGGGATCATCGAGCCATTGTGCGCGACGCAGTTCTCGTTCGTCGTCTGCACCGCCGGGAGCTTGTAGTAGCTCTGGAAGACGAGGTTGGTGTCCTGGATGGTGAAGATCGCGTCGGCCCCCCACTCCTTGGGATCGGTCGCGCGGCACTTCGGCTGGCCACCGCCGCCCCACTCGTCGGAGAAGAGCACCTTCGTGCCCGCGTTGTTGAACGTCGCCGAGTGCCAGTAGGAGAAGTTGGAGTCGGCGACCGCCTCGATGCGGCGCGGGTTCACCGGGTCGCGGATGTCGAGCAGCAGGCCGTAGCCTTCGCAGGCACCGCCGGCGAGGCCGATGGCCGGGTACACGGTGATGTCGTGGCACTGCGTGGGACCAGGCCGCGGGCCCGGCGTCGTGGGCCGCGCGAAGGGCGCGAGGATCTGTGGCAGCGCTGCGCGCAGCGCGGCGCTGTCGGCCGCCGTCGGGGCGCCCGTGCCGTTGCGCGCCTTCACGATGCTGTCGAGCATCGGATCCACCAGGCGTGAGGGCAGGGGACGCTCACGGCCGAAGTACATGCCGGTGAAGGCGCCGCGCGCCTTGGCTGCCTCGAGCTGCGCCTTCTGCGCCGCGATGTCCTCCGGCGTGTCGCCATGCTCCGGCGGCTCGGTGAGACCCGTGAAGATGCGCGGCGAGCTGACGATCGCGGCCTTGGTGGGCTCCGCGAGCGGCACCTTGATCACTTCGATGCGGAACAGCGCCGAGCCGGGATCCTCGCCGGGCATCGCACCGCTGCACCCCGGGAGCTCCTCCGCCGGGCGCACCGACGCGGAGCCGGAGACGTAGACGTACACGTTCTCGGTGTCGCGCGGGTCGGCGAGCACGGTGTGCGTGTGCGAGCCGCGGCACGTCTGGACGTTGGCGATGTACTTCGGGTCGCGGATGTCGGTGATGTCGAAGATCCGGATGCCACGGAGCCGCGCTGCGCTGACCGGTTCCGGCACGCCCTGGTCGCCGCAGTCGAGCCGCCCCGACATTCCTTCGCCGGAGACGAAGAGGAGGTTCCGGTAGACCGAGACGTCGCTCTGCGAGGCCGGGCAGTAGTAGTCCTTCACGAGGACGGGCTTCGCGGGATTCGAGATGTCCCAGACCATGAAGCCGTTGTAGTTCCCCTGGATCGCGTACTTCCCGGTGAACGCGAGATCCGAGTTCGTCGAGCCGGCGAACCGGCCCGGCGACGGCGTCTTCGAGAGCACCCGGAGATTCCACGCCGCCTCGGCGGCATCATGCAGACCGGCGCGAAGCCCGACCCGGGGATCCGGCGTCGGCCGCGCGGTGGACAGCGCGCCCGCGGGCGACGGGGCCGTCTCCATCGACGCCGTGGTCACCGGCGTGCAGGCCGCGGCGCTGAGCAGCCCGGCCGCGAAGGGAAGCGCCAGCAGTCGGGTGACTGCCGCGCGCGCCGCATCGCGACGAGCGGGGAACTGAAGGGCCATGAGTGAGTCCTCTGAGGGGTGAGGGATACGGTACGGCAGCTGCAAAGTCGGTTACGGCGCGTCGCCGAACAGCAGTTCGGCGAGCATCCGCTCCATCCGGTCGATCTCGGTCGTCTGATCCACGTTCACGTCGGTCGCGAACCGGAACACCGTCTCGTCCTGGCCGGCGCCGTGGGTCGCGAACAGCTCCTTCACCATGGCGACCGCGCCGCGGTGATGCTGGATCATGTACCGCAGGAACAGCACGTCGAAGTCGGCGCCGCGGGCGGCGTCGAGCTGCGTCATCTGCTGGGGGGTGAGCATGCCGGGCATCACGTGGCCCCCCTCGTGCCCGCCGTGCATCGCGTGTGCCGTGTCGGGAACCGGACGGCCGCGATCGCGCAGCCACTGCTGCATCAGCACGATCTCGTCCTGCTGCCCGTTGACGATCCGCCCCGCGAGGATCCGGATCGCCTCGCTCGCCCCGTGCGAGGCCGCCATCCCCGCCATCTCGAGCGCCTGGGCGTGGTGGCCGATCATGGCCGACATGAAGCGGACGTCCGCCTCTGTATATGGCAGCCTGGTGCTATCGCTCCGCGCGCGCGCGACCGCCGCGGCCGCGCCCTGCTCGTGCGCTGCCGGCTGGGGGAGCGTCTCGACCTGCCGGGGACTCCCCGCGCATCCCGCCGCCGCGACCATCACCACTGCCGCGAGACTCCCGTGCCCGAACGTCCACGCCATGTGCTCCATCCTCGTTGCTGGTCCAGACGAGCCGTGCCGTACGACTACCCCGGAACTCATAGATAGTTGTTTGCGCACGGCCGCGGCAGAAGGGGCCCCGGGATGCGCGACGGGCGGTGGACCGGAGTCCACCGCCCGTCAGGCCCTTCACGACGACTACTGATCAGCAGCCGGCGTTCGGATTCGTCGTGCACTCCGCCTGCGGGGTCGGCAGGAAGTCCAGCTTCGGCGCGCGGCCGACGTACTGGCCGAGGCGGCGGAGATCCTCCCACCGCACGCCCTGCGAGTACAGCTCGTACCGCCGCTCGTACGCGATCTGCGCGAGCACCTCGGCCTCGGTGTCGAGGACGAGGGCCGACACGGGCGGAAGCTGTGCACCCGGGGTCGTCGCGGTGCCCGTCTTCGTACGGACCGCGTTGATCATCTCCACGGCCGTCGCGAGGTTGCCGAGCCGGGCGTAGGCCTCCGCCTGGATCAGCAGCATCTCGCCCGGGAGGTACGCCGGGATCGGCGCATTCCGCCCGGAGTACAGCGCGAACCACCGCAGGGCGACGGTCGGCGGGTTGCCGGCGGGCACCGGCGTGCGGACAGTGTCAACCCAGAACGTCACGCGCCGGTCCCCCGGCTCCGCCTCGGTGGCGAAACTCCTGAGCGCCGCGACGTAGATCGCGAGCTCGGAGTAGTTGTAGATCGGATTGAGATCGGGATCCGGATACGTGAACAGCGAGACGACCGAGAGGTTGACGCGCTTGGCGGCATCGATCGCCGCCTGGTACTGGTTCGTGTAGAGGTAGTACCGGGCGAGCATCGCGTCGATCGTGTTGCGGAGATCGAACGAGGGCGTGAGCGCCCGGCTCCTGAACACGGCCAGGTCGGCATCGGTGACGCCTGCCAGGTCCGTCCGCGCCGACTCGAGCAGCCGGATCACCTCGGCGAACGCCTCCGCACGCGGCACGAGCACCGCGCCGTTCAGGTCGGCGCCAAGCGGCAGCCGCTCGTACTGCATCGCCGCCAGGCCGAGCGCCATCGCCTTGAACAGCTTGGCGTTGGCGGTGAGACCGGCGGTGAAGCCTGCACTGATGCCGGAGAGTGTCGGCACGGCTTCGATGACCAGGTCCGCCGTGCGGGCGATCCGGTACGTGGCGTAGTACGGGCCCGAGACGACGCCGAACGAGGCATCGACGTTGTCGCCGAAGTACAGCGACTGGTCGGCGGCGAGCGCACGCGACGCCGTCCCCCACTCGTCGGTGACGAGGGCGGGGGCGCGGACGTACGTCAGCATCGAACCGGTGAGCTGGTCCTGCATGCCCAGCGACGTCGCGATCACGCCGTCCAGGCTCCCGCGCGCGGTCTCGTCGGTCACTGCGTTCGGGTTGGTGAGATCGAGGTTCATGTCACAGCCGGCGAGCCCGAGGGCCAGCAGGCCGGCAACTCCAATGCGAAGGCGCATCCACCGCGCTCCAGTGATCGTGGTCATCATGATTCGGTTCATGGCTCGGCGCCTCAGAAGGTGAAGGAGGCGCCGAGGGCGAACGTGCGCGGGATCGGCGAGGTGCCGAATTCGACGCCACGCGCGACCGTATTGGCCGAGAAGAGGTTCACTTCCGGGTCGATGCCGCTGTAGTTCGTCCACGTGTGCAGGTTGCGGCCTGCCAGCGTGAGGACGACGCGCTCGGCGCCGGTGCGCTGCACCCACGGCTGGTCGAGCGTGTAGCGCAGGGCGACCTCGCGGAGCTTCACGAAGCTGCCATCCTCGACGAACTCCTCGTACAGCAGGTGCCGCTCGCTGTTCAGCGTATACTCGCAGTACGTCGTTGTGCCCGAGAGGACGCACTGCTCGTTCTCGTTCGTCTGGCCCGCGCCGAAGTAGTCGGAGATGCGACGGGAGAAGTTCGCGACCTTGTTGCCGAAGCGGCCATCGAGCAGGATGCTGACGTTCGTCCGGCTGCCGATGCTGAAGTCGTTGTTCCACGCGAGGGTGAAATCCGGCTCCGGGCTGCCGAGGAACTTCTTGAGGATGTCACAGGTCGGCTGGCCGTTGGCGCCGATGTAGATCGGGCCGCGGGCGCGCACGACGATGTCCTCCGTGCCGGCGATCGGCTGGCACTGGTTGTTGACGCGGCCGGTGAGGATGTTGCCCTGCGCGTCCCGCGGATAGTACGAGCCGTAGAACACGCCGACCGGCTGGCCGACGACCACGGCGTTGAGGTAGCCGTAGATCAGCGTGTCGTTCGGCGTCACGAGCTTCTCGACGCGCGAGCGGTTCGCCGCGTACTGGAGCCGGCTGTTCCACTGCACCCGGTCGGTGTTCGCCAGGAGCGCGTTGAGCGCGATCTCGACGCCCTTGTTCGACAGCGCGCCGACGTTCTGGAGCTGCGTGCTGAAGCCCGAGCTGAGCGGGAGGTTCACGCCGAGGACGAGGTCCTCCGTGCGCTTGTCGTACCAGGTGAACTCGACGGAAGCACGATCCTCGAGGACGGCAGCGTCGAAGCCGGCCTCGTACTCGCGCTG
>DASTYL010000179.1:0-11136 GCA_035764975.1 Gemmatimonadaceae bacterium | reverse complement strand
TGCTGTTCGAGGCCATCGGGTACCTGGACGTGGTGCAGTCCATCGCGGCGTGGCGGGCTACCCTGCCAGTGTGGTGCACCCCGCAATTCACCGAGGCACGCAAGCACCTCGCGGTGGACGGGCTCGTGCACCCCCTGGTGGCCGATGCCGTGGGCAACGCGCTCGACGTGGACGGCACGAGTGTGCTCATCACCGGCTCGAACATGTCAGGCAAGTCGACGTTCATCCGGGCCTTGGGTGTGAACGCGGTCCTCGCGCAGTCGTTCCATACGGCGTGTGCCACGCGGTGGTGCGGGCCGATGCTCCACGTGCGCACATCGATCGCGCGGTCCGACAGCGTCATGGACGGCAAGAGCTACTACCTCGCCGAAGTCGAGTCCGTGGGTGAGCTGGTCCACGCCAAGGCGACCGGCCGCCAGCACCTGTTCCTGCTCGACGAGATCTTCCGCGGCACCAACACCACGGAACGCGTGGCAGCGGGTGCGGCAGTCCTCTCGTATCTCACCCGCGGCGACGACCTCGTGGTCGTCGCCACCCACGATCTCGAGGTCATCGACCTTCTCGGGGATGCCTACGAGTCGTACCACTTCCGCGAGCATGTCGAGGACGGGGCGCTCACCTTCGACTACCGCATCCGGCGAGGCGCGTCCTCGACGCGGAATGCGATCGCGCTGCTGGCGGCGATGCGGTTCCCTGAGCAGCTGGTGGCGGACGCCACGATGAAGGCGGACTGGAAGACGCGGTCCGGCATTCGCCAGGCCAGCATCTGAACGCTGATCCGCTCGAAGGGCGGTACGCCCTCCGGCCACCACGGGCTGTCGTCGGCTCGCGCCGGGGACGTCAGCCGAGCGCGTTATCCAGCGCCATCATAACCGTGAAGCCGGCGATGAAGCCGAGCGTCGCCACGTCCACATTGCCGCCGCGCGTGGTCTCGGGGATCAGCTCCTCCACCACGACGTAGACCATGGCGCCGGCGGCGAAGGCAAGCGCGTAGGGGAGCAGGGCGCCCACCGCGAGCACGGCCGCGGCGCCGAGCCCGGCCGCCGCCGGCTCGACGACCGCGGAGAGCTGGCCGTACCAGAGGGCGCGCCAGCGGCTCAGCCCCTCCCGGCGGAGCGGCACCGAGACCGCCAGCCCCTCCGGCACGTTCTGGAGCCCGATCCCGAGGGCGAGTGCCGTTGCCGCGCGCCAGTCGCCGCCAGCGTACGCCACGCCGACGGCCAGCCCTTCCGGCACATTGTGCAGCGTGATCGCGGACACGAGCAGCATGGTGCGGCTCCAGTCGGTGCGCGGGCCCTCCGGGCCGACGCTGGCCTCGAACTGCGGATGCAGGTGCGGCAGTGCGCGGTCGAGCGCGAACAGCGCACCGGCGCCGGCGAGCAGGCCCACCACGGCGCGCGCCACCCCGCCGCGCTCCATCGCCGGGATCAGCAGCGACCAGCACGAAGCGGCGACCATCACGCCTGCCGAAAAGCCGAGGAGTCCATCCAGCAGTCGGCGCCGCACCTGGCGGAGCGCGAGCACGCCCGCGGCACCCAGCGCGGTCAGTGCCCACGTGGCGCCGCCGGCGAGTATGGCCTGCCGCACGGGATCATCGGCGAGCGCGCGCACCGCGTCGGTCGCGCTCATGCGCCGAGCCGCGCGAACAGGACGCCCGGCGGCGCCCGAAGGCTGAACGCCACGAACGCACCCGCCATCAGAAGGATGGCCGCCCCTGCCACTGCACGGGCCCGCCGCGAGAAGCGCCGCTCCATCACCAGGTGCCCGAGGGTCTCCCCGCCGAACACCGACAGGACGAACACCCCGACGTCGAGGGGGAGCTGATGCGTGCCGAGGATCGCGGTGTAGCCGTAGAACAGGACAATGATCAGCAGGGGCGCTGAGATCGTCCTGATCGCCGTCGCCGGGAGCCACCCCGGCGGATTCCCGTAGATCCGGCGCTGCACAGGCGCGAGCAGCAGCATCGGCCAGTAGGCGAGCTTGAGATGCTCCCACGTGCTCTCGTTCAGCGGTGCGAAGAGTCCCGCGATGGCGTTGCGGCCCGTCCACGGGTAGGCGAAATGCAGCGCGGTGCCGATCGGCGCAACGATGAGCGTGCTGAGGAGGATGCGGCGCCACATGTCACGTCACGGGCCGGTCCACCCGCCGATCTCCTTCCATTGGCGATTGAAGAGGATCACGGTCCGGAATTCCCCGGCCTTGTCGCTCGGGTCCAGGACCGCGTAGCCCTCGCGGCCGAGGCTCACCACATACACGGGGCGGTCGGCCGTCGTGTCGGGATAAGCGGCGGCTGCACGGGCACAGGTGCGGGCATCGGTCACGAGCTGCACCGCGGCCGTGTCCACCACCGGAATCCTGTAAACCGTGTTCCGCAGGCGGACATCGGCGGTATCGGTGACGGTCATCCACTGCTTCAGATGAATGATCAGGCCCGCACCTTCATCGCCGGTCAGGCAGGAGGACGGTCGCTGCGCGGCGCTCACGGCGGGGATGAGCAGCCCGAACACGACAACGAGTGCCTGGCGTTTCATGGTCCGTTGGGGCTTGTCGTCGATCGGATTCGCGTTCCGCAACCTGTCGTCTAGCCGTCCGACGACGCCGATGATGCGGCACCATATTGCCCGGCAACCAACGGGCCGCAATGTCGAGGCAGCAGCGGCGATTACCGTTCCGGATTGACCGGCGCGCAGCCTCGCGGTACCATCGCGATGCCTCGCCCGGCGAACCTGCAGACCTGACCGGTCCTGTGGCCGGACCTTTCTGACTCAATGACCCCGCCCGATCGACACCACGGCTCCGCCGTCCTTCACATCGCCTGGTCCGTGGCAGTCGGCAGCATGGTGACCATGGCGGCGGTGTTCGCCGGGGTGGCCGCCGGCCGGATGTCGGCGGGCTACGCACTCGCCAGCGTCGCCACGGGAATCGGTGCAGGAATGCTCACGTACTGGAGCGTCGGGTGGATCGCGCACCGGACGGCGGCCGGCGTGCTGCGATTCGTCCATCCGGGCGGTCGGCCGTCCACCGGGGATTCGGACTTCTCTGTCCAGGACACCCTGATCATGCGCGGCCAGCTGCACGAAGCGCTGGCGTCGTTCGAGCGCTTCCTGGCCGAACATCCCGATCACGTCGGCGGCACGCTTCGCGTCGCCGCGCTGTACGCGCAGCTCGAGCGATGGGACGACGCCGCGGCCGCCTATCACGCCGCGCGGTCACGTGTCGCTGCCTCGCCCGCAGATCGGCTGCATGCGACGCAACGGCTCATCGACCTGTATCTTGGGCCGCTGGCCGACGAGGGCGCGGCACTTCGCGAGTTGCGCCGCCTCATCGATACCTTTCCGGACTCCGCGGCGGCGGCGGGCGCGCGCCAGGCGATCGTCGCCATCAAGCGCGCCCGGCACACTATCACAGAGTGAGGATGCGGGTGCACTCGGCCATGCATGCGCACGAGTCCACCTTCCTGTCGTCGGATCCGCGCATGCGGGCGCTCCAGCCGCGTGTCGCCTTCATTGCGGTCGTTCCGCGCTGATGGTCGTGCGCGGCAGGGCCGTGTAGACGCGGGTGATGTAGCCGTGGAACTCGGCCAGGTAGTTCGCCAGGAAGTCGCGTGTCGACTCGACGGTGACGTCGCCGTCGTCGGTGACGAGATCCGGGGTGAACTGGATGTACGCCTCGATGGCATTGAACATCGGGGAGTTGCAGAAGGCCATGATGCTCCGGACGTGCTGCTGGCCGACGGCCGTGCCGATCTTGCCCGGGGATGTGCCGATCACTGCTGAGGGCTTGCGCGCGAAGGAGTTCGTGCCCCACGGACGGCTTGCCCAGTCGATCGCATTCTTGAGCGCGCCGGGGATCGAGCGGTTGTACTCCGGCGTCACGAACAGCACGGCATCGACGGAGGCGATCGCCTCCTTCAGCGCCCTGCCCGCGGGCGGATAGTCCGCGTCGTAATCGTAGGAGTAGAGCGGCAGGTCGCCGATGGGGATCTCGCGGAGCTGCAGCTCAGGGGGCGCAAGCCGCGTGAGGGCGACGGCGAGCTTCCGGTTGATCGAGGCTTTCGCGAGGCTGCCGACGAAGTAGCCGACGGTGAACGTGGTCACGGGTGCCCCTGGATGAATGGTCGATCGATGGCGAACGGCGCCGCCGGGGGCCGCAAGGACGGTACCGGGCGTGACGCCCCAGCGACCGGGAGCACCGACCTCCGTCACACGCGGCGGGCGATGCGGCGGTCTGTTCCTCCAGTGCCGACAGCGATCGCCAGCTGTGCCAGCGGGACGCAGGACGGCCCGGGACCGCCGGCACAGCTCGTGTTGCAGCGCTCCGCGAACGCTGCGATGTCGCGCTCGAGGGCGCGCAGTTCCGCGAGCCTGGCCCGGACCGCCCCGAGATGCGATTCCGCGATCGCGAGGACGTCCCTGCAGTCGCGCGAGGGGTCGCTGACGAGATCGACCAGCTCGCGGACCTGCTCCACGGAAAACCCGAAATCGCGGCACCGCCGGATGAACGTCAGTCGGCGGACGTCATCCGGTCCGTAACGGCGCTGTCCGCCCGCCTGGCGAGTCGCCGGTGGCAGGAGTCCGACCGATTCGTAATAGCGGATGGTCGGCGTCGTGGTGGCGGTGAGCGCTGCGAGATCGCCGATCCGGAGGGCCGCAGTCTCGGACATCGGGCGTCGGGAAAGGGGGGATTGAACTTCAAGTGACTTGAAGGTGCATCGTCCCCGCGTGCCACGCAACGAGACACCCCGCCGGGACGCCACGAGGCCACGCGACCGGCGCGCGATCCGGCAGAGGAGCCCGATGTCGTCGCCCATTCCGATTGCATGCACACTCGCCCCTGGCGCATTGGAGGAGCGGAGCGCGCGGTTTGCCGCGTTGAACCGCACGTGGCTGCGCCTCCTCGAACGCGGGCCCGGGACGCTCACGCTTACCTACGCGGCCGCGGCGGAACCCGATCTTCGCGAGCTGGTGCGGCTCGAGCGCGAGTGCTGCGCGTTCCTCACATTCCATCTCGTCCGGCATGGCGAGGACACGATCACGCTTCGGGTCGTCGCGCCGGATGTCCAGGGAGCCGAGCTTCTGTTCGCTCCGTTCCTCGGCGCCAGCGCTGCGGTCCCATGAGGCCCTGTCGGTCATGTCCGCAGCCGTCGTCCATCCATTACACGGTCGCGGCTGCACGGCAATTGCAGGCGCCACCGACCTTCCGATCTCGCCCCGCCCGGGGCGACCAATCCGACCACGGAGGACCGTCGTGCTCCCCACTTCCCTCGCGATCGCCATCGTCACCGTGGCGATGACGCTCGTCCCCGCGGTGCTGCTCTTCTGGGCGTGGCGGCGGGGCCTGTTCCGCGACCTGGAGGCGCAGAGCCGGGTGATCTTCGAGCCCCGCGACTGGCGGGTCGAGCGCCCCTGGGAGTCCCCGGAGGATCGCCTCGCCCGCAAGCTCGCCTTCGGCCCCCCGGAAGCGGCGGCGCCGGGGGAGTGGGGCGGCGCCGATCGTGGGGGCGCCGCATGAGCGCGCCCGGACAACCGCGCTTCGGCTCCGTGGACGCCGCCCGCGGCCGCCTCACCGTCCGTGAGGTCGACGCGGTCGCCAGCGCCCGCGGACTGGCGCCGGAGGACCTCGACGTGCGCCTGCGCGCCGACGCGTCGAGCCGCCGGGCGGTCCTCGCGCTCTTCACCGTCGCGATCGGCTGGCTGATCGTCGGCACGATCTTCGGCGACATCGCGAGCATCAAGCTGCACTCGCCGGACTTCCTCACGCAGCAGGCGTGGCTCACCTTCGGGCGCGTCCGCACGGCGCACCTCCACGCGGTGAACTACGGGTGGGGCACCGCCGCGCTCATCGGCATGTCCCTCTGGCTCATGCCGCGCCTCGTGCACACGGAGCTCAAGGGCGTGCGGATGGCCATCGGCGGCGCGGTGCTCTTCACGATCGGCATCGCCGTCGGCATCGTCGCGGTGCTCGCCGGAGTCAACGACGGGATGGAATGGCTCGAGGCGCCGCGCTGGCTCGCGGGGCCCTTCCTCGTGGTCGGCGGGGGCCTCATCGGCCTCTCGCTCTTCTGGACCGTCGCCTCCCGCAAGGCCGAGCATCTCTACGTGAGCGTCTGGTACATCCTCGGCGCCTTCATCTGGTTCCCGATGCTGTACGTGGTCGGGAAATGGCCGACCTACAGCGGCGTCGAGAGCGCGGCCGCCAACTGGTTCTTCGCGCACAACGTCCTCGGATTCTGGCTCACCGCCATGAGCGTCGGCGGCGCGTACTACTTCATCCCGAAAGTGCTCGGCCGGCCGGTGTACAGCTACCAGCTCTCCGTCGTCGGGTTCTGGTCGCTGGCGATGTTCTACTCGCTCAACGGCATGCATCACCTCGTCGGCGGACCGCTCCCGACCTGGATGATCACGACGTCGATCGTCGCGAGCGTGTTCATGTTCATCCCGGTGGTCGCCACGGCGATCAACCTGCACATGACGGTCGTCGGCCGCTTCGGCGCGCTGCGCTACAGTCCGACGCTCCGCTTCGTGGTGATCGGGGCGCTCGCGTACACCGCGGTGTCGCTCCAGGGATCGTTCACCGCGCTGCGCGAGGTGAATCGCGTCACGCACTTCACGCACTGGACGGTCGCGCACTCGCACGTCGGGGGCTACCTGTTCGTCAGCTTCATCGCGTTAGGCGCGATGTACTACATCGTCCCGCGCCTGGTGGGGCACGAATGGCCCAGCGAGAAGCTCATCCGCTGGCACTTCAACCTGGTGCTCGCGGGGATCGCGATCTACGTCGTCGCGCTGTCATGGGCCGGCGTGGCGCAGGGGCTCGCCCTGCTCGATCCCGCGATCCCGTTCCAGGAGTCGGTCCGGCGCACCCTGCCGGGGCTCTGGGGCCGATCCCTCGGGGGGCTGATCCTCACCGCCGGCCACATCGTGTTCGCGTATCACTTCTGGATGATGCTGCGCATGCCGGAGCGCGCAACCCGCACGCGGCCGCCGTTCCACGAAGCCCGGCCGGTCCTGTACACCGCCGAGGCGGAGGCCGCACGCCGATGAGCGACCGCAACGATCTCATGGCGCGCACCTCGCTCGTCGCGCTGGGCGCATTCGCCATCATGGCGAGCGCGATCACGGTTCTCGTCGTGATCCCCCGGATGCTGCTGCGCGAGGTGCAGGCGATGCCGGACCTGAAGCCCTACACCGAGCAGCAGCTGCGCGGCCGCGCGGTGTACATCGCGAACGGCTGCGTCTACTGCCATTCGCAGCAGATCCGCGACCCGGCCTTCACGACGGACATCAATCGCGGATGGGGAAGCCGCGCGACGGTGCCGGAGGATTACGTGTATGACCGGCCGCACCTCCTCGGCACGATGCGGACGGGGCCGGACCTCATCAACGTCGGCCAGCGGCTGCCGAGCGTGGACTGGCACCTGATCCACCTCTACGATCCGCGCGCGGTGGTGGAGTGGTCGACCATGCCGGGGTTCCCGTTCCTCTTCGAAGCGCGGCAGCCCAACGAAGTCCGGCCCGGCGAGAAGGTGGTGGCCGTCACTGGGGCGCGCGCGCCGAAGGGGGTCACGATCGTCGCGAAGCCCGAGGCGCTCGCCCTCGTGGACTACCTCATCTCGCTGAACCGGCAGTATCCCGTCGCCGACTCGCTGCGCGCCACCGATCGGATGGCCGTCGGCGGCGGCACGCATGGCGCGGGAGGCACGCATGACTGAGTCGGAGCGCCCCGGCCGGGCGCCGGACGCCGAGCCGATGCCGGAGGCCGGTCGCGCGGTGGACCTGCAGCCCGACGTCGAGCGGCTGCATCGTGCGATTCGCCGCGAGCCGCGCGACCCGGTGGAGGGACGCGAGCGAGCCCCCTGGTTCTTCACGGCGGCGATCGCCATCGCCCTGTTCTGGGGCGGCTGGTATCTCGGCCGGTATGGCGGCGAGTTCGGGCTCGCGACGCACGTCGCGCTCGGCGGCCGCGACGTCGGCACGGTCGCCGCGATCAGCGCGCAATCCGAGGCCGCGGTGACCGATCCCGTCGCGGCGGGCGAGCGCGTCTTCGCCAACAACTGTTCGAGCTGTCACCAGGCGTCGGGGAAGGGGATGCCAGGGGCGTTTCCGCCGGTCGTCGGATCGGAGTGGGTGACGGGCGATCCGGAGACGCTCGCGCGCATCCTGCTGCATGGGCTGCAGGGGCCGGTACAGGTGGCAGGGCAGAGCTACAACGGCGCGATGCCGGCGTGGAAGGACATTCTCAAGGACGAGGAGATCGCGGCCGTGGCGACGTACCTTCGACAGTGGAAGCCGAACGCGGCGCCGGCGGTGAACGCTTCGCAAGTGGCGGCACTGCGCTCCGCGCACGCGGACCGCAGAATGCCGTGGACCGTCGAGGAGCTTCGCAGCGCCGGGGCGGCCGGGCCATCCGCCGGCCCTGTGCCGGCCGCACCGACGCCGGGAGGTGCGCCGTGAGCTCGCCTCTCGATCCGCGGCCTGCCGGCGGCGAGGGACGTGCCGCGACGCACGATCAGGCGGTGGCCTCAGGGATGGCGAGCGGACGCCGCCTTCGTGAGCCGCTCACGGTCAGCGCGCTGTTCGACGATCCCGCGGCCGTGGACAGGGCAGTGGACGCGCTGTATGCGGCCGGCACGCCCCGCGACCTCGTGGAGGTGGTCGTGTCGCGGGAAGCGGCCGAACGTTTCTACGCAGATTCACCCCGCGCACCACGGCGCCCGGGGCGCGAGACCTTCCGCTACGCAGGAATCGGCGGTCTCATCGGCTTCATCGCCGGAGTCGCCATCGGCCTCGTGACCGTGGCGCTCCCCGGCATCGAAGCGCCGGGCGGGATGGCACCGGTGCAGGTCTTCGGGCCGAACATGGCGACGGTCGTCGGGGCAGCCATCGGCGCGCTCATCGGCTACTTCCGCCGCCAGCGGCCGAACCCGCGCCATGCTCGCGCCGCGGAGCAGAGCGGGGCCATCGTGCTCGCCGTGGCAGCGCGCAGCGAGGAGGAGGCGCGGATCCTCGGCGAGATCGTCACCGCGAACGGCGGACGGGACGCGCGCGTGCAGTGAGCCCTGCCGGTGCGCGCGGAGACCCCGCGCGCACCGGGGAGCGGTCAGCTTGCCTGCTCGCTGACAGGCGCTTCGGAGGGAAACCACATCGCCACGAACCCGCAGCCCGCGAGGATGCCGGCGAGGACGAGGTGCAGGTGCACGTCGTAGCCGCCGATCGGCACGATCCCGAAGAGGCTGTTGGTGAACATCCCGAGTACGCCGAGAAGGAGATAGGCGGCTCCGCTGCCCAGCGCGTAGGTGAGCGACCGCACGGCAGTCCGGCCGGCCCACAGTCCCCAGGCGCCGAACAGCAGGTGCACCACGTTGTGCAGGGCATTCACGGGAAACATGCCGAAGAGCATCCCGGCGCCGCTGTGATCCATCTGCATGACGCCCAGCCCGGCTGGCGTGAAGCCGGCGAGGCCGACCAGCACGAAGAGCACGCCGAAGATCGTTGCTACCCGCTGGATCGCTGTCATGGGGCCTCTCGCGCGACGGCGCGCGACGTGGGGGGAAGCGAGCACGACGGGCCCTGAGGTCGCCGCCGCGATGATGCCCCTTGGACGGGGCACCCCCGCGGCACGCAACGCGGAGCCCCGGGCTCGCGCGGCACGCCCGATGCACTTGGGCCCGGCAGATGGACCAAACTCACTTCGGGAGGCGTCATGCTCTGGACGATCGTCATCATCCTGCTCGTGCTCTGGCTGCTCGGCTTTCTCGTCTTCCCGGTTGCCGGCGGGTTGATCCATATCCTGCTCGTGATCGCGGTGATCGTGATCGTGTACCGCCTGATCACGGGACGCCGACCGCTGTAGCATTGGCTGGCCGCGCCGGCGCGTTGCCGGCGTGCTCCGACGAGCGACGCCCCAGGGAGAATCTCCCTGGGGCGTCGCGCCGTGGCGGTCATACCGGGTCGTATGCCATGCCGACATCGTCCGGCGCGAAGGAAGGCGATCCATCGGCGCGGCCGGTGGTGTGGACGGTGGGGCATTCCACGCGCACCGCCGGCCAGTTCGTCGAGGTGCTCGCCGCGTATGACATCGAACTGGTGGTCGACGTGCGCAGGTTCGCCGGGTCGCGGCGGCTGCCGCAGTTCGGCGCGGCGTCGCTCGAGGCGCTGCTGGAGGAATCCGGAATCTTCTACCACGCGATCCCGGAGCTCGGCGGACGCCGCCGTCCCGACCCGGCGTCGCGCAACGTCGGGTGGCGGCATCCAGCGTTCCGGGCCTACGCCGATCACGTGGCATCGGAGGAATTTGCGGACGGCCTGGACCAGCTGCTGTCCGCAGCCGGCGGGTTGCGCGCCGCCGTGATGTGCGCGGAGCTGCTGTGGTGGCGGTGTCACCGCCGGATCATCGCGGACGTGCTCACGTCACTCGGAATCCACGTCGTTCACATCCGCGACGCGCACCATGCGAGCAGCCACGAGCTCGCCCCACCCGCTCGCCTGCAGGACGGTGTGCTGCGGTACGACCGCGAGTGATGGTGTACGCACGCGCGGACGGTCGGCCGGAAGCCGTCGAGTTGACGCGCCCTGTCCCGGGGCTAGGTTGAAGGCAGCAGCGCCGCCGCCGGAGAGTCGTTCCCGACGGCCTCGCGCCCGGATCGTGCATGCCCCTGGAGTGCCATGTCGCCCAGCTTCGAGACGTCCCTCGTCCACGACCGATTCCGGTTCCGCGCAGCTGATGCCGCGGAGGCGTGCGGCGTGGCGTGGACCGGGCGCAGCGCACTCTCCGCCGTGACCGAGACGTCCCTCTCCCGCTTCGTCACCTCCGGCTCGCGCTGCACCCGGCTCTCCGCCATGCGGGTGTCCGGCGCTCGTTCCGGCGACAGCGCGCCTTCGAGCGCGGCTGCCGGAACGGGTGTATCAGCGCAGCGCGTTGGGGCCCGGCGGGCGTCGTTCATGTAACGGCCCGGGACCGGCCCCCCGCAGGGGTCACTGGCGACATCCTCGTCCACCACCGCCCCGCCTGCGCCGACTCGCACGCGGGGCGGTGGCATTTCCAAACCTGTCGACGAGGAGCACCAGCATTGACGCCTGAATCCGGCGCGTTTGCCGTGGTCGCCGCCCGGTCCGGTCGCGACCTCCTCCGAGCCCT
>DASTYL010000178.1:0-26383 GCA_035764975.1 Gemmatimonadaceae bacterium | reverse complement strand
CGCCCGGGATCGGGATCAGGGTGGCGGCGAGGAGTAGCGTGTGGAGGAGCATTGCGAGATGCGGGATGCGGGATGCGGGATGCGAGAACGGCGGTCATGCGAGGGCGAGGTGCGAGTGCGAGATGCCGGTCGATCAGGCAGTTTCTCGCAGCTCGCAGCTCGCAGCTCGCATCCGGCTTAGTGCGCCGCCATCGGCAGCCCCTTGTTCTGGGCGTACACGGCCGGGTTGTCCTCGCCGCTGATCTTCATCATGCCGATCGCACCCTTGTTGAAGGCGCGGAAGATCGAGTGATCGACGAGCACCAGGTTGCCGGGCTTCTCGGCGCGGAACTCGACGATCGCCGAGCCGCCGGCCGGGATGAGCGTGGTCTGGACGTTCTTCTGCGAGACCACCGTGCCACCCTCGCCGTACACGTTGTCGAACACCTCGCCGATGACGTGGAAGCTCGACACGAGGTTCGGGCCGCCGTTGCCGACGAAGAGGCGGACCGTCTCGCCGACCTTCGCCTGCAGCGCCTTGTCACCGGTCAGCGCGCCCACCGAGCCGTTGAAGACGACGTGCGTCGGCTGCTCCGCGGCGCCCTTCTCCATGTCGAGCGTGTGCGGCTGGCCGGCGGCGCCGGGCTTCGCGTAGAACTCGCTCTGCATCACGTAGAACTCCTTGTCGACCTTCGGCATGCCGCCCTTCGGCTCGACGAGGATGAGGCCGTACATGCCGTTCGCGATATGCATCGGGACGGGCGAGACCGCGCAGTGGTAGACGTACAGCCCGGGGTTGAGCGCCCGGAAGGTGAAGACCGACTCGCCACCGGGGAGCGTCAGCGTCGCGGCTGCGCCGCCGCCAGGGCCGGTCACGGAGTGGAGGTCGATGTTGTGCGGGACGCTCGAGTGCGGGTGGTTCTTCAGGTGGAACTCGACCTGGTCACCCTCGCGAACGCGGATGAAGTCCCCGGGGACGTTGCCGCCGAAGGTCCAGAAGGTGTACTCGACGCCATCGGCGAGGCGCTTGACCTCTTCCATGGTCTCGAGCTCCACGATGACCTTCGTCGCGTAGTCGCGGGTGATCGGCGCGGGCACGGCCGGCGCCTTGGTCAGGATCGCCTTCTCCTCGCCCCGGATCTCGGGAAGCTCCCGGACGGGGATCGAGTTGTCGGCGGTGTTGGCCGCTTCGGCCGGCGTGCAGGCGACCGCACCGGCGGCAATCAGCGACGCGACGGCGAACTGAGCGAGATTTCTGGAGAGGGACGTCATTGCAGTAGATCCTCGAATGGGAGCTCAGGCGGCGCCTGAACGGAGGGGGATGCGAACCTCCGAGGGACTTGCTTCAACCAGCCCGGCATCCGCGAGCAGGTCTGCGATGGTCGTGGTCAGGAGCGGTTCGCGCGCCGCCGAGGCGACGCGGCACCACTGGGCGTGCGCGGAGCATGGATTCTTCGAATCACACGGCCCGGTGCCGAGCAGGCAGCGCGGACGGGCCGGCGGATCGGCGAAGACATCGGCGATCTGCGCGATCGTGACCGTCTCCGGCGGCGCGGCGAGGGCGAACCCCCCGGTCGGGCCGCGCATGCTGCGGAGGAGTCCGGCACGGGCGAGTGCGTACAGCGTCTTGCTGGTGTAGTTCGGGGGCGTTCCCGTCAGCTCGGCGATGGCGTCTGCCGACATCGAGCGCCCCACGCCATGGCGGGCCAGCACGAGCAGCGCCCGGAGGGCGTAGTCGCCAGTCTTGGTGAGGACAGGATGCTGGGTGCCATGCAAAACTGATTTTCGCATGGGGATATGATCATCTATTTCGCACCCCATGCCTGTCGGCGGATGGGCGGAACGTTTCGGGGGGTTTGGCGGACCCCCGGGGTCGGGGGCTCCCCGACGCGGCGAGGGGGGCTCCCTGAGAGGGTCGCCGCGGCGCGGAAACAAAGCCGAAGTCGGGGGTAACAGCATGCGAGCCACCGCGTTACAATTCGGTCAGCCTGCCCCTGTGGTGATTTCCCCGACGGTAGAATGGGAAGGTCACCGATATGGGGGCTTCCCCGCTGATCTAGCTTCCATTTGACCCTGCAAACGGGGTCTTCGCGCCTTCGCGCGACATAGAGGACGCGGGGCCGCCGTGTTCCACGGCGCCCCCGCGTCGTTTGTCATTCCCTCCCCTCCGACCCCAACCGAGATGAACGTCGGCACTGACCTTCCGCGCCTCATCCAGGGCGGCATGGGCGTAGGCGTCTCCAACTGGCGTCTCGCGCGCGCAGTCTCCATGGCCGGGCAGCTCGGCGTGGTATCTGGCACCGTCATCGACACCCTCATGGTTCGCCGCCTCCAGGATGGCGATCCGGACGGGGACATCCGTCGTGCACTGGCGAGCTACCCCGACCGCGACGTCGCGGAAGGCATCCTCTCGCGCTACTTCATTGAAGGCGGCAAGTCGGTCAACGAGCCGTACAAGCTCCTGCCGATGTACAAGCAGCGCACGAGCGTCCAGCGCCAGCAGGTCACGATGGTCGCCTCGTTCGTGGAGGTGTTCCTCGCGAAGGAAGGGCATGACGGCGTCGTCGGCGTCAACCTGCTGACGAAGGTGCAGCTCCCGAATCTCGCGTCCCTCTATGGGGCCATCCTGGCGGGCGTCGATTACGTGCTGATGGGCGCGGGCATTCCGCGCGAGATCCCCGGCGTGCTGGACGCGCTCTCGCAGCATCAGCCCGCGACGATGCGGTTCGACGTCGAGGGGCTGGCGTCCGGCGAGACGGAGTGGCTGACGTTCGACCCGGCCCTGCATGCGTCGGAGGCGGTTCGCGCCCACCCGCTCCGGCGGCCTGCCTTCCTCGCCATCATCTCCGCGAACTCGCTGGCGATGACGCTCGCGCGCAAGGCGAACGGCCGGGTGGACGGCTTCATCGTCGAGGGGCCGACCGCCGGTGGACACAACGCCCCGCCGCGTGGGACGATGCAGCTCAACGAGTCAGGTGAACCGATCTACGGCGAGCGCGACGTCGTGGACCTCGTGAAGCTCGCGGAGCTCGGCCTTCCCTTCTGGCTCGCCGGCGGCAGCGGCAGCCCCGAGGCGATGGCGCACGCCATGAACTCCGGTGCCACCGGCATTCAGGTGGGGACGCTGTTCGCGTTCTGTGACGAGTCGGGGATCATCGACTCGCTGAAGCAGAAGGCGTTGTCGGAGATCGCATCCGGCACGGCACGCGTGCACACCGATCCCCGGGCGTCGTCGACGGGATACCCCTTCAAGCGGATGCACCTCGAGAAGACCCCGCAGCAGACCGAGGAATCGCGCATCCGCATCTGCGACCTGGGCTACCTGCGCTCGGCGTTCAAGCAGGAGGACGGACGGATCGGCTACAAGTGCGCCGCCGAGCCGGTCGACCAGTACGTGGCGAAGGGCGGCACCGTCGAGGAGACCGAAGGCCGTCGCTGCCTGTGCAACGCCCTCGTCGCCAACGTCGGTCACGGACAGAAGCGCCCGGACGAGGACCAGGAGCTTCCGCTGCTCACGAGCGGCGACGACCTGGAGGCCGTGCGGCGCGTGATGGACGGCCGCGAGCGGTACACCGCGGCGGACGTGATCGACTACCTGATGGCGGCGGTGCGCTGATCTCCGGGGACGGAATCGATCCGCTGGGGCAGGAAAGCAAGGAACGACGATAACTGCGACGGATCAGAAACACCGAAACGGCCGGATCATGTCTCGACCACTCGAGAAATGATCCGGCCGTTTCAGGCTGTTGATCCGCCGTGATCGTTTTCAGGCTTTTCGTGTTCTGCGTTTTTCATTTCACCTTCACCGCGGCAGCAACCGCCGCGCGAAGTACTCGGCCGTCGCCTCCGCCTCGCCGGCCGCGACGGCCTTCTTCCACGCCGGCGGCTCGTAGGCGCACAACGGATCCGCCTCGAGCCAGTCGCCTGTCATTGCCTCGGCACGGGCGCGTGATCCACCGCAGACATTCCTGAAGTCGCACATCCCGCACTTGCCCTTGAGCAGGTCCGTGTCACGGAGCGCGCGGAACGTCGGATGGTCGCGATATACGTCGCGGAGGCGCTGCGTGCGGACGTTGCCGCAGGGCTCCGGCAGGAACCCCGAGGGATAGATGGTGCCGCGATGGCTGACGAAGACGAAGCCGTTGCCGTCGTTGACGCCCTTCGCGCGGCCGATCACGTCGGCCGGCAGGCCGGCGGCGGCCATCGCATGCGCGTCGCCCGCCATCGCGAACCCGGCGCCGCCATGCAGCGGGGCTGCCTCCTCTCCGGCTGCACGCGCGGTGCGCCGCGCGGCGACCTGCCGCTGCACCAGCACCCGGCGATAGTGCGGCGCCGCCGTCGACTTCACGTCGTGCGGCGCCGACTCCGCATGCCGGGCGAGCCACTCGAAGGCACGCTCGATCGCTTCCGGATCCGGCAGGTCCTCGAGCTGCGCGCGGCCCGTCGGGACGACGAGAAAGACCGACCACAGCACCGCGCCGACGTCCGCGACGATCCGGCTCATCGCCTCGAGGTCGCCGATCGTGCGCCGCGTGATCGTCGTGTTGATCTGCGTGGGCAGGCCGAGGTCACGCGCCGCGCGGAGCATCCGCATCGTCCAGTCGAATGAGCCGGGCACGCGCCGGAAGGCATCGTGCACCTCGCGTGACGCGCCGTCGAGACTCACCGCCAGCCGCGCCAGGCCCGCGTCACGGAGCCGCTCGAGCACCTCGGGGGTCATGAGCGGCGTGCCCGACGGCGTCATCGCGACACGCACCCCCGACCTGGCGGCGTACTCCACGATCGGGAGTATGTCCGGGCGCTTGAGCGGGTCGCCCCCCGTCAGCACGAAGAGCGGGGGAACCCCGCCGTCCTCGCCGAAGGCGCGCACCTCGTCGATGAGGCGCATCGCCTCGGTCGTCTGCAGCTCCCCGGCATCCCGGTTGGGGGTCGCGCTCGCGCGGCAGTGCACGCAGGCAAGGTCGCACGCCTGCGTCGTCTCCCAGATCACGAGGAAGGGCTGCCTCGCGAAGTCGACGCTCGCGAGCGGCGGCTTGCCGCGCGAAGCAGGACGGGCATTGCCGATCGAACCCGGGGCGAGATGTGGGGCAGTCATGAAGGCACTTCCCGGAAAGAATGCGTGTGACGCAGCTAGCCGCCGCGGGCGAGCCGCACCGCGGCGATGACGATGATGACGCCGATCAGCGCGCTGCCGCGGGCGAGCAGCGCTGCCCGACGGCGGAGGCGGATCGCCTCTGGCGACCCGGCCAGCGCGCGGCCGGCGGCGGGACCAAGGATGAAGTCGTGCACGAGGCTCACCACCACCATGACCGTCACGGCGATGAGCTTCGCGGCGAGGGCGACGCCCAGGCTCGTGCGCCAGAAGGCAGGATTGGCGAAGACGCCGTCCCAGCGCAGCAGACCGCGGAACCAGAGCACGAGGGTGCCGGTCGCGAGCAGCGTGGCGATGGACCACCAGCCGACCGTGCGCGCCTGCAGCCCCAGCTGGTGGAAGAGCTGCTGCCGGAGCTGCGGCGGCTCCACCTTGCGGAGCACCGGCGCGCCGACGAGCGCGAGGAAGAACATGCCGCCGAGCCAGAGGAGCGCGGCGAGCACGTGGATGGTGACGGTGACGTAGTAGAGAAGAGGCATCTCGAACAACTAATCGAGCGCCGGCGCGGGAGAAGTGCCGAAGACGCTACCGGTACGCACGGCGCGCTCGCGCCAGCCGCGCACGAGCGACGCGATCACCACCGTCCCGAGACTGGCTGCGCTCAGCACCCCGCCCGTGAAGGCAACGGCGTACATCGGACGGCCCGCGAACGGCAGCGCACGGCCCAGGAGGTCCGGCAGCGCCATCATCCCGAGCGCCCCGAGGGTCAGCGCGAGCCCGGCGGCGTGTACCGGCGCACTGCGGGCGACCAGCGACGACGCGGGAACGAGCGCCACCACCAGCGCCGATGTCAGGGCACCGAGCAGGACGAGGTGCAGGTAGGCGATGACGACGGGACGCAGCAGCACGAGCATCCCCTCGGGCTCCGCGGCGGCGACGAGCTCGGAGGCGCCCTTCGCGGCGACGCACGCGAGCGCGAGGCGCAGCCACGCACTGACGCGCGACGGATTGGCCGCATCCCGTCGGGGCCACGCGCTCCACGCCACCAGGAGGGAACCGGCACCGGTCAGCAGCAGGCCGGTCCGGCCGAGGACGAGCAGCGCTTCGCTCTCGACGCCGGGCACCCGCGTCAGCACCGCCGGCAGCATCCCGGAGAGCAGCATCGCGAGGGCGGGGCCATGCCACCGGGCCCGTGGCCCCGGACCGACGAGGATCGCCAGCGCTCCGATGAACAGCCACCCCTGGATCACCACGGTGAGAAACAGCTCGACCGCGATACGCTGCACGGCGTGTGATGCGCTGCTGGCCGTCGCGGCGCCGGGCAGGATCGAGCCTGCCGCCGCAACCATGAGGCACCCGAGCGCAGCACGGACCCAGCTGCGGGTCGTGTGGTGGAGCAATGCCGTCCGACGCCACACCGCGGCCACGAACACGACCCACAACACCACCTGGAGGGTCGAGATCACGATCGACAGCACGCCGTACCCCTGGTGGAGGAACGCGAGGAAGGCCACGCCGCTGGCGCCGCCAACCGCCCATGCATGCCACCGCAGCCGGGGAGATGCACGGTCGCCGATCCGGGCGACGATAGCGGCCATCAGGCCCATCGTGGCCCAGCCGAACAGCGCGAGGTGTGAGTGCGCGTGGACGGCGTTGCCATACACGACACCGCCGAGGAGCGATGGCCAGAGCGGGATGCTGCGGAGCCACACCCCGGCCGCCACCGTCACGGCGAGGGACAGCAACGCGAGATGCGCGTAGCTCCGGGACGTCGGAGTCACGGCGCCGCGGGATCCGCGGTGATGACGCTGAGGCGCCCCGTCTCCGGCACGTACGTCACGAGCGTCACGGCGCGGCGCCGGAACACGAGCGCCGTGTCGAGCGTCAGCAGCGGCGGAACGGTCTGCCGCCTGGCATCGTGCAGCGAATCCGCCGCGGGCTCACTCGCGTCCCGTTCACGGATGAAGCGCACGTGCACGCGATGCGTGCCGGGGCTGACGGCGCTCTCGTTGAGCACGTACAGCGCACCGTCCCCCTTTCCGCCGGAACCGTCCACGGGCCCGTCGGCGATGACGGCGCCGTCAACGGCCACCGTCAGGCGATACGGCGCCACACGCCGGCCCTCGCAGACGAGCTCCTGCCGCATGTGGGCGGCCTGCACCGCCAGCTCTTCGGCGCTCGCCCTGCGACAGTGCTCGATCCGCTCGCCGCGGGCCTGCCACGAGAGGCGCAGGAGCGCCGCGTCCGAGCCGTGCGCGGTATAGCTGACGCGCGTGAGCGCGCTCACGGCGAGCAGGGCGCCGACGGTGGCCACCACGGCGGTGATTCGACGGCTGTTGCTCATGCGATGGCCCCCGCATCGTCCTGGTCCGCATCTGCCGATTCGCAGAGGCGGAGGAGATCAAACTCCTCGTCAACGTCATGGATCCGCAGCTCCGCAACCTTGCTGCGGAATCCATCCACGGCCTCACGAGCGGCCCTGGACTCGGAGCGCGCGAGGTTCACGATCGCGACGCGGCGGCGATCCACGCGCTCCTGAAGCTCGGCTTCACGGCCGTGGAAGAGCCGCTGCTCGAGCCACTGTGCGCCTTCCCGATTCCAGCAGTCCTCGACGGGGCACGCCATCACGAGCACGCCGCCGGCACCCGCGCGCACGATTGCCTCGACGACGGAGGAGTGCACGGTGCCGGCACAGTCCACCGGCAACACCGGAGCGCCCGCGAAACGATCCGCGGCACCCGCTGCCCCACGCCGGCACGCCACGACGACCACGTCGCGCGGGCCCGGCTGGTTCGCCGCCAGGAACTCCCGGACTCCAGCGAGCTGGTCGCGGCCGGTGCGCCCGGCGGGACCGACTCCCATCGGCGCGCAGGACCCCGCGCAGATGCCGCAGCTCACGCACGCCTCGGGATCCACGCGTGCGACGAGCGTCGCGCGCCCGTCGGTGCGCTCGACCATCGTGATCGCCTCGTACGGGCAATCGAGCGCGCACTGCTCGCAGCCGGTGCAGACCCGCTCGTTCACGACCGACTTCGGCGGCTGGAGCTCCACCGCGGGGGCGGTGAAGCGCGGCACGAGGAGCGCCGCGCCGAGCAGCAGCCCCCCCGCGCCCAGCAGGACGGCGAGCGACACGTCGCGCGCAACCGGGAGCCAGAAGCCGTACAGGACATCCACCGGCACCGTTGCCGGCATAACCAGCGCATCGCCCTCGGGCGGCAGCGGCGCCGGCCACAGAATCGCGGCGACCACGAGCGCGACGCTCCCCCAGACCATCGCGCGGCGCGTCGGGAGCAGCGTCGGCCGGGCGACCCGCGACACGTGCAGCATCAGCGCGATCCCGACCCCGATCGGCAGTGCGACGTGCAGGAACAGGTTCAGGAAGAAGAACGCGCCGGGCACCGGACGCTCGCCCACGAACGCCCGGCCAAGGGGCTCCGAAAACAGCGGCAGCAGGTCGAGCACCCGCACGCTCTCGATCGCGATCATCCGACCGAAGACGTCCCACACCATCACGTATCCGGTCCATCCGCAGACGAGCAGCAGCGCGACGAGCGCGACGCCGGACAGCCACGCCATCGCGCGGCGGCCCCACGTGCGGCGCTGCGCGAACATGCGGACGGCGTGCACCAGTGCGGCGACGAGCGCGGCATCCGCCGCCAGGCGATGCACGGTCCTGATCCAGCGGCCCAGCCATGCCTGCTCGGCGACTCGAGCGACGGAGGCGTACGGGGCGCCCACTCTATAGAAGAGGAGCAGGTAGAGCCCGGTCACCACGAGGACGCCGAGCAGCCAGACCGTCACCGCGCCGCTGCGGTAGAGCGGGTTGTACGCGGAGCCGTAGATGCGGTTGGCTGCCCCGTCGGCGTGAGCGAGGAGGGTGGCCAGCGGTCCGGGACGCGCCGGACTTCCGCCGGCATCGCCCGGCCCGGGCGGCAGGGACGCCACCTCGGCGTGGCGGCTCGGCAAGGGGGTGGCAGAGGCAGACACGGGTACGGGCGGGGAAAAGGGTCTTGTGCTGCCGCTAAACTATCATACTTTCATGAAAGAATCAATCTAAGGCCCCCCATGCTCTCCCAGACCGCCGAGTACGCGCTCCGCGCCGTCCTGCACATCGCCGGTGTCGCCGCCGACCGTCCCGTCGCCGTCGGCGAGATCGCCGAGGCGCTCGACGTCCCGCGCAACTACCTGTCGAAGACGCTGCACCAGCTCAGCCGGGTCGGCATGGTCACCTCCACCTTCGGGCCCGGCGGCGGCTACCGGCTGGCGAAGCCGGCCACGGAGATCACGCTCGACGAAGTCGTCGCCCCCTTCGACGAGACCGGCGGCGAACGCCACTGCCTCCTCGGCCGCACCCGCTGCTCGGATGCCGACCCGTGCCTCGCACACGCGCACTGGAAGGACATCTCCGATCAGATCCAGACGTTCTTCCAGACCACGACCATCGCGAAGCTGCTCGAACCGGAGCACGCCGAATCCCCGCTTCTCACCGCGGCTCGTCAACGCTCAGCGCCCATGCGCTGACCTCCACCGCGTGCATGGCCGCGTGACGACGAGCACGCGGCCCGCCCTCTTCCTTCCCCTGAGGCCCTCATGGCCACCGCTCATGGCCCGGAGTCTCCACCCAACGACGAGCCGATCCCCCTCGGCCAGCGTCTGTACGACAACATGTTCCTCCTCCTCGTCCTCGGCATCGTGATCATGGTGGCGGTCTACACCGGCTGGGGAATCTGGGAGATCGCCACCATGCCTGCGGGCACCCTCCCCTGAGGCCCAGATGCACGACACTCATACCGGGATAGACAGCCCGCGCGGCGTCTGGTGGAAACCGGCGCACAAGACCGAGAAGCTGTGGCTCGGCATCGCGTTCGCGTGGTGCATGGTGCTCTTCGCGATGATGCCCTTCTGGCACCTCAAGGGGGGCCAGAACCCCTCCGGCATCCGGCGCAAGGTGACACCCGCCGCCTACTACGCGCGCACGCAGGAGTTCATCAAGCAGTACCAGGTCGGCGCCGACCGCGGCATGCCGATCGTGGAGCCGCCGCCGGGGAGCGACGTCTACCTCACGGCGCTGAGCTTCCAGTGGACGCCGATCCTGAAGCTCCGGAAGGGCGCGGAGTACACGCTGCACCTCTCCGCCCTCGATGTGAACCACGGGTTCAACCTGTATCCGGTGAACGTCAACTTCCAGGTGGTCCCGGGCTACGACTACGGGCTCCGCGTCACGCCGACGGAAGCGGGTGATTTCCGCATCGTCTGCAACGAGTTCTGCGGCATCGGCCACCACGCCATGGTCGGCCGCGTCATCGTCACCGACGAGCAGGGCAACGAGGTCGCCCAGGCCGAACGGGCCCAGATCCTTTCCGCGCGCGACACGCATCGCGACGCTGCCACGCCAGGAGCCATGCCATGACCACCGCGACGATTCCCGCGGCGCCGCGCGCGGCCGCCGTGCCGCGGAGCGACTTCCGTGTGTGCGGGACGACGGGCCGCCGCATCTTCCACGACGCCGAGTGGCTCATCCGCGTGAACGCGGTGGCCTCCATCGTGGCGCTGCTCATCGGCGTGATCGCCGCGGTCGGGCTCGTGCTCACGCGCTGGCCGGCGGTGCACCTGCTGCCCGCGCAGTGGTTCTACCGCGTGCTGACCGTGCACGGCGTGAGCATGCTGATCTTCTTCATCATCTTCTTCGAGATGGCGGTGCTGCACTTCGCCGGCGCCGTGCTGCTGAGCAGCCGGATCGCCGCGCCGAAGGTGGCATGGGCCGGCACGTGGACGATGGTGGTCGGCGCCGTCCTGACCGAGATCATGATGTGGAGCGGCAAGGCCGACGTCCTCATGACGTCGTACGTCCCGCTCAAGGCGCACCCGCTCTACTACCTCGGGATCATTTTGTTCGCGGTGGGCGCGCTGGTGCAGACCATCATCTTCTTCGCGACACTGGTGGTCGCGAAGCGGGAGAAGACGTATCAGGGCTCGGTGCCGCTCGTGACCTACGGCGCGATCACCGCGGCGATCATCGCGGTCATCACGCTGCTGCACGGCGCGGCGATCTACGTGCCGACCTTCCTCTGGTCCCTCGGGCTCATCCCGGCGATCGACCCGCAGCTCTACCGCATGATCTGGTGGGCGCTCGGCCACTCGTCGCAGCAGATCAACGTCGCGGCCATGGTGTCCATCTGGTACCTGCTGGGCGCGCTGACGGTGGGATCGGTGGTCCTGAACGAGAAGATCAGCCGCACCGCCTTCGTGCTCTACGTGCTGTTCATCTCGATGGCCTCGGCGCACCACCTCCTGGTGGATCCGGGGTTCAGCCCGGCGTGGAAGGTCGTGAACACCTCGTACTTCATGTACATGGCGGTGCTCGCGAGCATGCTGCACGGCTTCACGGTCCCCGCGAGCATCGAGCTCGGGCAGCGCCTGCGCGGCTTCAACCAGGGGATGTTCGGGTGGCTCAAGCGGGCGCCGTGGGGCGACCCCGGCTTCAGCGCGCTGATCTTCTCCATCGTGGTGTTCGGCTTCGTCGGCGGCATCACCGGCGTGACGTTCGGGACGGAGCAGATCAACATCATCGCGCACAACACGCTGCGCGTCCCCGGCCACTTCCATGCGACCGTGGTCGCCGGGACGGCGATGGCGTTCATGGGGGTCACCTACTACCTGATCCCGCTGATCTTCCGGAAGCAGATCGCCTTCTTCCGGCTCGCCCAGTGGCAGCCGTACCTGTTCGCGGGCGGCATGCTCGTGTTCACGATGTCGATGACGTTCGCCGGCACCTTCGGCGCGCCGCGCCGGCACTGGGACATCGGGTTCGCCAACGCGCCCTTCGACGTGCCGTACCACCCGGTCGTGAACGTGATGCTCGGCTTCGTCGCCCTGGGCGGCCTCACCGCCGCGTTCTCGGTGTTCAGCTACATCCTGATCGCCGTCTGGTCGGTCTTCCTCGGAAAACCCTACGCTCCCGGAGCGCTCGAACATGCCGAAGTACGGAATCCCGAACGGCCTCGTCAACCCACCCCGGCACTCGCCGGACGTTGACGAGCGCAACGCCGCGCTCCACGGACCGGAGCGCGGCTACCTCGGCGTGACGCCGGGGACGGTGGTGCTGGTGTTCGTGTTCCTCGCCGCGTTCATGCTGTACTTCTTCACGAACTGGAAGCTGCTGTCCTTCGTATGGAAGATCGGCTGAGTCGCGCCCGTCTCGGGCGCCGTGAGGGCACTGCCCTCGCGGCGCTCGGGGCGATCCTCCTCGTCACCGTCGCGTGGTGGCTGCTGGCGCTGTGGCCCAGCGGCCCCGCGGTGCCGGAGTGGCTGGAGCGCACGCGCGCCGTGTGCTTCGGCGTGGCCCCGGGCGGCTTGCCGCACGCGGGGGGATGGATGCTGCTGATCGGGGAGCCGATCGGCATGGTGGGCTTCCTGTTGTTCGCCTGGGGCGGCGCGGTCCGCGACGGACTGCGCGCGCTCGCCGCTTCGGGCGCCGGACGGGTGCTCCTGGGGGCCAGCGCGGTGTTCCTGCTCGGCGCTGCGCATCTGGCAGGGGTTCGGGTCAGCGAGGCGCGTGCAGCCGCGTTCGACGGCGAGGCATTCGTTGCGCAGGCAGGAGCGCCGGTGCGACTCGACCGCGAGGCGCCCCCGCTCGGGCTCGTCGACCAGCAGGGCGACACGGTTCACGTCGCCGACTTCGCCGGCAATCCGCTGGTCGTCGTGTTCGCGTATGCACACTGCCAGACCGTGTGTCCCGTCATCGTGCATGATGCGATGCAGGCGGTGCAGGCCGCCGACTCCGTCGCGCCGGGCCTCGTGGTCGTGACGCTGGATCCCTGGCGCGACACGCCGGCCCGGCTGCCGCACATCGCGCGGATGTGGGGGCTGCCCGACTCCGCACGGGTGCTCTCGGGCTCGGTCGTCGACGTCGAGCGGGTGCTGGATGCGTGGGGGATCGCGCGTCAGCGGGATCAGTCGAACGGCGAGATCACGCATCCGACCACCGCGTATCTCGTGGATCGGGCAGGGCGGCTGGCCTATGTGACGCCGTCCGATCCGGCGCAGCTGGCGGCGCTGCTGCGAGGGCTGTAGATCGTCACTGCTTCACCACGGAGGCACGGAACGACACAGCATGGAAAGCGATAACGACGGATCATGAAAACCGAAAAGGCCGCATCCATCTCGACCCCTCGAGATGCGATCCGGCCTTTTCCGGCCGTTGATCCGCCGGGATAGTAGTTCTCTTGCTTTTCCGTCGTGCCAATCGCGCTCGCGCGCAGGAGCCGCTGCTAGCGATTCCCCTCCTTCCGTTGTGACGGCGCCACGGTCCCATGCGCTGGGCGCGTCACCGGTGGCGGCTCCTGCCCACGGAGTGCCATCTGGCCACGTCGCGAGTAGTCGATCGACGTCGCCAGGATCCGCGCCGCTTCCTGGTCCGCGTGGAAGCCCATCGAGTTCTCCGCCTCGATGAAATCCGCGAGGAACTGCGCCTTCCGCTGATAGTCGCGCGCGAGCCTGATGTTGGCGGCCGCGCCCACGCTGTCCGTCCGCACCTGCTGCGCGATCTCCTTCGCGAGCTGCAGGACGGCGTCGATCGCCATGTTCCGCATCTCGAAGGTGCGGTCCTGGATCGTGAACACCCGGTCGCGCAGCTCGTCTTCCGTCCACTTGTGGCAGGTCTGGCACGAGCGGTTGACGTTCAGCACGGGGCTGCGCACGTGGTGGTCGCTGATCTTCATCGCCCCCTGGCGCTTGTAGGGCATGTGGCAGTCCGCGCAGGCGACGCCGGAGCGGGCGTGAATCCCCTGGTTGTAGAGCTCGAACTCGGGGTGCTGCGCCTTGAGCACCGGTGCGCCGCTGATGGCGTGCGTGAAGTCCTTGTGCCCGGTGGAGTCGTGATACGCGAGGATGCTGTCCGCGGTCAGCCCCTTGCCCCAGGGGTACTCGAGCCGCTTCTCCTTGCCCTTGAAGTAGTACTCGACGTGGCACTGCCCGCACACGTAGGTGCGCATCTCCTGCCGGGTGGCGTCGCGGTTGACGTCGTAGTCCTTCACCCCCTGGCTCGCCTTGAACATGCGGATGCCTTCCATGAACCCGGGGCGCGTCACCCGGAGCTGCATGTTGTCCGGGCGATGGCAGTCGATGCACGAGACCGGATGCTTCGCGAGCGCACGCGCGTCGAAGTACGACATCTGGTTGATCTGCGCGAAGCCCTTGAAGATGTCGCCGTTGCCGGCCTTCATGAACGGCACGTACACCGAGGCATGGCAGTTGAGGCAGGTGCCCGGCTGCTTCGTCACCTGCTGGCGGCGGGTGAACTCCTGGTCCTCGAGCATGTACGCGTGGCCGCGCTCCTCGCGGAAGTCGGTCGCGAACGCGTAGCCCGCCCACATCTCGCGGAGGCGGGGATCTTCATCGAGACGGGACTGGGCCACGAGCGACCGCGGATCGGCATCCGTGGGCGGATGCGGGAGCGCCTCGCTGCCCCCATACCGCGTCCGCTGCTGGTCCACCGTCTTCCGGTAGTCGTCGTACTGCAGCGGGAAGTTCTTGCCCCAGATCGCCGGATCGTCGATGGTGTCGTTGAGGGTGACGACCTGGTAGAACGGGGTTCGCGCCTCCTGCTGGCGGCTGAAGATGTTCAGCAGCAGCGCGGCCAGCCCGACGACGGCGAGCGCGCTGACGACCGCGGCGACGGCGAGCCACTTCGCACTGAAGCGGCGCCGCGGCGCAGGCTCGGGACGCGTGTCGTGCGGAGCGGTCATGTCATTCCCCTCGTGCAAAGAGTTCCTCGCGGCCGCGGGCGCGGGCCCGCGCCACGGTCAACGGACCCAGTGACCGACGTACCGGTGGCAGCGGACGCACGAGAGCTCGCCCCCCTCGCCCCCGGCATGCGTGCCGTGCTCGATGGCATCGGTGATCTCGGCGTGACAATACCGGCAGGCCTCTTCCGTCACCTTCCGATTGCCCTCGGTGATGCGGAGCGGATCGGGAAAGTTGCCCGTCGTGAAGTAGAACGAATGCCAGAAGCCGTTCTTCGCCTTCACGGCGTACTTGCCGGCGACGTCGTGCGGCGTGTGGCAGTCGTTGCAGGTCGCCACGCTGCGGTGGCTCGCCTTGGTCCACGCTGCGTAGTGCTCGCTCATGATGTGGCAGTTCGCGCACGCGGCGGGATCGTTCGTGAGGTACGAGTACCCTCGCGCATACCCGAACGTGAACGCCCCGAGGCCGACCGCCATGCCGAGGAACACCGCGGCGGCGAGGCTCCAGCGTTGGCCGCGAGTCATCGGCGGAAGGGCAGGGCGGAGGTGGACGGGGCGATCACGAAGGCGAAGAAACTCGATCGCCCCGGTCTCTGCAAGTCAGGGTCCTCCGGAATCCCGGTCGTGGAAAGTCAGGACGGCTTCCCCATCCCGGTCGACGATCACGAGCGTCGTGTCGCGTTGTGCGTCGTCCGCCAGCATGCGCACCGACTCCACGTCGGTGATCCCATGAGTGAGGTGCGGGAGCAACGCGTCCTCGGCCGTGAGCATGAGCACGACGCGCTCGTCGTGGGCGTCCCAGGACGCGCCGGCGAATCGCGCGCGCCGCCCCTGCACGACGAATCCCTCCAGTCCGTGCCCGCCGATCTCCAGGCGTGCCGGGCGCCCGAAGTTTCGCCGGGTGAATCCGTCGAGCGCCCTGGCCCAGTCCTCCGGCTCGGTCACGGTCACACCGCCCGCCACGCTCAGCTCGAGACCGATGCGCTCCGCCGGCGACGGCGGCGGTGCCACCAGGACCGACTCACGCGCATGACGCAGCGCGGCCGCGGCGACGCTGCCCACGAACAACCGGTCCAGCCATCCTGCGCTCCGTGTGCCCACGGCGATCAGGTCCGCCTCGACATCGAGGGCCGTATCGCGGAGGCACTCGAACGGCGTCCCCGTGCACAGCCGCATCTCGAGCAGCACCCCCTCCGGCGTGTCACGGGCCAGGAGCTCGCACAGGCGCCCGAACATCTGCGTGACGCGCTCCTCGTAGCCGCGTGTCCACGACGCGACCGACGGCGGCCCGAAGTCGATGCGCGGCCGCGCGTGCACGAGCACGACCAGGCCGCCCGCCCCCGCGTCCATGGCGCGCAGCGCGGCCTGCGCGGCGCGAATGCTCGCGGCGCTGAAGTCCATGCCGGCAACGATCCGGCGGATCGGTGCCTCGGTCCGTGGATCCACGGCGAGGACGGGCACCGATGCCATGCGCACCACCTGGAGCGAGATCTCCTCGCCGAGGACGCGATCCAGCACGCCGTGTTCTCCGCGGCCGATCACGATGAGCGGCGCGTCCAGCTCCCGCGCGGCCCGGGTGATCTCCACCGCCGGAGCTCCCGTGCGGAACTCGAGCTGCCACTCGCCCGCGCTGCCGAACACCGGCTCGAGGCGGCGCGTGACCTCGCGGTGCATCTCCGCGCGCCGCGTCCGCTCGTAATCGAGCGGAAGCTGCGGCAGCTCGCCGCCGATCCGGAATGCCGGCACGGGCCGCAGCACGGCGATGGGCTGCACGGCGACGCCGAGCCGCTTCGCCGCGCGGATGGCGACGGCGATCGCGGCGTCGGTCGAGTCGCGCCCGTCGGTGGCCAGCAGGACGGGGCCCGTGCCGGTCCGTGGCCGCGCGGCAGCCGGCGGACCGGACGGAGCTGAGGAGGTGGTGCCCGGCATCAGGCCTCCGGCGACCGGGTTCACGCGGGATGGAGCGGCGGGACGACGAGCAGCGTGTGCCTCCCGTCGCGTGCGAGGTCCGTGGACACGCTCTCGGCGAGCGTGCGCTCGAGCCACGGTGCGCGTCGGCTGCCGACCGCGACGAGGTCTGCGAGGTGCTCGCCCGCGACGGCCAGCAGCGCCGCGGCGGTGGATGGCAGCGCCGAGCCGTCGAACTGGAGGCGGGTCGTCGTGACTCCCGCGGGTGGTGAGAGATCGGCGACCACGCGATCGAGCTCCGCCTCGATCTCGTACGGCGCCGACGCCGGCCGGGGCGGGCCGCCTTCCTCGCGAACGCCGGTGACGTGCACGAGCACGAGCGTGCCGTGGGAATCCAGCAGGTCGAGCGCAAGCCGTGCGGCCTGCCACGCGGCCGGTGAGAAATCCATCCCGACGACGGCCGATCGCGGCAGCACCGTGAGCGACGGCGCGACGCCCAGCACCGGGCAGGGGGCGGCACGCATCACGTTGAGCGTGGTCTCATCGTGCACGACACGGTCGAAGAGGCCGTGCCGGCGCATGCCCATCACGATCAGCGCGGCGTTCGTCTCCACGGCCTCGCGCGCGATCACACCGGCGGGCGTCCCCGCGTGAATGTGCACAGGCCAGTGCATCTCGCGGCCGAACAAGGCGCGGAGCTCCGTGCGGACGACGTTGCGCTGGGGCTCGTGCACGCGCGGGTCCATCATGGCGTCGGCGGCCGCCAGCATGGAGGTGATGGGGCCCGGCAGGGCGGTCCTGCTCGTGTCGTATGCACGGACGACCTGCGGCACCGCGCCGTGCTTGGCGGCGATCGCGGCCGCGACGCGCGCGGCGGCGTTCGCACCGGCGCTGCCGTCCGACGCGACGAGGACGGGCTTGCCCGTCAGGGCGCTCGTCATGGCATGCGGTGTGTAGCGGGTTTGCGGCGTGACATCGGCAGGACTACCCATGAATCCTCCGCCGTAGCGACTCCTGCGCACGCGATTCGACGCGGGCTGCTACGTTCGGGGGATCGGGTGCTGCCCGGTGTCAGGCAGCGATGCGACGGCCGTCAGGCGATGCCGGACTCCGGGTGCGAGCTTCGCGGCCAGGTCCGCCGCGGCGGGCGCGCGTCGCTCCGCGCACCTGCCGGAAACATCAGGTTACCTCACGCTGCGCCGTGCCCGCCGGTCAACGTCGCCAGAAACCGGCCGATGCCGTACGCCACCCCCGCGGCAACCGCGCCGACGAGCAGCATCTCCACCCCGCTCGCCCACCACCGCTCCCCCGCGATCTTGCTTCGCGCCGCACCCACGGCGAAGAGCGCGCCGAGCGTCATCGCGACCGTCATGCCGAACTGCGAATCGGGGGCGAGGTTGAACACGAAGGTGATCAGCGGCACCGAGCCGGCGACGACGAACGCCACGAGCGTCGCCAGCCCGTGCTTCAGCGCGAACGGCTCCGCGATCTGCCGCCCCTCGGCGGTGTCCACCGCGGCGCGGGCGCGAATTGCGAGGAAATTGCTCGCCGCCATCGAGAAGCCATCCGCCAGCAGGTTCGCGACGCCGAGGATGATGATCACCCGGCGTGACATCGACGCGCCCACCACCCCGGCGACGATGGCGAAGGTCGTGACGATCCCGTCGATCGCCCCGTACACGAGATCGCCCAGGTAGTGACGGGCAATCGACAGCGGGGTGTCGAGCGCCGGGTGCCCCGTGACGACCGCCGGCTCGCCTTCCCTGCCCGTTTCCACGATCTCTCCCACGCCCGCCTCTCCTGTCATCGGTCTGCAGTCCGTCGCGAACCTGTCGCCCCGCACCATGTCGCCGAAAGCGGCCGGGCCATATCGGGGGTTCTCCCATCGACTGTGGGCCCTTCACCGACTGTTCCCGCGCCCGGCCCGGGCAACGTTGCGACGTGAGAAGTCGACGGCCGCGCGTGGCGTTGCGTCGCAGACCCGGGAGACACAAATGCTTCGAGTTCAGGACATCATGAGCACCGATGTGGTCACGGTCAACCCGACCACCTCCCTGCGGGAAGCAGCCGAGCTGTTCGCACGCCGGCATATCGGCGGCGCGCCAGTCGTCGAGGGGCATCGTGTCGTCGGGGTCGTCTCGACGAGCGACATCCTCTCGTTCGCGGCCTCGGCACCGGACCCACACCCGGCCGCCGTCGACGACGACGGCGACTGGGAGACGCCCGAGACGCTCTCGCACTGGGACGACAGCGACGACGCCGCCTCGTTCTTCGCCGAGCGCTGGGCGTTCTCCGACGCCGACACGGTCGACTTCTTCTCCGACGGCGCCGGCGAGACGGCGATCGCGCTGAACGGGCACACCGTCGCCGAGGTGATGACGCAGGACATCCTGTCGCTTCCGCCGACCGCAGACGTCCTCGCCGCCGCGGAACGCATGCGATCCGCCGATGTCCATCGGCTCCTCGTGATGGATCGCGGGGAGCTCATCGGCATTCTCTCGACGACGGATCTCGCGCGTGCGGTCGCCGACCGGCGGGTCGGTTCGCGCACCTACGTGTTCGACCGCCGGCACTGACCCGGCGAAGAGCGGGCGGAAGATTCCCACGGATCCCCCGCCCGCATCGTTCCGAATTGCGCAGCGTCACGCCGGACGGAAGAGTTCCCGCGGCCCAGTGCTGCAGGGCACGGACGCCGGCGGAGCGCAGAGATAGGAGCAGGGCGCGGCACGCAGCAGCCCCGTGGCGACGCTCCCGATGGAAACGCGGTTCTCCATCCCCTGCCCCTGCGTGCCGGCGACGACGAGATCCGCACCGGCGCGCCGCGCCACGTCGGCCAGCGCCACACTCGGAAATTCGCTCGCCAGCGTGAGCGTGTCGATCCGGACCTGCGGACCCGCGGTGAGCCGGGGACGCACCATCTCGAAGAGCGACGGAATCGCGCTCTCGTACGTCCGCTCCCAGTGCGTCATCTCGCCGGAGGGCGTCCAGACGTGCACGAGGGTGACCGTGGCGTCGGGCGCGACGAGATCGAGTGCGATCTGTGCGGCGTGTGTCGCGCACTCACTGAAGTCGATGCCGACGACCACCCGGCGCGCCAGGGCACCGGCCTCGGGATCGATGGCATAGACCGGCGCGTCGAGCTGCCGCAGGAGTCGCAGCACCGTGGCGTCGCTCCGGGAACGGTCCACCGAGCCCCGCCGGCCGCGACCGACGAGCACGAGGCGCGCGTGGCCGCTGCGCGCGGCATGCGCGAGCAGCTGATCCGCCTTCTGGTCCACTTCGCCCTCGACCGCGAGCTGGACAGCGGGCGCATCCTCCGCCGCGTTCACGATCTGCAGTCCTGCATGGGTCCGCGCGGCGAGCGCCCACGCCATGCGCATCACGGCGTCGCGGCTCGCATTGCGGGCCGTCGCGATGAGAATCGGGTCCGCACACGGTTCCGGGCTGATGTGCACCGGGGCCCGCGCCGGCACCGGATGCAGCGCGTCGGAATGCGGGGTCGGGGTCGGCATCGGGGCTCCTCCTGCGATCGCCTTTTTCGATATTGGGCGACCGGCGCGGCTCCCAGTGTCAGGGTTTGACCGCGCTTTCCGTCCGACATTCGGGGCTGCGCCGTGGCAGCCCCGGCCCGGCCGTCAGGGCTGCTGGCGTTCGTCGCGGAGCGAGCCGGCCATCGCCCTGGTCAGGGTGCCGTCATCCCCCATGACCTCCCAGGCCATCACCCCCCGCAACCCGTGGCGGCGGACGTAGGTCCCCTTCTCGCGGATCGACTCGGGATCGTCGTACGTGATCCATACGCGCAGCGCGGGGTTGTACAGCCACGGGACGCGAGCGACCGGGTGCCAGTGGCGCGTGAAGCCGTTGGCCTCCGGCTGTCGGCCGGTCAGCCCCCGGTAATCGAGGCCGCTGTCCCAGGGTGCCGGGGCTGCCGTGTCCGCGGGCTGGAACAGCCCCGCGTTCGCTGCATCCACGCCCCCGAATGCGCGGCCGAAGAACGGGATGCCGAGCACGAACTTGGCGCGCGGCACGCCGCCCTCGAGGTAGCGTCGCAGCGTGGCGTCGACGGTCCAGAACGGCGTCGGATCATCCTCCGCCGGAAACAGCGGCGCGTTGAAGTGCGCGATGCGGCTGCCGACGTGATAGTCGTACGTCATCACGTTGAACCAGTCGACCAGTTCCGACACGCGCACCAGCTCGAGGTCCGTGATGGTCCGCGGCCCTGCCGCGGTCGCGGCGGTGAGCAGATAACGCCTGCCGTCACGCTCGCCCTGCACGTCGAGCTGCCGCCGGAACTCCTCGAGCAGCAGCGTGAAGTTGTAACGGTCCTGCGCACGCGTCACGTTCGTGGCGAGTCCGCCCGCCACGGGATACTCCCAGTCCACATCCACGCCATCGAACAGGCCGGGGTGTCGCCGGATGTAGAGATCGATCACCGATTCCACGAACCGCCGGCGCGACGTGTCGGTGAGCGCGACGTCGGAGAACCGGCCGGACCCGGTCCAGCCGCCGAGCGCGATCAGCGTTCGCAGGTGGGGATGACGTGCCTCGAGCCGGCGAAGCTGCGCGAAGTTGCCCCCCGCGCCCGCGCCCGCCGAATCCTCGGCGGTCGCGCAGCGACCGATGTCCACGCACGGATCGCGAAGCACCGCCCGCCCGTCCTCGCCGATCAGGCCGAAGGCATAGATCACGTGCGTCAGATGCTCTCCCGCGATCTCCCCGATGCGCGCGCCGGCCGGGCCGGTTTTCCAGCCGGCGACGTAGCCTGCGACGACCATCCGTTCCTGGGGGGTCGGAAGCTCCGGGCGACCCGGCTGCCCGCACGCGAGGAGCGCGGCGGCGAGGACGACGAAGCGGCTGGCGGGACGAGACATTGGCGTTCTGTGGGCGATGGTGCGGCGGTGCGCAGTCCCGCGTAGGCAAATCGCGCTCCGCACGGCCCGCCAGGATCGGGATGCTTTGCCATACCGGACGCAACTTCGGTGCATCCCCCGGCGCGGCACGGGGTTACCCTCCGGCCGACCCGGCCCTTAGCATTCCGCGATGCAGCACGTCGACCCCGCACTCCTCACCATCGCCTGGGCCGCCGCTGCCGGGCTCCTTGCCCAGGTGCTCGGTCATCGCTGGCGCATCCCGGCGATCGTGCCGCTGCTCGTCATGGGGATGCTGCTCGGCCCCTCGGGGCTGGGATGGGTGCAGCCCAGCGCCCTCGGTAGCGGGCTGTCGGTGCTCGTGAAGCTGTCGGTCGCCGTCATCCTGTTCGACGGTGCGCTCAACCTCCGGCTGGGGGACCTGAAGCAGACCGCGCGCGACGTGCGCAACCTCGTCACGATCGGCGTCATCGTCTCGTGGATCGGCGCGACGCTCGTGGCGTGGGGAGTGGCGCGACTGTCGCTCCCCGTCGCCATCGTGTTCGGGGCGCTGATGACGGTCACGGGCCCCACCGTCGTGCAGCCGCTGCTGCGACGCGTGCCCCTGCCACGGCACGTCAAGACGGTACTCGAGGGCGAGGCGATCATCATCGATCCGATCGGTGCCGTGCTCGCCGTGGCGGTCGTGGACATCGTGCTCGGGATCCAGGGGGTGCACCCCATCGGCTTCCTGAGCGGTGCGTGGGCGTACGTGGGCCGCCTGCTGATCGGCGGCGTCGCGGGCGTCACCGGCGCCGCCGCGCTGTCGCTCCTGCTCAAGCGGACGAAGCTCATCCCGCACGAGCTCGCGAATCTCGTCACGCTGGCATCGGTCTGGGCGACGTTCGCGGCGTCGGAGTATTTCGCGAGCGAGTCCGGGATCATGGCCTCGGTCGCGATGGGGCTCGCCATGCAGCGCGGCGCGGTGCCGGAGGAGCGGCGCATCCGCCACTTCAAGGAGCAGCTCACGGTGCTCGGCATCAGCCTGCTGTTCCTGCTGCTGTCCGCGAACCTGCCGCTGTCGGTCGTCGTGGAGGAGGGATGGCGCGGCTTCCTGACGGTGGTCGCCCTGATGCTGGTCGTGCGGCCGCTCAGCGTATGGATCTCGCTGCGCAAGGGAACGCTCACGTGGCGGGAGATGGCGTTCATCTCGTGGATCTCCCCCCGCGGGATCGTCGCGGCGTCGGTGGCCTCGCTCTTCGCGTTCACGCTCACGCAGGCCGGGTTCGTCGAGGGCAATCGCGTGCTCGCGATCACCTTCCTCACGATCGCGATGACGGTGACCCTGCAGGGGCTCACCGCCTCCACGGTCGCGCGGCTGCTCGGCCTCCAGAGCATGGCGGGGCGCCGCGTCGTCGTCATCGGCGCGGGACCGCTTGGGCTCGCGGTGGCCGACACCTTCCGGCGCCACGGCCGTCCGGTGTCGGTCGTCGACCGCAACCCGGCGCTGGTGTACCTGGCGCGCGAGGCCGGCTTCGAGACGCGTGAAGGCAATGCGCTCGACGAGGACGTGCTCGCGGATGCGCAGCTCCAGGAGACGGAGACGCTCGTCGCCGCGACGCCGAACTCCGAGGTGAACACGCTCGCCGCGCACATCGCGACCGATGCGTTCGGCGTCACGCGCGCCTACCCGGCCCTCGGGCGCCCCGAGCAGGGAGTCGGCGAACGGCTGCTCGAGCGCGTGGGCGGCCGCATCGCGTTCGGGCGTCCGGTGGACGTCCGCGCCTGGGAGGGCGCGCTCGCCGCCGGCAACGCGCGCGTGTTCGACTACTACGTTCCCGCCGGCGGCGAGCGGCGTGGCGCCGTGCGGCCCTCCGACCTCCCCGACACGATGATCCCCATCGCGCGCGTTCGCGGCGGCAGCGTGGAGCTCATCACGGCGGAAGAGACGTGGACCGGCGGCGACACGATCGCGGTGCTCACGTCCCTGCCCGAGAAGACGGCGGTCACCGCCCTCGACGCGCTGCACTCCGCGCCGGTTCCGGCCGGCCGGACGATGAGCCCCCGCGCCTAGGGCGCCTCGTAGCCGAGGGCGCGCATCCGCAGCGTGCGCGTGCGGGGGTCGACCGGAAAGAAGAGCCCTCCGCTGCGGTGCGAGCCGCCGGGAAGGTACGGCACCGTCGCGCGTGCGGTGATCGTGTCCTTCCCGTCCGCGAGCGTGCCCTCGATCTCGATCTCCGATGCGGGCGACGAGCCGTCGTTCTCCGCGGTGAAGTGCGCCACGAAGACGTTGCGTGCCGAAGACACCGAGTCGAATCGCACGATCACGTCGGGGGGCGTCGACGGCCGGCGTTCCTCGAAGACCAGCAGGACGAGGGCGGCCACGATCAGGACCGCACCCAGCGCACCGGCGAGCCACTCCCACGGCGAGATGTGCTCTTCCTTGGCGGTCATAGCAGCAGCCGCGCAGCGGCGGCGCCGACCGCGCCAGGCAACCCGAGGGCGATCACGAGCGAAAGCACTTCGGCGGCCGCCAGCCCGTCGAGCCGACCGAAGGTCCACAGCGTGTACGCGCAGATCACCAGCACGATGGCGTAGCCGACGACCGTGTAGCGGAGGAAGACGCTCGCGAAGGGCGTCCCCGGTGGGATCGCCGCCTGCCCCGAGAACTCGACGGCGTACACGAATGCATGCATCAATCCGAGTGACACGAGGATCGCGACCGCGGAATGGGTGGGCGTCATCTTCAGCGCGAGCAGGGTGATCTCCTCCGTCGGCGCGATGTTGAAGGCGAGGAAAAGGGCGCCGACGGCCATGAGCAGCAACTCACCGCCCCAGGTGTCCTGGCGCTTCTCCTGTTCCTCTTCCCGCTCCTCCGACGTGCCGAGCTGGCTCACGGCGAGCAGCGCCCCCATGCTGCCGGGGAGGGCCTGGAGCACGATCATCCCGACGCGCTCCCGGGCCGTCGCGGCCTCCTGCAGGACGCCGAGCAGCGAGAGGAAGACGACGGCGGCGGTGATGCCGACGAAGATCGCGACGAACGCATCGAGCGCGTCATGCTTGAGCCGAAGCGTCCGCTCGAATCCCGCGACGGCGGACAGGCCGACGAGCAGGGGCAGCCAGAGCAGCGCGAACAGCGCGAGCCGCATCGGCGACATGGTCGCCCCCAGGGTCCACATCTCCATCGTCATCAGGAGCGGGAGCCCGAAGATGATGGCCCCGCCGAACGCCCGGGCGAGCGCGACCCCGAACTCGCGATCGGGATCGGCAGCGGGCGTCTCGGGGCGTTCGGCCGTCTGGCTCATCATCGCCCCGCGGCGTGCAAGTGGCGGGCCCGGCGCGGCTACGGCGCCACTTCGTGGAACTGGATGTCCGTCTCGCGATCCATGACCCAGCGCATCCCCCACTGGTCCTCGAACAGCAGGAGCGGCAGGCCCTTCACGTCGTACAGCAGCATCCGGCCGCGCTCGCGAGCGATGCGCTCGATCTCCTCGATCGGGCCGACGACCCAGCGCGGATAGCGGCCGCTGATGCGCTCGAGGCGGCAGCGGACGCCGTACTCGTGCTCGAGCCGGTGCAGCATCACGTCGAACTGGAGCTGCCCGACGGCGCCGACGATCGGGGTCGGGCTGACGGTCTCCGTCGCCGACGTGAAGAACACCTGCGCCGCGCCTTCCTCCGTGAGCTGCCGAAGGCCGGCATCGAGCTGCTTGCGCTTCATGGGGTCGAGCAGCACGACGCGCGCGAAATGCTCCGGCGCAAAGCGCGGGATGCCCTGGAACTCCACCGGCGCACCGGACGACAGCGAATCGCCGATGCGCAGCGTGCCGCGGTCGTGCACGCCGATCACGTCACCCGGCCAGGCCTCTTCCACCGCCGAACGCTCGCGTGCCAGGAACTGCTGCGGCGCGGCGAGGCGCATCGTCTTGCCCGTCCGGACGTGCGTGACGTCCATCCCGGCGACGAACCTGCCCGAGCAGACGCGCAGGAACGCCACGCGGTCGCGGTGGCGCGGGTCCATGTTCGCCTGGATCTTGAACACGAAGCCGGTGAACGCGTCGTCGGTGGGGTACACCGTGCCCTGGAGGCTCTCCCGCGGCAGCGGCGGCGGCGCGAGCTCGAGAAACTCGCGAAGGAACGGCTCGACGCCGAAGTTCGTCAGCGCGCTGCCGAAGAACACCGGACTGAGCTCGCCCGTGAGCACGGCCTCGTGATCGAAGGGATGACCCGCTTCGTCGAGCAGCATGATGTCGTGCATGAGCTGATCGTGGGCCTTCTCGCCCAGCAGCCCGCGAATCTCCGGCGCGTCGAGGGCGCCGGCCGTCACCGCGGCCTGGCTCGCGCCGTGGTCCGTGCCCCGGTCGAAGAGATGGATCTGCCGCTGCCGGCGATCGTAGACCCCGACGAAGATGTCATCGCGGAAGATCGGCCACGTGATCGGGTGGCAGGAGATCCCGAGGTCCGCTTCCACGTCGCTGATCAGCTTCAGCGGATCCTCCCCGACGCGGTCGCACTTGTTCACGAAGGTGAAGATCGGCGTGCGGCGCCGCTTGCACACCTCGAAGAGCTGCCGCGTCCGCTCCTCGACGCCCTTGCGGTTGTCGAGCAGCATCACCGCGCTGTCCGCCGCGACCAGCGTCCGGTAGGTATCCTCGGAGAAGTCCTCGTGCCCGGGCGTATCGAGCAGGTTGATCTGGTAGCCGGAATAGACGAACTGCATCACGCTGGACGTGACCGAGATGCCGCGCTCCTGCTCCAGCTTCATCCAGTCCGACGTCGCATGCCGCTCGGCGCGGCGCGCCTTGACGGAGCCC